>JBLMXB010000097.1:0-26947 GCA_050257555.1 Hyphomicrobiales bacterium | reverse complement strand
GCGAGGCACCGTAGGTTCGAATCCTACCCCCTCCGCCATGATCGAACTCGAGGATTGATCGAATGGGATCCCCCAAGAGAATCGTCGAAGGCGATTCGGTCGTCCTGATCCCGGTGCCGGCCGCCGACCCGGCTGTCGCCCGGCATCGCCAGCGCTACGACCCTTCGGCGGCGCGTGGGATTCCGGCACACGTCACGATCCTGTATCCGTTCCTCCCCCTGGCGCGGCTTACCTCGGAGGTTCGCACGGAGCTCGGGACGATACTTTCGGCGGAACCGACCTTCGCATTCGACCTGACCGCCCTCACGACTTTCGGCGCCTCGAAAGGCGACGCCCTCTACCTCACGCCCCATCCCGAAGAGCCGTTCGCCCGCGTGACCCGTCGACTCGTCGACCGATGGCCGGAGGCGCCGCCCTATGGCGGCCTCTACGCGCGCATCATCCCGCACCTGACCATAGCGATGCTCGATGGCGATATCCCGCAACAGGCGCTTCGACGAGAGATCGAACCCCACCTGCCGATCCGCGCCGAGGCGACCGATGCGTGGCTGATGACCCGTGATGCCCGCGGGACCTGGAATCGAATGGAACGATTCGGTCTCGGCGCGCCGGCCGGACAAAGCCCGTCGCCGCCACCGACATCGCCGCGGACAACTTCGCCGTAACCCCCCGGAGGCTCCCGCCATGAAATTCGAAACGCTCGCCGTCCATGCGGCCTCCGATCCGGAGCCGGGAGCCGCCGACCTCGCCCCCGCCATCCACGTCTCGACCAACTTCATCCACTCCCCGGAGGGGACCCCGGCCGGCGACCACCTCTATATAAGGATGTCGAGCCCGACCCAGACGCGCCTAGAGTCGGCGCTCGCGGCCCTGGAAGGCGGGGAAACGGCGCTCGCGTTCGCCTCGGGATCCGGCGCCGGAGCCGCGTACCTCCAGTGCGTCGCGCCCGGCTCCCACGTCCTCTTCCACGACCGGATCTATTACGCCTTCAAAGTGATGGCGTCCGAGTACCTGCCGCGGTGGGGGATCGAGACGTCGTTCGCCGACCTCACCGATCTCGCCGCCGCCAAAGCCGCGCTCCGGAAGAACACGCGGCTCGTCTGGGTCGAGTCGCCGACCAATCCCGAGATCCAAATCCTCGATCTCGCGGCGCTCGCCGCGCTCGCGCACGAAACCGGCGCCCGCCTCCTCGTGGACGGCACGTTCGCGACGCCCGCGCTCCAGCGCCCGCTCGCGCTCGGCGCCGACGTGGTGCTGCACGCGACCACGAAGTACCTGGGCGGGCACGGCGACGTCCTGGGCGGCGCGCTCGTCTTCGCGCGACGCGACGAGATCGTGGAGCGCGTCGCGCAGAGCCGGTACATCCTCGGGCCCGCGCCGTCGCCCTTCGCGTCGTGGCTCGTGCTGCGTGGACTCCGCACCCTCGCATGCCGCATGGAGCGCCACGCGGCGAGCGCGCTCGCCGTCGCGCGCGCGCTCGAATCGCACCCGCGCGTCGCGGCCGTGCTCTATCCAGGCCTCCCGTCGCATCCGGGACACGCGATCGCCAAGCGACAGATGTCGGCGTTCGGCGGTATGCTCTCCCTCCGCGTCGAGGGCGGCCGCGACGCGGCGCTCCGCGCGGCGTCGCGCGTCCGGCTCTTCCGGAACGCGACGAGCCTCGGCGGGGTGGAGAGCCTGGTCGAGCACCGCGCCTCGATCGAGGGGCCGGACACGGCGACCCCCGGCGACCTGCTCCGGCTCTCGATCGGCCTCGAGCATCCGGACGACCTGATCGCCGATCTCACGAACGCGCTGGAGGGATGAGCCGCCGATGAGCCAAGCCCCGAGTTCCGGCACCACGCGCGACTCCGCCGCCATCGATCCCGCCCACGACAACGCCGGCGTCGTCTTCCCGCCGCCCTTCGTCTACGCCCTTCCGTTCCTGGCCGGCGTCGCGCTCCACCGGTGGGTGGGGCACGACGCGTTCGCCGACGCCGTCCACGCCGCCACGCGGCCCGTCGGCATCGGGATCGTCGCGCTCGGGATGCTCTCCTCGTTCTCGGGGATCATCACGTTCCGCCTCGCGCACACCGCGATCATCCCGCACAAGCCGGCGAGCCGCGTCGTGCGCCACGGGCCGTACCGGTTCACGCGGAATCCGATGTACCTCGGGCTCGCGCTCGTCTACCTCGGGCTCCCGCTCTTCTTCGGCTACGCCTGGCCCTACGTCCTCTTCCCGATCGCGGCGCTCTCGATCGACCGGAACGTGATCCCGAAGGAGGAGGCGTACATGGCGCGGCACTTCGGCGACGACTACCTGCGCTACAAGGCCTCCGTGCGGCGCTGGATCTAGTCGCGGGCCGGCGGCGTGCGGCCCACCCATCGCCAAGCGGTACCTCTGGAGCATTGCCCCGCCCCCGCCGCTGGGCGATTCTGCCCGAGTTACCCCTCGCCGCTCGGAGGCGCCCATGAAATCCATGCGATCGATTCGCTCCCGGAGTTTCCTGCTTCCCCTCTGCCTCGCGGCGGCGATCGCCGTCGCCGCCGGTTGCGGCGACTCGTCGACCATGGGGAAGGATCTGCAGATCTCGAACGTGCAGGACAGCTTTCAATTCCAGGTGACCGACATGAAGAAGTACTCGAAGACGTTCACGTACACCTGGGCCAATTCCAAGAACGCGGCGACGGTGAACCAGGCATGCAGCATCAGCGAAGGGACCGCGACGCTCTCGATCCACGACGCGACGGGGGCCACGGTCTACTCGCGGAACCTGAAGGACAACGGAACGTATCCGACGAACACCGGGTCCGCGGGGGGCTGGACGATCATCCTCTCGCTGTCGAAGGTGTCCGGAACCCTGAACTTCCGCGTCCAGGCCGGGCCCTAGTCCCCCCGGGGAGGCTGGCCCCGCGCCGAGTCCGAAACCGAGGTTGCCATCCACGACCCCGCGGCCCAGACTACCTACCCCATGCCGGCGCCCGCGACGAACCACGCCCCGCAGAGCCATCGCTACACGCGCGGGATGCGCTCCAGCCTGATCGGCCTCGCGGTGAACCTCGTCCTCGCGGCGGGGAAGCTCTTCGCGGGGATCGTCGGCACGTCCTACGCCCTGATCGCCGACGCCATCGAGTCGCTCGGCGACTCCCTCGGCTCGATCATCGTCTGGCGCGGGCTCCAGATCGCGCAGCGCCCCCCGGACCACAACCACCCGTACGGCCACGGAAAGGCGGAGCCGATCGCGGCGGCGCTCGTCGCGGTCCTCCTCCTCGGCGCCGGCGTCGGGATCGCGATCCAGGCGACGCAGGAGATCATGGCGCCGCATCGCGCGCCCGCGCCGTTCACGCTCGCGGTCGTGCTCGGCGTCGTGGTGGTGAAGGAGGTCATGTTCCGCTTCCTCTCGCGCGTGGGCGCGGAGACGGGGAGCCACGCGGTCCGGACCGACGCCTGGCACCACCGGAGCGACGCGATCACGTCGCTGGCGGCCGCGATCGGCATCGCGATCGCGGTCTTCGGCGGCCCCGGGTGGGAGCGGGCCGACGCGTGGGCGGCGCTCTTCGCGAGCGCCATCATCCTCTTCAACGGGATCCGCCTCCTCAGGCCCGCCGTCGAGGAGCTGATGGACCAGAGCCTCGCCACGACCGATCTCGTCGCGGACACGACCCGGGTCGCCGAATCGCTCCCCGGAGTCTACAAAGTCGAGAAACTATTGATGCGGAAGATGGGTCTATACTACGTGGCGGACATGCACTTGGAGGTGGATCCCGAGATGACGGTCCGGGAGAGCCACGCCCTGGCGCATGACGTGAAAGAGGAGGTCCAGCGGCGGCTCCCGCAGGTGATCGACGTAACGATCCACGTGGAGCCGGCGTACGATCTATCGAAGGGTCCGCGGCCGGTCGCAAAGGGGCAGGACGGCGGCGGATCTCCCGTACCTTGACCGCGCATCCCCGCACCGGTACTATCTCGCGGCTCACGGACAGACCGGGAACGTGGGGAGAGGTGGCCGAGTGGCTGAAGGCGGCGGTTTGCTAAACCGTTGTAGGGCTAATACCCTACCGGAGGTTCGAATCCTCTCCTCTCCGCCACTTCGGTGACGTCGAGCGCGTAGGCGGTACGGGCCCATAGCTCAACTGGATAGAGTGTCTGACTACGGATCAGAAGGTTGGGGGTTCAAATCCTCCTGGGCCCGCCACCCGATCCGCCGACGCGCCGACGACGTCCCCCTCACGCCGGTACCCGCCCCGATGAGGACAAGCCGATGAACCAGCGAACCATGTTCCGCGCCGCCTTCGCGGTGGCCCTCTTCGCGCTGCTCGCGGCGCCCGTTGCCGCCCTCGCCAAGGACGACGGGGGGAAGAACGCCAAGGGGCCGATTCGTGTCGCGATCCTCCCGGTCGTGAACACGACGCAGGAGCTGGGCGCGACCAAGATCATGGGAGACCTCCTGCGCGACCAGCTGAAGGAGGTGCCCGAGTCGCGGGCCGTCTTCCTCCTGCCGGACGACGTGGAGCGGATCCTGACGCCCGTGGACGCGCTGGGGAAGGCGTACGCGGTCACCGACACGTGGTCCAAGTACGCGAAGCTCGACACGACGGCGGTGCGCGGCCTCGACTCGCTCCTCACCGTCAGCGCGGTCCTCTGCGTGAAGATCAACGAGTGGGAGAACCATCGCGCGCGGGTCGTCGGAACGGGCGCGTCGAACACGACGGTCGGCCTGTCGTTCGCCCTGTACGACATCCGCTCGAAGAAGCTCCTCTGGTCGAAGAACCCGCGGGAGCAGCGGTTCGCCGAGGAGCTCGATCCCTCGAGCGCGAACGTCAACTACGACGCGACCGGCGTGATCCAGCGCACGGCCGACAGCCAGCCGCCCCGCTACGAGACCGTGGCGGGCGACCTGATCCGCGACGCGTTCAAGAAGTTCCCGCAGAAGTAGCGGCCGCCGGGCGATGCGCGCGGAGAAGCGGATCGGCGGGATTCGGTGATCGGCGCGCGGCCGGACGACGAGCGCTTCCTCGAGGCGGCGCTCGTCGAGGCCCGTGCCGCCGAAGCGGAGGGCGAGGTCCCGGTCGGGGCCGTCGTCGTCTGGGACGGCCGGATCATCGGCCGGGGCCACAACCGGGTCGAGGGGGCCCAGGACCCGACCGCCCACGCCGAGATCCTGGCGATCGGGGCCGCCTGCCAGACCGTGAAGACCTGGCGGCTCGACGAGGCGACCCTCTACGTCACGCTCGAGCCCTGCCACATGTGCGCCGGGGCGATCGTCCTCGCCCGCGTCTCGCGGGTCGTGTACGGCGCGCGGGACCCCAAGGCGGGGGCGTGCGGCTCCCTCGCCATGGTGCCCCAGGATCTGCGACTCAATCACCGGGCCGAGATCTTCGGCGGCGTCATGGCCGACGAATGCTCCGAACTCCTCGAGTCGTTCTTCCGATCGCGGCGCCGCGCGCCGAACTACCGCCTGGAAACGGAGCCCTGATTCGCGTATCCTCTCGCGCGGAGAGATGCGAGAGTGGCTGAATCGGGCGGTCTCGAAAACCGCTATACCCGTAAGGGTATCGAGGGTTCGAATCCCTCTCTCTCCGCCATGTTTGACACCGGCGCGCGAGGGAGTGCGCGTGCACCTTGGCTCCCCGGAGAGATGTCCGAGTGGCTGAAGGAGCACGGTTGGAAACCGTGTAAGCGCGAAAGTGCTTCGAGGGTTCGAATCCCTCTCTCTCCGCCATATCCGTCGTCCCAAGATCCGATACGGTTTCGGCTTCACCCAGACGCAACCCGTGGGGATGTAGCTCAGTTGGGAGAGCGCCTCGTTCGCAACGAGGAGGTCACCGGTTCGATCCCGGTCATCTCCACCACTTTTTCGCCACAGGGGGCCACCCGCCCCCGGGCCGCGGAGACCGGGACTGGCCTCCTCGCGGCCTGGTGTTGACGGCCAGTTCCCGCGCAATCGAGCGTCACGAACCCCGCCAGGACCGGAAGGTAGCAGCGGTCAGTGATTTCCTTGATGTGCCGCGGACTCGACTGACCCGAGCCAGGACCGGGGGGGCCGTTTTCCCTTTCCGAATCGCCGCCGGCTGACCCTGGAGCGACCGTGTCCCACCTCGCCCTCGCACGGAAGTACCGGCCGCAGCGCTTCGCCGACCTCGTCGGCCAGGACGCCGTGCGCACGACGCTCGAGCGCGCGGTCGCGACGAACCGCGTCGCGCACGCGTACCTCTTCGCGGGCCCGCGCGGGAGCGGCAAGACGACCACCGCGCGCCTGATCGCGAAGGCGCTGAACTGCGAGACGCGGAAGGACGGCGAGCCGGAGCCCTGCAACGCGTGCCGCTCGTGCACCGAGATCACGGCCGGCTCCTCGCTCGACGTGATCGAGATCGACGGCGCGTCGAACCGGGGCATCGAGGAGATCCGGAACCTCCGCGAGAACGTGAAGTACGCGCCTTCGGGCGGGAAGTCGAAGGTCTACATCATCGACGAGGCCCACCAGCTCACCGATTTCGCCTGGAACGCCCTCTTGAAGACCCTCGAGGAGCCGCCCGCCCACGTCCGCTTCGTCTTCGCGACGACCGAGCCGCTCGAGGTACCCGACACGATCGCGTCGCGCTGCCAGGTCTTCGAGTTCCGGCGCCTGAAGAGCGCCGAGCTGATCGCGCACTTGAACACGATCGCCGCGCTCGAGAAGGTGAAGCTCGACGAGGACGCCGCCGCGCTGATCGCCCGCGCGTCGGAGGGCTCGGTGCGGGACGCGCTCTCGCGGCTCGACCAGGCGCTCTCGGTCGCGCCCGAGGGGGTGACCGCGGACGCCGTCGCGCAGGCGCTCGGGCTCGCGGGGCTCGAGGCGTACTTCGACCTCGGCGCCGCGATCGCCGCGCGCGATCCGAAGCAGGCGATCGAGACGCTCGACCGGCTCTACGACGCCGGGATGGACGTCGAGGAGGTGGCCGACGGGCTCACGCACCACCTCCGCCAGCTCATGCTCCTCGCCGTCGACCGCTCGCTCGAGCGGCTGATCGACGCCGCGCCCGCCGACCGCGAGCGCTACGCCGAGCAGGCCCGCGCGTTCCACGCGAACGACCTGAGCGCGATGCTGGCACTCCTCCTGGAGAGCCGGGGCGCGCTCCGCCGCGCCGAGGCGCCGCGCGCGCTCCTCGAGGTCTGCCTGGTCGAGCTCTGCACGCTCCCGACCGCGGCCCCGATCGACGACCTGATCCGCCGCCTCGAATCGCTCGAGGCGCGGCTGGGCGGCAAGGCGGGGGGAGGCGGCGAGGGCGGCGCGTCGCGCCCGCGCGGCGAGGCGGCCGCCGGGCCCGAGCCGGCCCCGCGGCGGCCGTTCGCCGCCAAGTCGCCGGCCGCCCGCTCCGCCCCGTCGGCCGCACCGTCCGCTGCGCCCACACCCGTGCCCGCCGTATCCGCGCCCACCGCTCCCGCGCCCACCGTTCCCGCGCCCACCGCTCCCGCGCCACGCGCCGCGCCCGCCGCCCCCGACTCCGGCCCCGTCTCGGGCGACGACTTCGCCCGCTTCAAGGCCGCGGTCGAGCGCGTGAAGGAGCGGAAGCTCCTGCTCGGCACCTGCCTCGAGGAGGCGTCGTTCCTCGGGCTCGCGGGGAGCACGGTACGCGTGGCCCTCGGCGCCGAGCACTCGTTCCACAAGGCGATGCTCGAGATGAAGGAGAACCGGGACATCCTGAACGACGAGTTCGGACGGCAGTTCGGCGCCGGCGCCGTCTTCCACTGCGTGATCGGCGACGCGCCCGGCGCGCCGGCGGTGGCGCCGAACCGGATCCGCGCCGAGATCCTCGCCGACGCGGCGGACGCGGCCGAGGAGACCGGCGAGGCGGAAGGCTCGGCCGCCATCGTGAAGCGGATCGTCGAGATCTTCGACGGCGAGATCATGAACCCGAGTGACGCGAACGACCAGGGCGAGCGGGGGAGCGGAGCGGCATGAACATCCAGGCGATGATGAAGCAGGCGCAGGCCCTCCAGGCCAGGATGACGAAGGTCCAGGAGGAGCTGAAGACGCGCGAGATGATCGGCACCGCGGGCGGCGGCAAGGTGAAGGTGACGATGAACGGGGCGCAGGAGGTGCTCGCGATCTCCATCGACCCCGAGGTCGTGAACCCCGAGGAGGCCGACCTCCTCGAGGACCTCGTCCTGGCGGCGCTCCGCGACGCGCGCGGGAAGATCACGAAGATGGTCGAGGAGGAGATGGGCCGGGTCACCGGCGGCATGGGCCTCCCGCCCGGCCTCATTTAGCTCAAGTTTCGTCGTACCAGTGCCGAAACTGCAGTGCGGGGGCGTCGCGGCCGGCGTGCGGCCGCAAGTGCCTATTTCGTAGGGACTTCGCCCATCCCCGTGCCCAACCGTTCCCGTGCTTGATCCCTCGATCGCCGTCCCTTCGCTGCTCATCGTGGGCCTCACTGCGTATGGGGTGGCCGAGAGCCGCCGTCACGCCTCCAACCTCGCTCGGATTCCGGTCCGGGTGCACGTGAACGGCACGCGAGGCAAGTCTTCGGTCACGAGACTCATCGCGGCCGGGCTCCGCTCGGGCCGCCGCCGCGTCTTCGCCAAGACGACCGGAACCATGGCGCGCATGATCTTCCCCGACGGTTCCGAAGTGGAGGTCTTCCGGGTCGGACGCGCGAACGTCATCGAACAGACGCGCATCGTCCGCCGCGCGGTCGAGGAGCGGGCCGAGGTCCTCGTCATCGAGTGCATGGCGGTCGCTCCCGAGCTCCAGCCCCTCACCGAGGAGCGGCTCGTCCGCTCGACCCTCGGCGTGATCACGAACGTCCGCGCCGACCATCTCGACGTGATGGGTCCGACCGTCGAAGATGCGGCCCGCGTGCTGGCCCAGACGCTGCCGCGGGGTGGCGTCGCCTTCACGGCCGAGCGCGCCCTGTCGTCCATCTTGGAGGCGGAAGCGCGCCGGCGAGGCTGCGCACTCACGATCGCCGACGCGGACTCGGTCCGCCCGGACGAGATCGAGCGCTTCTCCTACATCGAGCACGCCGAAAACGTCGCGCTGGCGCTCGCGGTCTGCGCCCAGCTGGGCGTACCGCGCGCCCCGGCGCTCGAAGCGATGATCGCCGCCCCGCCCGATCCCGGCGCGCTCCGCCGGCACCTCGTCAGGGTCGGGTCGAAGGAGATCACCTTCGTGAACGCCTTCGCGGCCAACGATCCCGACTCGACCCGTCTCATCTGGGAGCGTCTCGGGCTGGACCGCGCCGAGCCCGGCGTCCGGCGCATCGTGCTCGCCAACTGCCGTGCCGATCGTCTCCAACGCTCCGAACAGATCGCGACGCTGGTCGCCTCGGGTCTGAATGCCGATCACGTCGTCCTTTCCGGGGAAGGGACCGCCGCCGTCGCGTTCCGGGCGGTGCGAGAGGGGCTCGATCCCTCCCACCTCACGGATCTCGGCGGCCGGAGCGCGGAGCAGGTATTCGAGCGCGTCGTCGCCCTGGTCGAGCGCCGGGGCATCGTCGTCGGCATCGGGAACA
This sequence comes from Hyphomicrobiales bacterium, assembly GCA_050257555.1. Taxonomy (GTDB): domain Bacteria; phylum Eisenbacteria; class RBG-16-71-46; order SZUA-252; family SZUA-252; genus DASQJL01. Next base: position 17,473 of record JBLMXB010000097.1, on the reverse strand, counting down.
TCGTGGGGCTGGGCGAGGAGATCGTCCTCCATTTCGAGAATCGGAAGTTCGGGCCGTGATCGAGACCGCGATCGGCCTCGGGCTCTTCATCAGCCTGGTCTTCTCCGAGACCCTCGGGGTCGCCGCCGGAGGCATGGTCGTCCCCGGATATCTCGCGCTGATGGCCCACGACCCGATGCGGATCGCGGGAACGATCGCGGTCAGTCTCGTCACGCTCGGCTGCATGAAGATCGTCTCGCGCTACGCCCTGGTCTACGGGCGGCGGCGGATCGTGATCGCCGTCCTCCTCGGATTCGTCTTCGGCGCCTTCTCCCGAGACCTCCTCGTCTTCAAGATGCACGGCACGACGTACGAGTTCCAGACGATCGGCTACATCATCCCGGGCCTCATTGCGAACTGGATGGAGCGTCAGGGCGTGGTCGCGACGATCGCCGTCATGATCACGACCGCGATCCTGGTTCGCCTCTGTCTCATGCTGGTGGGCGGCGGGGAGATCATCCGGTGAGCGCGACGAAGGTGCCGACCATGACGCTCGTCGGTCTCGCGATCCTGGCGGTCGGAGCCTACGCGGTCGCGGAACGGTCCGTGGTGCCGGTTCACGCGGACGCCTATCGCATGAAGCTGCGCGCCGTCTCGCTCATGGAGCGCGCGGAGCGCGCGGTGGCCGCGGCGAAGCGAGCGCGCGGGATCACCGTGGATCCGCGGAACGATCCGGACGGGACCGGCCTCGTCGGTCCGCAGTTCACGCTCATCACGACCGACCGCGGGGTTCAGGCGGCGAAAGCGCTCGCGACGCACCCGAACTTCGCGGCCGCCGTGACCCAGATGATGCTCGAGGCGGGCGTGCGGCCCGGCGATCTCGTGGCGGTCGGCATGACCGGCTCGCTTCCCGGCCTCAACTTGGCGGTCCTCTCGGCGTGCCGCGCGATGGGGGTCCGGCCCGTGATCGTGACCTCGGTCGGCGCCTCCATGTTCGGCGCCACCGACCCGGACATGACGTGGCTCGACATGGAGCAGGCATGCATCGGCGCCGGTCTCTGGTCCGATCGTTCGATCGCGGCTTCGTACGGCGGCGGCGGCGACGCGGGCCGCGGGCTCTCGCCGCAAGGGCGCCTCCTCATCGAGAACGCGATCCGCCGCTCGGGCGCGATCTTCCTCGACGATGAGAACGTGTTCGCGGCGGTGAAGCGCCGCGTCGCGGTGTACGACTCGGTGGCCGCCGCGCGCGGCAAGCCGATCCGCGTCTACATCAACGTCGGCGGAGGCGTGGCGAGCCTGGGGGGATCCCAGAACGCGCGGCTCGTCCCCGCGGGACTCACCCGTCGGCTCGCGGCGCGCAACTACCCGAATCGCGGCGTGCTGAACGTGCTCGCCGAGCGTCGCATTCCGGTGATCCAGCTTTTGGAAGTCGAGAAACTGGCGCGCGCCTTCTCGATCGTCGATCACGCGACGGGCAGGGAAGCGAAGCCGGGCAAGGGACTCCTGTTCATCCGGTACCAGTACAACCTCTGGATCGTCGGCGGGGCCGCGCTCCTGGTGCTCCTGGTCAACGTCGTGATCCTTCGCCTCGACATCCGGCACCAGCTGCTCGGCCGGCCCCATCCCGAACGGAGTCCGCTCCCATGAGACGCCATCGCGCCCCGAACCGCATCGGTCCCACGCTCGCCTGCGTCGCCATCGCCGCCGCGCTGGCGGCGCTCCTCGCCTCCGGCCAGGCCCCGGCCGCCCGCGCGGGGGGCGCCGATTCGTGGGACCCGATCGAACGCGTCGCCGGTCTCGATCCCGTGATCGTGCTGGTGAACGGGAAGCCTCGCGTCTACTTCGAGGTGTCCGAAAGGCGGCCGCTCGAGGTCTCGGTGGTCGGCCCGGCGCGCGTGCGCGTCGTGACGCGGGCGGTGGTCGGGGCCGGAACGGCGACCCCGGTCTCGTACACCGTGATGGTCAGCGCGGGAGGAGCCAGGCTCGGTGAAACGAAGACCGAGTCGTCGCCGGGGAAGCGGGTCCGGCGCCGCGACGGAAAAGGCATCGTCTGCAAGAGCCGAAGCGTCGTCGTCTCGGTGCCACCGGGTGCGGGCCGCCTTTCGATCGCGGTGGAAGGCGCTCCGGACATCCTGGCCCGGGTCCTCGTCGCGGCGCCGCGTATGGCGGCCACCGAGCCCATGGTCTCGCTCACGCCGATCGAGGCGCCGCGCAGCGTCACGGTCTCGGAGGGCGAGAAGCTGATTCCCTACTACACGACGCGCCACGGCCAGGCGGTCCGCTTCCGCGTCGTGGGGCCAACGACCCTCGAGCTCACTTCCCGGCTCGACTTCGACGCCACCATGCGCGGAGCGCACCGATACCGACTCGCGATCCGCGTCGCCGGCGCGCCGACCCGGGAGGAGACGTTCACGACGACGAAGGCGGTCGCGGCCACGTACGCCGAAGGGATCGACCGGATCCCGTCGAAGGTCGACCGGGTCGTGGTCCAGGTCGGGAAGGGAACGCACGACGTCGCCGTCGAACTCCTGTCGCCGAAGCAGGGCGCGGCGGAGATCCACGCCCGAATCCCACAACCCTCCGTCGGAAACGAGGAGTGACGATGACCCGACCGATGACAACCCGTCTCTCCTCGAGGTCCGCCGCGCTCGCCGCGCTCCTCCTTCTGGCGGCCGCCGGCGCCGCCCCGGGGGCCTCCGCGACCGAGACCGGCTGGCGAGAGAGGATTCGGCTCTCCGTGGCCCTTCGGGCCAGTCACGACGACAACTTCCTCCAGTACTCGGACGGGCAGATCGCCACGTTCGACGCAGGGACCAATCCCGACCGATATTCGGTGACGAGCATCGACGACGCCCTCTTCGAGCCGTCGGTTTCGCTCCGGTACGAGTTGGACCGCGGCCGTCGCGGAGGCAGGACGATTCGCCTGCGCTGGAGCGGCGATTTCCACGGAACGAACGCAACCGCTGACGACGGAGCCGGAAGCGTCTCCTGGCGGGAGGAGTTCGCCCACGGGCGGTCGGTCGCGGTCGGCGCCTACCGACTCCCGAACTACTACCTCCGCCAACTCTTCGACGAGGACGTCCCCTCCGGCCTCGGCGTTTCCCGGTATCGCCGCGCTTCGTTCGCGTTGACCATCGGGAGCGTGGAGTACCGCCAGCGGCTGGCCACTCGCACGAACGGGTTCCTGCACTATCGGTACGAGCGCCGCACCTACGACCAGTACTTCCGCGAACGAACTTCCGACACGCACGAAGTTCGCATCGGGAGCGGGTGGAACTCCCGGGGGCGCCGGTGGGACCTGGACGGAACGGCCGGGTATCGGACGAGCGCGGCCGACGCCAGGGATGGTGACGAGGCCACCGGATCCCCCGCCGACGACCCCGACGTGAGCTACCACGGTCCCGTCGCGAGCGCCCGGACACGGATCCGCCTGTCCGGGACGGGGGCGGGGCGCCTGGCCGGCGAGATCGGCGCCGAGTACGAGCGCCGCGAGTACACGAGCGATCGCGTATCCGATACGTCCCACCACGGCCGCATCGACCGGATCGCCGACGTGACCATCGGCCTTCGCTGGAATCCGCCCGGGCCGTTCTCCTTCCGGGGCTTCTTCCGCCACGGAAACGACCGTGCGACGTTCGCCTCGGCGAACCGGCCGTCCACGGACCCCGCGAGCTACGTCGCGAATCAGATCGGCGCTTCCGTCGAGTGGGGGGCCACGCTCTGGCGGCGTTGACGGCATCTCCGTTACCATGAGGTCGGATTGCCGTCCCCGACCCGCGATCGGAGCGAATGCCCGTGCAGTACTCCAGCGCCCTCCTCGAGATCCTGATCACCGAGCTGACCCGCCTCCCCGGCCTCGGGAGGAAGTCGGCCCAGCGGATCGCCTTCCACCTCCTCCGGGTCTCGGAGGGGGACGCGCGCCGCCTGGCGCAGGCGATCGTGGATCTCAAGAGCAAGGTCGTCGACTGCGAGATCTGCGGGAACGTCACCGAGACCCAGCCCTGCGCCCTCTGCGCCGACCCCCGCCGGGACGGCGCGCTCCTCTGCGTGGTCGAGCAGGCGATGGACGTCCTCGCGCTCGAGCGGACCGGCGAGTTCCGGGGCCGCTACCACGTGCTCAAGGGGGCGCTCTCGCCCGTGGACGGGATCGGCCCCGAGCAGCTCCACCTGGACGCGCTCCAGAAGCGGGTCCGCGGGGGGGGCGTGCAGGAGGTGATCGTCGCCACCAACCCGACGGCCCAGGGCGAGGCGACCGCGCTCTACATCGCCCGGCTCCTCCAGCCGATAGCGGGCCTCAAGGTGACCCGCATCGCGCGCGGCGTGCCGATGGGCTCCGACCTCGAGTTCTCCGACCAGGTGACGCTGGCGCGCGCGTTGAGCGGCCGCAAGGAAATCTAACTACGTCACTTGGGGCACTTTCTCCTTGACCGCCCGATCGGACGTGCTACGGTTCGCCCAATTCCTTGATTCGAGCGGTGCGCGATCGTGATCGCGCCGGTTTCGGGGTGATGGGGGCATCGGTCTCGCCGCGGCGGTACGCGAGGGCCAGGGCAGGACACCCCTCCTGAGCGAGCGGACGGGCCGAAGCGCCGTATGGCGGGGCCCGCGTGTCCAAGGAGCGAGGACGATGGTCAAGGGAAACTGGGCGCTCTTCGAGGAAGACTTCTGGTCCATCAATCAGATCCTCCAGACGCTCTCGCGCAGCGCCAGCGCCCGCAGCGTCATGCTGATCGACAAGACCGGTCAGCTGATCAACTCCATCGGGGAACCTCCCGGATTCGACGTCACGTCCTTCTCGTCCCTCGCGGCGGCCGATTTCGCCGCGAACGCGCAGCTCGCCGAGATGGTCGGGGAGAAGGACTTCGCGACGCTGGTCCACCAGGGGACGAACGAGAGCCTCTACCTCTCGCAGATCGCGAACCGCGTGATCCTGGTCGTGCTCTTCGACAAGAAGACGTCGCTCGGACTGGTGCGGCTCAAGGCGCGGCGGGCGGGGGACGAGCTGATCGTCGTGCTGAACCGCCTCTTCAACAAGCTCCAGTACCGGAACGAGGAGATCCTGTCGACGACCCTGGGCGCCGACTTCCAGGCCGAAGCCGAGAACGAGATCGACAGCCTGTTCCAGGAGTGAGGAGCCCGGACCCCTCGTGTCGCTGATCAACTACTCCTCGCGCGAGATCAACTGCAAGATCGTCTACTACGGGCCGGGGTTGTGCGGGAAGACGACCAACCTCCAGCACATCTACTCCCGCGTGCCGCAGGAGACGCGCGGCAAGATGATCTCCCTCGCGACGGAGATGGACCGGACCCTCTTCTTCGACTTCCTGCCGCTCGAGCTGGGGCAGATCCGCGGCTTCCGCACCCGCTTCCACCTCTATACCGTCCCCGGCCAGGTCTACTACAACGCGAGCCGGAAGCTGATCTTGAAGGGCGTCGACGGCATCGTCTTCGTGGCCGACTCCCAGATCGACCGCTACGAGGCGAACATCGAGAGCCTGATCAACATGCAGGACAACCTCGCCGAGCACGGGCTCACGCCCGAGAAGGTCCCCGTGGTCATGCAGTACAACAAACGGGACCTGCCGCGCGTCGTCGCCGTGCCCGATCTCGAGAAGGAGCTGAATCCGAGGCAGGCGCCGTACTTCGAGGCCGTGGCGCTCCGCGGCACCGGCGTGTTCGACACGCTGAAGCTCGCCTGCAAGCTGGTCCTGAAGCAGCTGGGCTGACCGGATCGTGCGCCGGCTCGCCCTGATCCTCGCGACCGGGTTCGGGCTCGGCCGCCTCCCCGTGGCGCCCGCCACCTGGGCCTCCGCCGCGATCGCGCTGCTCCTCTACCTGATCCCCGGCTCGCTCGACGCGACCGTGCCGCTGGCCGTCGCGGCGGTGCTCGTCACGGTCGCCGGCGTCTGGGCGAGCCACGAGGCGGAAAAAGAGCTGGGCCACGACGCGCACCCGATCGTGATCGACGAGCTGGCCGGCTTCCTGATCGCGGTCTGGGCGATCCCGGCGGGCGCGGGTCCCCGCCATCCGGCGCTCCTCCTCGGCGTCGCGTTCCTCCTCTTCCGGGTGCTCGACATCGTGAAGCCGTTCCCGATCCGGCAGTCGCAGCGCCTTCCCGGCGGGCTCGGCGTCGTGATCGACGACGTGCTCGCGGGGATCGCGACGAACGTGATCCTCCGCGTCCTCGCCCGGGCCGGGGCGCCGTTCTGAACGGCGCGGCGCGATGAACGCCGCCGCGGGCGCCGAGATCGTCACGATCGGGACCGAGCTCCTGCACGGGCTCGCCCGGAACACGAACGCGGAGCGGATCGTCGAGCGGCTCGCCGAGATCGGCGTCGAGACGGTCTTCCAGACCACGGTCGGCGACGAGACGGCGCGCCTCGGCGAGGCGCTCCGCGCCGCCGTCCATCGCGCCCGCTTCGTCGTCACGACCGGCGGGCTCGGTCCCACCCCCGACGACCTCACGCGGAAGGCGATCGCCACGGTCTTCCGGCGCCGCCTCGTCCTCGACGAGGTCGTGCTCGCGCAGATCCGCGCGCGGTTCCGCGAGCGCGGCCGCGAGATGCCGGCCATGAACGAGGCGCAGGCGCTGATCCCGCGCGGCGCCCGCGTGATCGAGAACCCGCGCGGCACGGCGCCGGGGCTCCACTTCGAGCACCAGGGGGTGGACGTCTTCGTGCTCCCCGGCGTGCCGGCCGAGGCGGAGGCGATGATGGTCTCGTACGTCGTGCCTTACATCCGCTCGGTCCATTCGATCCCGCTGATCGCGCGGCGCGTGCTCCGCACGGTCGGACTCTCCGAGTCGGCCGTCGCGACCGAGCTCTCGGGGATCGAAGCGGCCGAGCCCGACGTCCGGATCGCGTACCTCCCGCACTCCTACGGCCTCGATCTCACGCTCTCGGCGCTCGCCCCCGATCCGATCCGGATGTCGGAGGCGCTCGACCGCGTGGAGCGCCGCGTGACCGAGGTCGTCGGAGAGTCGCTCTACGGGCGGGACCGGGAGACGATGTCCGCGGTCGTGGGCGGCCTCCTCGCCGCGCGCGGGCTCACGCTCGCCACGGCGGAGTCGTTCACGGCCGGGGGGATCGGGGCCGAGGTCGCGGCCACGCCGGGCGCGTCGCGCTACTTCCTCGGCGGGATCGTCGCGTACGCGAACGCCGCGAAGGAGGCGCTCCTCGGCGTCCCGACCGCCACGCTCGAGGCGCACGGCGCCGTGAGCGCCGAGACGGCCGCGGCGATGGCAATGGGCGCCCGCGCCCGCTTCGGCGCCGACTTCGCCCTCTCGAGCACCGGGATCGCGGGGCCCGACGGCGGGACCCCCGAGAAGCCGGTCGGCCTCGTCTTCCTCGGCCTCGCGTCGGCCAAGGGGGTCGAGACGGCCCGGCACGTCCTCGGCGGCACGCGCGCCGAGATCTCGATCCGCTCGACCGCGTACGCGCTCGATCTCCTCCGACGGCGGGTCCGGGACGGCGGGCGGTGATCCGCACCTTCGTCGCGCTCCCGATCCCGGCGCCCTGGAGGGACTACCTGGGAGCGCTCTGCCGCGACCTCGCCGGCGGGCGGAGCGGCCTCTCCTGGGTCCGCCCGGAGAACCTCCACCTCACGGTCCGCTTCCTGGGCGACCTGGGCGAGTCGGGGGTCGCGCGCGTCCGGGAGACCGTGCGCGCCGCGGCCGCGCCGCTCGAAGCGCCCGCCGCGCGCCTCGGAGCGCTCGGCGCGTTCCCGAATCTCGCGCGGCCGCGCGTGATCTGGGTCGGCCTCGCCCGGGGCGAGGAGGAGGTCGGCGCGGTGGCCCGGGCCGTGAACGGTGCCCTCGAGCGCGCCGGGTTCGGGCCTCCCGACAAGCCGTTCCGCGCGCACCTCACGCTGGCCCGCGTCCGCGAGGGCGCGCGCGGCCTCGAGGCGCTCCGGGACGCGGCGGCCGGGGAGCCGCCGGAGGAGGCGCTCCTCGACCGGATCGTGGTGATGAAAAGTGACCTCCATCCCGCCGGAGCCCGCTATACTGCGCTCGAGGAGGTTCGCCTCCGGCCGCCGGGACGCTGAGCCCGACCTTCCCGCGACCCGCCCGCGGCGCGAATCACCGATGAGACGACGAAACCGCCCCGACCCGAACCCGGCGTCCCGGTACGGACCGCCAGAACCACATCAGGGGGAAGACCATATGGCAGCCAATCCGTCCACTCGGGAGATGAGCAAGGAGCGCTCGAAGGCGCTGGAGCTGGCCGTCCAGCAGATCGAGCGCCAGTTCGGCAAGGGCGCGATCATGAAGCTCGGGGAGGACTCGGCGCGCGTCTCGATCGACGCCATCCCGTCGGGCTCCCTCGCGCTCGACGCGGCGCTCGGCATCGGCGGCGTCCCGCGGGGCCGCGTGGTCGAGATCTACGGTCCCGAGTCGTCGGGCAAGACGACGCTCACGCTGAGCATCATCGCCCAGGCCCAGAAGCTGGGCGGGAACGCGGTCTTCATCGACGCCGAGCACGCCCTCGACGCCAACTACGCGAAGCGGCTCGGCGTCGACATCGACGCGCTCCACGTCTCGCAGCCCGACACGGGCGAGGAGGCGCTCGAGATCGCCGACCACCTGGTCCGGAGCGGCGCGGTCGACGTGATCGTGATCGACTCGGTGGCCGCGCTCGTCCCGAAGGCCGAGATCGAAGGAGAGATGGGCGATTCGCACATGGGGCTCCAGGCGCGCCTCATGTCGCAGGCGCTCCGGAAGCTGACCGGCACGATCTCCAAGTCGCGCACCACCGTGATCTTCATCAACCAGATCCGCATGCAGATCGGCGTCATGTTCGGCAATCCCGAGACGACGACCGGCGGGCGCGCGCTCAAGTTCTACGCGTCGATCCGGATGGACATCCGGCGGATCGGCTCCCTCAAGGACGGCGACAACGTGATCGGGAACCACGTCCGCGTGAAGGTCGTGAAGAACAAGGTCGCCGCGCCGTTCAAGGAGGCCGAGTTCGACATCCTGTACAACGAGGGGATCTCCCGCGAGGGCGAGCTCCTCGACCTCGCCGTGGACAAGAGCCTGATCCAGAAGAGCGGCACCTGGTTCAGCTACGGCGACGAGCGGATCGGCCAGGGCCGCGAGAACGCGCGGATCTGGCTGAAGGAGCATGGCGACGCCGCCACGGAGGTGGAGCGGAAGCTGCGCGAGGCGATGGGGCTCGTCCCCGCCCAGAAGGGCGCCGAGCCGGAGACCGCGGCCCCGACGCCCGAAGCGCGCGGGGAGCGCCGGGTCCGGATCTAGGAGCGGCGGAGGTTCCGTGCCGAAGCCGATTCCGCCGGAGCGGGCGGCGTCGGACGACGCGGCGAAGGAAGCGGCGCTCCGGATGCTGGCCCGCGGTCCGCGCACCGAGCGCGAGATCGCCGACCGGCTGACCGAGCGCGGGTTTCTCCCGGACGCGGTGGAGCGCGCCGTCGAGCGCCTCCGCCGCGTCTCGCTTCTGGACGATCGCGCGTTCGTGCGGTCGTTCCTTCGCTCCGAACTGCTGCGGAAGCCGCAGGGACGGCGGCTGCTCGAGGCGAAGCTCCGCCGGCGCGGCGTGCCCGCGGCGCTCCTCGCGGCGTGGGAGCGGACGCTCGAGGAGGAGTCGGACCTCGCGGAGCGCTCGCTCGAGACGGAGGCGGGCCGCGCCCGCGCCGCGGCCGACGAGATTCTGCGGAAGCTCGCGCGCCGCCCGCCGGCGGACCGGAGGCGGCGGCTCGAAGGCGCCCTCTTGCGTCGCGGCTTCGGGTGGGACACCATCCGGGATCTGGTCGAAGCGCACCGAGAGGAGCTCGAACCCGAGGACGAGGAGTGATGCCCCCGACGCCGACGTCCCCCCCGACGACGAACGCGCTGCGCCGCACGTACCTCGACTTCTTCGTCGCGCGCGACCACAAGCACCTCCCGATGGCCCCGCTCGTCCCGCTCGACGACCCGACGCTCCTCTTCACGTCGGCGGGGATGGTGCCGTTCAAGCCGTACTTCGCGTCGCCGCTCCCGCCGCCGGTCCGCCGCGCGACCACCGTGCAGCGCTGCCTCCGGCTCACCGACGTCGAGAACGTCGGGCTCACCGTGCGCCACGCCACGTTCTTCGAGATGCTCGGCAACTTCTCCTTCGGCGACTACTTCAAGAAGGAGGCGGTCGAGTGGGCGTGGGAGTTCGTGACGCAGGTGCTCGGCATGCCGCCCGAGCGGCTCTGGCCGTCGGTCTTCCGGGAGGACGACGAGGCGTTCGACCTCTGGGCGAAACACATCGGGCTCGGCGCGAACCGCGTCACGCGCCTCGACGAGAAGGACAACTTCTGGGGCCCGGCCGGAGGCCAGGGCGCGTGCGGCCCCTGCTCCGAGATCTACTGGGACCAGGGGCCGGGCACGGGATGCGGGCGGCCGGAGTGCGCGCCGGGCTGCGACTGCGAGCGCTACCTCGAGTTCTGGAACCTCGTCTTCCCTCAGTTCGACCAGGCGCCGACCGGCGAGCGGAAGCCGCTCGCGAACCGCGGCATCGACACCGGCATGGGACTCGAGCGGCTCGCGATGATCCTCCAGGGCGCGGCGAGCGTGTACGACGGCGACCTCCTCCGTCCGATCGGCGAGGCCGTGAAGCGGATGGGCGAGCCGAAGGAGGCGCAAAGCGAGCGCGGCACGCGCGCCGCCCGCGTGATCACCGACCACACCCGCGCGCTCGTCTTCACGTTCGCCGAGGGGGTGCGGCCGTCGAACGAGGGGCGCGGGTACGTCGTCCGGCGGCTCCTCCGCCGCGCCTCGCGCTTCGGCCGCGACCTGGGCATCCACGGACCCTTCCTCTCCCGGCTCGTCCCGACCGTCGTCGCGCAGATGTCCGCGTACGACGAGTACGCGTACCTGAAGCGGGAGGAGCCGGCCGTGGCGGCCGCGATCCTCGAGGAGGAGACGCGCTTCGGCGAGACGCTCGAGACCGGGCTCGACCGCTTCGAGGAGGTGGCGGCCGCGCTCGCCGCGAAGAAGGCTGCGACGTTCCCCGGCGAGGACGCGTTCACGCTGTACGACACGTACGGCTTCCCGATCGACCTCACGGTGGAGCTGGCCCGGGAGCGCGGGCTCGCGGTCGACGTCCCGGCGTACGAGGCCGCGATGGAGGCGCAGCGCGACCGCGCCCGGAAGGCCGGGCGCTTCGAGGCGCGCCGGCAGCACGCCGGACCGTGGCGCCACGTCACCGAGGGGGCGCACTCCGCGTTCGTCGGGTACGACCGGTGGACCGTCGAGGGCGTCACCGTGCGGAACCTCCGCGAGCTGCCCCCCGATCCGGACGGCGGCCCCGCCGCGGTCGAGCTGACGCTCGACACGACGCCCTTCTACGCCGAGGGCGGCGGTCAGGTGGGGGATCAGGGGTGGCTCGAATCGATGCCCGGCGTGGCACCGGTCCGGCTCCGCGTCGTGGACACCGTGAAGGACGGCGACTCGATCGTCCACCGCGCGGAGATCGTGGAGGGGGAGGGAACGCCGCACGCCGGCCCCTATCGCGCGACGGTCGATGCGGCCGCGCGCGCGGCGACGCAGCGGAACCACACGGCGACCCATCTCCTCCACGCGGCGCTCCGCGGACGGCTCGGCACGCACCTGAAGCAGGCCGGCTCGCTCGTCGCGCCCGACCGGCTCCGCTTCGACTTCAGCCACGGGAAGCCGATCGCGCCCGAGGACCTCCACGCGATCGAGAGCGAGGTGAACCGGGAGATCCTCCGCGACCTGCCGGTCACGACCGAGATCACGTCGCTCAAGGAGGCGCAGGCGAAAGGGGCCATGGCGCTCTTCGGCGAGAAGTACGGCGAGCGGGTCCGGCAGGTGATCGTGGACGGCGTGAGCCGCGAGCTCTGCGGCGGCTGCCACGTGTCGCGGACCGGCGAGATCGGCTACTTCCGCGTCGAGTCGGAGTCGGCGATCGCGTCCGGCACGCGCCGGATCGAGGCCGTGACCGGCGCGCTCGCGTACCAGCGGGCCGAGGAGGACCGGGGGCTCCTTCGCGACCTCGCGCACCGCCTGAACGCGCCGAAGGAGCAGATCGCCGACCGGCTCGCGGCGCTCCAGGAGGAGGTGCGGTCGCTCCGCGAGGCGCAGGCGAAGCAGAGCGAGGAGGCGGTGATCGACCGCGTCCGCGCGTTGATCGCCGACGCGAAGCGGGCCGACCTGCCGCTCATCGCGGCCGAGGTGCCGGCCGGGAGCGTCGACGAGCTCCGGCGCGCGGGGGACCTGATCCGCCAGTCGCTTCCGGGCGGAGCGGGGCTCCTCGCCTCGGCGATCGACGGGAAGCTCTCGGTGCTCGCGACCGTCGGCGCGGAGCTTGCCGGACGCCTCGCGGCCGACCAGTGGGTGCGCGATGCGGTCTCGATCGTCGGCGGCAAGGGGGGCGGCAAGAAGGAGTCGGCGGTCGCCGGCGCGAAGGACGCGGCGCGGATCGGGGACGTGCTCGCGCGCGGTACCGCGTACGCCAGCGAGCGGATGAAGGGAAGCGGGGCGACCGCGTGACGGCGGCGCGCGACCGCTCGGTCTGGCCGGCGCTCACGGCCGCGGCGTGGCGCCACGGCGCCGCCCACCTCGTGCTCGTGGATCCCGACCGGACCGACCCGGCCCGCGCGCGGAACCTCGGGCGCGAGTGCGCGGAGGCCGGCGTGGACGGGCTCCTCTTCGGGAGCAGCACGCCGTTCACGCGCGATCCCGCGCCGGTCCTCGAGGCGCTGCGCGAGGCGACCCGGCTCCCGATCGTCCTCTTCCCGGGGAGCGCGGCGCAACTGCGGCGGGACGTGGACGCGGTCCTCTTCCTCTCGCTCCTCTCCGGGCGCGATCCGCGCTTCCTGATCGAGGAGCAGACGAAGGCGGCCCCGCGCGTGCTCGAGTGGGGGCTGGAGCCGATCCCGGTCGGCTACCTCCTGATCGGACCCGCGGAGGGCGGCAGCGTGGAGCGGGTGACCGGCACGGCGCCGCTCGGCGAGGCCGACGCCGACGCGATCGCGCGCCACGCGCAGGCGGCGGCGTGCCTCGGCATGGCCGCCGTCTACCTGGAGCGGGGGAGCGGCGCCGCGAGCCCGCTTCCCCCCGCGCTCGTCCGGGCGGTCGCCGCGGCGACGCCGGTGCCGACGATCGCGGGCGGCGGGATCCGGAGGCCGGAGGACGCCGGCGCGCTCGCCGCGGCCGGCGCGCGATTCCTGGTCACGGGGACGGCCCACGAAGAGGGACGGCCCGTCCGCCCGTTCACCGAAGCGATCCACGGGGCGCTCGTCCCCGCCTGACCCGAGCGAAGGGAGGCCCGCGATCAAAGCGCTCGTCCTGAGCGGCGGCAAGGGGACGCGGCTCCGCCCGATCACCCACACCGGCGCGAAGCAGCTGATCCCCGTCGCCAACAAGCCGATCCTCTTCTACGTGCTCGAGGCGATCCGCGACGCGGGGATCGACGACATCGGCATCGTGGTCGGCGACACGGAAGCGGAGATCCGCGCGGCGGTGGGCGACGGCTCGGCGTTCGGGGTCCGCGCCACGTACCTCCGCCAGGACGCGCCGCGCGGCCTCGCGCACGCGGTGCAGATCGCGGAGGGCTGGATCGGGCGCGACGCGTTCGTGATGTTCCTCGGCGACAACCTGATCCTCGACGGCATCCGGCCGCTGGTCGAGGAGTTCCGCCGCGAGTCGCCGAACAGCGAGATCCTCCTCGCGAAGGTGCCGCACCCCGAGGAGTTCGGCGTCGCGGAGCTGGACGGCGACCGCGTCGTGCGCCTCGTCGAGAAACCGAAGGAGCCGAAGTCGGATCTCGCGCTGGTCGGCGTCTACATGTTCGACGCGACGATCTTCGAGGCCGTGAACGCGATCCGCCCGTCGTTCCGGAACGAGCTCGAGATCACCGACGCGATCCAGTACCTGATCGACCACGGCCGCGTCGTCCGACACCACGTGATCTCGGGATGGTGGAAGGACACGGGGAAGCTCGAGGACATGCTCGAGGCGAACCGGATGGTCCTCTCGCGCGCGCGGCGGCTCGTCCAGGGCGACGTCGACCGCGAGTCGCGGATCGAGGGGGAGGTCGTGATCGGCGAGGGCGCCGTGATCCGGAACTCGCTCCTCCGCGGCCCCTTGATCGTGGGGCGGCGGGCGATCGTCGAGAACTCCTACGTCGGACCGTTCACCTCCATCCACGACGACGTGCTCCTCAAGAACAGCGAGATCGAGCACTCGATCGTGCTCGAGCGCTGCCAGATCCAGGACATCCCGGTGCGGATCGAGGCGTCCCTGATCGGGCGCGAGGTGCGCATCCAGCGCTCCCAGCTCAAGCCGACCGCGTACCGCTTCATGGTCGGCGACTCCAGCCTCGTGGACGTGCTCTGACCACGATGCGGATCCTGATCACCGGCGCGAACGGCATCCTCGGGCGGGCGCTCCGCGAGCGGCTCGAGGCGGGCCACACGCTCTACCTCTGGGGACGGGAGGAGGCCGACCTGACCGACGAGACGGCGACCCGGGCCGCGGCCAGGGGGATCGACTTCGACGCCGTGATCCACACCGCGGCCTTCACGAACGTGGACGCGTGCGAGACGGAATACGAGCAGGCGCTCGCCGTGAACCGGGACGGCACCGCGCACGTCGCGGGGCTCGCGCGCGAGCGCGGCGCGGTCCTGATCGCGATCAGCAGCGACTACGTCTTCGACGGCACGAAGGGGACGCCGTACCTCGAGGAGGATCCGCCGTGCCCGCGCTCCGCGTACGGGCGGACCAAGCTCGAGGCCGAGACGGCGGCGCTCCGGTCGGGCGCGACCTGCCTCGTCGTCCGGACCTCGTGGCTCTTCGGGCCGGGCGGCAGGAACTTCGTCGACACGATCGCGGAGCGTCTGACGCGCGGGGAGGCGCTCCGCGTCGTCGACGACCAGCGCGGATCGCCGACGTACGCCCGGGACCTCGCGCACGGGATCGAGCTCCTGCTCCGCCACGGCGCGACCGGCATCGTGCACGTGACGAACGCCGGCGACACGACGTGGCACGGCCTCGCGGTCGAGATCGCCCGCACTCTCGGCGCCGACGCGCCGATCGCGGCCATCCGGTCCGACGAGCTCCACCGCCCCGCGCCGCGTCCCGCGTACTCCGTCCTCTCGGGCGCGCGCTTCCGGGCGCTGACCGGCGACCCGCTCCCGCCGTGGCAGGACGCGGTCCATCGCCATCTCGCGGGCCGTCGCGCCGGCGAGGGGGCGGCGGCGTGAGCCCGCGCGCCGTGCGCCGGAAACGGGGGGGCCGCCGCACCACCGCGCGCCGGACGAGCCGCGGCGCCGCCGCGCGCCCGAAGCGGGCCGGCCGCCGCGCCGCGGCCGCCGCGATCCGCGCGGCCTTCGCCGAGAGCCTCCGGATCCTGGCCGCGGTCTACGCGCGGGACGCGGACGCGATCGAGCGGATGGGGCGCCTCGTGGCGGCGACGGCACGCCGCGGCCGCACCGTCTTCTTCGCCGGGAACGGCGGGAGCGCGGCCGAGGCGCAGCACTTCGCGACCGAGCTGGTCGGACGCTACCTCGCGGACCGCGCGGCGCTCCCCGCGATCGCCCTCTCCGCCGATCCCACCACGCTCACGGCCGTCGCGAACGACTACGGCTTCGAGCGCGTCTTCTCGCGCGGCCTCGAGGCGCTCGGCCGGCGCGGCGACCTGCTGATCGCCATGACCACGAGCGGCCGCTCGCCGAACGTGCTGGCCGCGGTGGCGACGGCCCGCGCCCGCGGCATGCGCGTGATCGGCATGACCGGCGCGCGGGGGCGCGCGTTCGCCCGGCGCTGCGACGAGTGCCTCGTCGTCCCGTCGGACGAGACGCCGCGCATCCAGGAAGTGCACCTCCTCGTGGGCCACCTCTGGTGCGCGATGGCCGAAGCGGCGGCCCGCGGCGGGCGGAAGGGGCGGCGTTGATCGGCGACCTCCTCCGCTCCATGCGGATCTACCAGTGGACGAAGAACCTGGTGCTCTTCGCCGGGCTCGTCTTCACGCTCAAGCTGTTGGATCCCGCGTACGCGGTCCCGAGCGTGGTCGGGTTCTTCGCCTTCTCGATCGCCGTCTCCGGCGTCTACCTCTGGAACGACGTGATCGACGTGGACCGGGACCGCCTCCATCCCGAGAAGCGCGAGCGGCCCGTCGCGTCCGGCCGCGTGCCGCCCGCCGCGGCCGGCCTCTTCGGGGCGCTCCTCGTCGCGGCCGGCCTCGCGGGGTGCTTCCTCCTCGGGCCCCGCTTCGGCGCGACCGCCGTGGCGTACGTGGCGCTCACCGTGGCGTACTCGGTGTTCGTGAAGAACGTCGTGCTCCTCGACGTCGTCTTCATCGCGATGGGGTTCGTGATCCGCGCCGCGGCCGGGGTCGAGCTCCTGCAGGACGTCGCCGGCGCGTCCGAACGGATCGAGCTCTCCCCCTGGCTCCTCGTCTGCGCGTTCTTCCTCGCGCTCTTCCTCGCCATCGGGAAGCGCCGGCACGAGCTGTCGATGCTGACGGAGGACGCGGCGCGCCACCGGACGGCGCTCGGCAACTACACGATGCGGCTCCTCGATCAGCTGGTGGCGGTCGTGACGAGCGCCACCGTGCTCGCGTACTCCGTCTACACGATCGCCCCGGAGACGCTGGCCAAGTTCCACGGGCGTCCGCTGTACCTCACGATCCCCTTCGTCCTCTACGGGATCTTCCGCTACCTCTATCTCATGTACGCCGAGGAGAAGGGGGGGAATCCCTCCGAGCACCTGCTGACCGACCGCGCGACGCTCGTGAACGTGCTCCTCTGGGGCGCGGCGGTCCTCCTCATCCTCGGCCTGCCCGGGATCTGAGCGATGGGGGACGCGCCGCGCGGGCCGCTCCTCGTCCGCTGCCCCGCGAAGGTCAACCTCGGTCTCTGGATCCTCGGGCGCCGCCCCGACGGCTACCACGAGATCGACACGATCCTCCAGACGATCGCCCTCGAGGACGACCTCCGGCTCGAGCCCGCGCCGGCCGGCCGGACCGGGCTCGTCTTCCGATCCGAGGGGCGGCCGATCCCCGGCGGCGGCCCGAACCTCGTCGAGCGCGCGTACGCGCTCCTCGAGGAGGAGGGGCTCCTGCCGCGGGGCGCGGGGCTCACGGCGACGCTCGTGAAGCGGATCCCGATCGGCGCGGGTCTCGGCGGCGGGAGCAGCGACGCGGCCGGAATGCTCGCCGGCGCGTCGCGTTACTTCGGCCTCGATCTGCCGGCGGCGCGGCTCGAGGGCCTCGCGGCCCGGCTCGGCTCGGACGTCCCGTTCTTCGTTCGCGGGGGGACCGCCCGGGCCACGGGCCGCGGCGATCGGGTGGGACATCTATGTCCCATTCCCCCGCTCTGGGTGGTCCTCGCCTCGCCACCTCTTCTGATTTCAACGGGTTGGGCCTATGGGGCCCTCAGAAATGAATTGACAGCACGGGGTTCGGACGCTAGCATCCTCGGGTCCGTACTCGCGGAAGGGCGCCTCGACGGCGTCGCGGACGCGATGCGGAACGTGTTCGAGGACGTGATC
>JBLMXB010000096.1:0-2506 GCA_050257555.1 Hyphomicrobiales bacterium | reverse complement strand
GGCGCGCAGACCGACGCGGAGCAGGCGGCCCGCCTCGCGTTCTACGAGATGGCGGGGCTCGGGTACCAGTACGCCGACCGCTATCCCGACGTCATCCGCAAGGTGACGGTCGCCGACGTGACCGCCGCGCTCCGCAAGTACCTGAAGCCCGACGCGTACACGCGTGTGGCGGTGGGGAAGGAGCCGGAGAAGGCGGCGGGGTCGTCCTCGAAGCCGTCGCGGTAGGGCCTCCGGGCGCGGCGGGTATCAGGCGCTGGCCGTAGGGCGCGCCTCGTCAGGTGGGCTTGGTCGGCCTCGCGGGTTCAGATCGCCGGGACGCGGTACGCAGGCCGCCCGGCGCGGGCCGTGACCGCCCCGCACGCCGCGCCGATCAGCCCGCCGACGGGAATCGTCTCGGCCCAGGTGCGTCCGTGCATCCCGGCGATCGCGCCGAGCACGATGCCGACCGCGCCGCCGATCAGGGCCCCGCGCCAGACCGGCGTCCGGCCGGGCGTCGCGTACGCGGCGAGCACGCCGTTGATGATCCCCTGGGAAGCGCGGCCCAGCACGATCGTGAAGACGTCGAACGCGCGCGGCTCGCCCCATCCGGAGACGAGGCCGTACACCGCGCCCAGGACGATCCCCGTGACGACCCCCGCCGTGACCTTGCTCATCGCTCCCTCCCTGGGTCCGGGCCGGCCCGATAACTGCCGGTCCCGGGCCAGCATAGCGGTCCCGCGGCGTCGGGTAAAGCCGCCTCGGCCCCGCGCGGCGCGCTCCAGATCGCCCCGCGACCCGCCGATAGGTGCGTACCGGCCGTCCGCGGCCCCGTGGCCATCGGAGAATCGTTCATGTCGTTGCCGAACCAGGACATCGCCGCCGGAACCGACGCGCTCGCGTCGAGCCTCTGGCAGGAGTACTTCGACCACGCGCCGGCCGGGATGATCCTGCTCGCGCCCGATCGCTCGATCGTTCGCGCGAACGAAGCGATGGCCGACGCGACGGGGCTCACGCCCTCGATCCTCCACGGCGCGCCGTTCCGGCGTCTCCTCTCCACCGACGCTCCGCTCGATCTCGAGGACCGCATCTTCGAGGACATCGAGCGCTCGGGGCGCTGGATCGGCGAGCTCGACATCCGCACGTCGATCGGCGAGGCGAGCCCGATGATGGTGACGATCACGCCGGTCGGATCCGCGGATGCACCGGTCCGGTTCGTGGCGACCGTCCTCGAGCTGGGCCACCAGCGCTGGATCGAAGCCGAGTCGAGCCGCCGCGCCGCCGAGCTGGCCGCCTTCGCCGCGCTCGCCGTGGCGACCGGATCGAGCTCCGAGCCGCAGGCGATGCTGTCGGCCGCGGCCCGCGAGGTCGTCGAGGGGCTCGAGATCGACGCCTGCTGGATCTTCCGGTACGAGGCGGAGCGGTCCGCGTTGGCGCTCGCGGCCGAGGCCTCGTTCCTGAACCAGTCGCTCCGCCTGTCGCCCCACATGATCCCCGACGCGATCAACCCGGGCGTGCTCCACGCGATCCAGAGCGGCGAGCAGGTGACCGAGTCGGAGCTGCTCGACCGGAGCATCGCGACCGTGATCCACGTGCCGCTCCTCGCGCGGGACGAAGTGGTGGGCGTGATGTCGATCCTCTCGGTCGAGGGGGAGAAGCTCTCGACGCGGAACTCCGACCTCCTCCGCGCCGTGAGCTACCAGCTGGGGACGGCGATCCAGAACGTCATGCTCCTCGAGTCGATCCGCGACCAGCAGGCGGAGCTCCGGGAGAAGAACGAACAGCTCGAGACCCTGGTCGAGGAGCTTCGCGAGGCGGACCGCCTGAAGAACGAGTTCCTCGCCAATACGAGCCATGAGCTGCGGACGCCGCTCAACTCGATCATCGGCTTCCTGAACCTCGTGCTCGATGGGCTGGTGGAGAGCGATGTCGAACAAACAGAGTTACTGACCCATGCGTCCAATAGTGCCAAGGGACTCCTGAACCTGATCAACGACGTGCTCGATGTGGCGCGGATCGAGGCGGGGAGGCTGCACGTGGAGTGCGCGTCCGTGGCGCTGGCCCCGCTGCTCGACGAGGTGGAGCGGACGATGGAGGTCCAGGCCCGGGAGAAGGGGCTCGACCTGACGTTCGGGGCGATCCCGGACGGACTCCACGTGACGGCCGACGAGTCCCGGCTCCGCCAGGTGCTCGTGAACGTCATCGGGAACGCGATCAAGTTCACGCCGGAAGGCGCGGTCTCGGTGCGGGTCGAGACGTCGGACGGGTCGCCGTTCGTCGAGATCGCGGTCGAGGATCAGGGGATCGGCGTGAGCGCGCAGAAGATGCAGCGGCTGTTCCGGAAGTTCTCGCAGGGGGACACGTCGACCACGAGGAAGTTCGGCGGCACGGGCCTCGGCCTCGTCATCGTGAAGGAGCTGATCGAGATGATGGGCGGCGCCGTGCGGCTCGAGAGCGCGGGCGAGGGGAAGGGGGCGACGGTCCTCCTCTCGCTGCCGCGGGCGATGGGGTCGGCGGCCCCGCCCGCCAC
>JBLMXB010000095.1:0-10403 GCA_050257555.1 Hyphomicrobiales bacterium | reverse complement strand
TTCTTGGCCAACACCAGCGTAATCGCCGACGTCAACGTCGTCTTCCCGTGATCCACGTGCCCAATCGTCCCAATGTTCACGTGCGGCTTCGACCGATCAAACTTCTCTTTGCCCATGCTCTCCTCGTCGAACTTCCGTTACTTCGAACCCACCTTGGCGATGATCTCCTCCGAGACCGACCTGGGGACCTCGTCGTAGGCCGCGAACTGCATCGTGTAGTTGCCCCGGCCCTGCGTCATGGAGCGCAGGTTGGTGGAGTAGCCGAACATCTCCGAGAGCGGAACGCGCGCCTGGATCACCTGGACGCCCGCGCGCGGCTCCATGTGCTTGATGTGCCCGCGTCGCGAGTTCAGGTCGCCGATGACGTCGCCCATGTGCTCTTCGGGCACGACGACCTCGACGTCCATGATCGGTTCCTTGATGATGGGCCGGGCCTTCTTGGCGGCCTCCTGGTAGGCCATCGAGCCGGCGATCTTGAAGGCCATCTCGGAGGAGTCGACCTCGTGGTACGAGCCGTCGTACAGCTCGACGTGCACGCCCGTGGTCGGATACCCGGCGAGCACGCCGGTCTCCATGGCTTCCTTGATCCCCTGCTCGATCGGCTTGATGAATTCCTTGGGGATCGCCCCGCCGCGGATCTCGTTGTCGAAAATGAAAGCGTGGCCCTCTTCGGCGGGCTTGATGCGGATCTTGCAGTCGCCGTACTGGCCCCGCCCGCCCGACTGCCGGACGAAACGGCCGTGCCCCTCGGCTTCCCTGGTGATGGCCTCGCGGTAGGCCACCTGCGGCTTGCCGACGTTGGCGCCCACGTTGAACTCGCGGACCATTCGGTCCGTGATGATCTCCAGGTGCAGCTCGCCCATCCCCCGGATGATGGTCTGCCCGGTCTCCTTGTCCGTGTGGACCTTGAAGGTCGGGTCTTCTTGCATCAGCTTGGCGAGCGCCATTCCCATCTTTTCCTGGTCCGCCTTGGTCTTGGGCTCGATCGCGACGGCGATGACCGGCTCCGGGAAGTTCATGGCTTCGAGAATGACCGGCTGGTTCTTGTCGCAGATCGTGTCGCCCGTCGAAACGTTCTTCAGGCCCACGGCGGCGGCGATGTCGCCCGCCCAGACGTCCTTGATCTCCTCGCGCTTGTTGGCGTGCATCTTGAGCAGCCGGCCGACGCGCTCGTTGGAGCCCCTGGTCGCGTTGTAGACGCCCGAGCCCGCCTCGATGTGGCCCGAGTAGACCCGGAAGAAAGCGAGCTGCCCCACGAAGGGGTCCGTCATGATTTTGAAGACCAGGGCGGCAAACGGAGCGTCGTCCTTCGCTTCGCGGACGAGCTCGGCGCCCACCTCGTCGTGCCCCTTCATGGGCGGGATGTCGAGCGGGGACGGCAGATAGGCGACCACGGCGTCCAGAAGCTGCTGGACCCCCTTGTTCTTGAAGGCCGATCCGCAGACCACCGGCTGAACGTGCCCGGAGATGGTCGCGCGCCGCAGCGCTTCCTGGATCTCCCGGGGCTCGACCTGGCCGCCATGGAGGTACTTCTCGAGAAGGGTGTCGTCGCTCTCGGCGACGGTCTCGATCAGCTGCTCGCGAGCCTTCTCCGCCTCCGCGCGCATGGGCTCGGGAATCTCCACGACGTCGTATTTCGCGCCGAGCGTCTCGTCCTTGAAATCGATTGCCTTCATCGCGACCAGATCGATCACGCCCCGATGCCCCGCCTCCGCTCCCCAGGGAATCTGGATCGGCGCCGGCTTGGCGTTCAGCTTCGTCTTCATCATCTCGACGCAGCGCGGGAAGTTGGCCCCGACACGGTCCATCTTGTTGACGAACGCGATGCGGGGGACGTTGTAGCGGTTGGCCTGGCGCCAGACCGTCTCCGACTGCGGCTCGACCCCGGCGACGGCGTCGAACACCGCCACCGCGCCGTCGAGCACGCGCAGCGACCGCTCGACCTCCGCGGTGAAGTCCACGTGGCCCGGCGTGTCGATGATGTTGATCCGGACGAGGGAGCCGGGAGGCGCCGACGGGTCTTCCGCCGCATCGGCCCTCCAGAAGCAGGTCGTCGCGGCCGAAGTGATCGTGATCCCCCGCTCCTGCTCCTGGACCATCCAGTCCATCGTCGCCGTGCCCTCGTGCACCTCTCCGAGCTTGTAGTTGACCCCCGTGTAATAGAGGATCCGCTCGGTCGTGGTGGTCTTGCCGGCGTCGATGTGCGCCATGATCCCGATGTTTCGGGTGTCCTTGAGGGGATGGGTGCGGGGCATGATCCTTAGTCCGTAGTCCTTGGTCCGTAGTCCCTGGTCTACCAGCGGTAGTGGGCGAAGGCCTTGTTGGCCTCCGCCATCTTGTGCGTGTCGTCTTTCTTCTTCACGGCGCCGCCCCGCAGGTTCGCCGCGTCGAGAAGCTCGGCCGCGAGCTTCTCCCGCATCGTCTTCTCTCCGCGCTCGGCCGCGTACTCGATGAGCCAGCGAATCGCGAGCGAGGTGCGGCGGTTGGGCCGGACCTCGACCGGGACCTGGTAGGTCGAGCCGCCGACGCGGCGGGACTTGACCTCCAGGGCGGGCTTGACGTTCTCGATCGCCTTCTTGAAGGTCTTCATCGGGTCGTCCTGGGTCTTCTCGGCGACCCGGTTCAGGGCCCCGTAGAGGATCCCTTCGGCGAGCGACTTCTTGCCCCGCTCCATCACCGAGTTGATGAACTTGGTGACCAGCTGCGAGTTGTAGAGCGGGTCCGGCAGGATCTCGCGCTTGGCGACGACGCGGCGTCTCGGCATAGTTCTTAGTTCTCAGTTCTCAGTTGTCAGTGTTCCGTTACGCTTTGGGGCGCTTGGCGCCGTACTTGGAACGCCCCTGCTTGCGGTTGGCGACGCCGACCGCGTCGAGGGTTCCCCGAATGATGTGGTACCGGACTCCCGGCAGGTCCTTGACGCGCCCTCCCCGGATCATGACGATCGAGTGCTCCTGGAGATTGTGGCCCACCCCGGGGATGTAGGTCGTGACCTCGATGCCGTTGGTCAGACGCACGCGCGCGACCTTGCGCAGCGCCGAGTTGGGCTTCTTCGGCGTCGTCGTGTAGACGCGCGTGCACACCCCCCGCTTCTGGGGCGAGGACTCGAGGGCCGGCGAGGCGGTCTTCTCCCGCACCCGCTCACGGCCTCTGCGAACCAGTTGTGAAATCGTCGGCATCGACTCTCCTAAGTCACCCCGCAGCCCCCCGGAGCCGAGAAAGGGCCCGAGATCGACCGAAAACCTGTTTGCTCAGACCGGGCGAGACAGTCCCACCGACCTCGCCGGAGCCGAGGAGAAAAACCCGCGAATGCTACGCGGGTCCGGGCAGGCTGTCAAGGGGTAAGAAGCTGTCAGCTCTCGGCTTTCCGCTGTCAGCCAGAACCCCGGGGACCCGGAAACACAAAAACCCCCGGACCGCGACAAGGAAGGGGGCCCCGGAGGGGCCCCTCTGGCTGACGGCTGCGAGCTGAAGGCTGACGGCCTGTCTTCTACTCCTCTTCCGACGCATCCACCTCCGCATCCGCCTCGGCCAGGGCCAGCTCCTCGGCCGGATCCGTCAGGAAGTCCTCCAGGGCCGGCTCCTCGATCTGCGGGATCTCCTCGCGCTCGAGGACGACGGAGCGGTAGTACTCCATTCCCGTGCCGGCCGGGATGAGCCGACCGACGATGACGTTCTCCTTCAGTCCCCGCAGGTTGTCCACCTTGCCGGAAATCGACGCCTCCGTCAGGACTCGGGTCGTCTCCTGGAAGGAGGCGGCCGAAATGAAGGAATCCGTCGAGAGCGACGCCTTGGTGATGCCGAGCAGCATCGGCCGCCCGATGGCCGGCTGGCCCCCGGCCCCGATCACGCGCTCGTTCTCCTCCTCGAAGCGGAAGCGGTCCACCTGCTCGTCGATCAGGAACTCCGTGTCCCCGACCTCCTCGATCTTCACGCTGCGCATCATCTGGCGGACGATCACCTCGATGTGCTTGTCGTTGATCGCGACGTTCTGGGACCGGTAGACCTCCTGGATCTTGTCCACGAGGTACCGCTGCAGCTCCTTCTCCCCCAGGATCGCCAGGATGTCGTGCGGGTTGATCGGGCCGTCGATCAGCGGATCGCCGGCGCGCACGCGCTCGCTCTCCTGGACGTTGACGTGGGTGTACCGCGGGATCAGGTACTCGCGGGTCTCCATGTCGTCGCCGGTGATGATGACCTTGCGCATTCCCTTGGTGATCGGGCCGTGCGAGACCGTGCCGTCGATCTCGGTGATGACCGCGGCGTCCTTGGGGCGGCGCGCCTCGAAGAGCTCGACGATGCGCGGCAGGCCTCCCGTGATGTCCTTGGTCTTGGTCGTCTCGCGCGGGATCTTGGCCAGCACGTCGCCCGGCGACACCTCCTGCCCGTCGGCCACCATGATGTGGGACCCGATCGGCAGCAGGTACTTGCGCTCCCCGCCCTTCCCCTGCACGAACACCTGCGGCGAGCGCTTCTCGGCGCCCACCGTCTCCACGATGATCTTCTGGGCGAGACCCGTGACGCGGTCGGTCTCCTCGCGGAGGTTCTCCCCCTCGATGATGTCGCGGTAGGCGATCCTTCCTCCGACCTCCGTCAGGATCGCGGAGGTGTAGGGATCCCACTCGACCAGCTCCTGGCCCGGCACGACCTCCTGCCCCTCCGTGACCTTGATCGTCGAGCCGTAGACCACCGAGTAGCGTTCCTTCTCGCGCCCCTTGTTGTCCACGATCGTGATCTTGCCGTTGCGGTTCACGACGACGAGGTTCCCGTCCTTGCGCTCGACCGTGGCCACGTTCAGGAACCGGACCGAGCCCGGATTCTTGGCCGCGTGCTTGGACTGCTCGGTCACGCGCGACGCCGTTCCGCCGTAGTGGAAGGTCCGCATCGTCAGCTGCGTGCCCGGCTCGCCGATCGACTGCGCGGCGATGACCCCGACGGCCTCGCCGATCTCGACCATCTTCCCGGACGCGAGCATCCGTCCGTAGCAGAGCCGGCAGACGCCCCGCTTGGTCTCGCAGGTCAACACCGAGCGGATCTTGACCCGCTCGATGCCCGCCTCCTGGACGGCCGACGCGAGCTCCTCGGCGATTTCCTCGCCAACCCCCACGATCTTGACCTCCGTCAGGGGGTCGAGGACGTCCTCCTGCGCCACGCGCCCGACGATGCGGTCGCGCAGCGGCTCGAGCGTGTCGCCTCCCTCCATGATCGCCGTGACGGTGATGCCGTCGGAGGTCCCGCAGTCCTCCTCGATGACGATGACGTCCTGCGCCACGTCGACGAGCCGGCGCGTCAGGTAGCCGGAGTCGGCGGTCTTCAGCGCGGTGTCGGCGAGGCCCTTGCGGGCGCCGTGCGTCGAGATGAAGTACTGCAGCACCGAGAGCCCCTCGCGGAAGTTGGCCGTGATGGGCGTCTCGATGACTTCGCCGGACGGCTTGGACATCAGTCCCCGCATCCCGGCGAGCTGCCGGACCTGCTCCTTCGAGCCGCGGGCCCCGGAGTCCGCCATGATGTAGATCGGGTTGAACTCGCTGCCGACCTGGTCGGTCTTCTTCATCTCCCGGAACATCTCGTCGGAAATCGCTTCCGTCGTCCGGTGCCAGATGTCGATGATCTTGTTCTTGCGCTCGCCGGCGGTGATGACGCCGGAATTGCGCTGCGCGTTGACCTCGAGGACCTCCTTGTCGGCCGCATGGAGGAGCTCCTCCTTCTTGGCCGGGATCACCATGTCGTCCACGCCGATCGAGATGCCGGCCGTCGTGGCGGCCGTGAAGCCCAGCGCCTTGAGATCGTCCAGCATCTGGACCGTCATCTCCTCGCCGAAGTTCAGGTAGACGTAGCTGACGAAGTCCGTCAGGCCCCGCTTCTTCAGGTTGCCGTTGAGGAAGGGCACGACGTCCGGCAGCGCCCGGTTGAAGATGACGCGGCCGACGGTCGTGTCGATCAGCGTGCGCTCGACGTCCTGGATCTCGGCGTGCGTGATGTCCTGGTCGTTGTACTGGGTCGTCAGGTCGATGTACTTGCCCGAGTAGCGCACCCGGATCGGGGTGTGCGTCGTGACGTCCCCTCCCTCGTAGGCGAGCACCACTTCGTCGAAGTCGGCGAAGATGCGCCCCTCCCCCTTGGTGTTCGAGCGCGACTTGGTCAGGTAGTAGATGCCGAGCACGAGGTCCTGCGAGGGGACCGCGAGCGGCCGCCCGGAGGCCGGCGAGAGGATGTTGTTGGCGGAGAGCATCAGGAGCTCCGCCTCGACCTGCGCCTTGGGCGAGAGGGGCACGTGCACCGCCATCTGGTCGCCGTCGAAGTCGGCGTTGAACGCCGGGCAGACCAGCGGGTGGATCTTGATGGCCTTGCCTTCGACCAGCACCGGCTGGAAGGCCTGGATGCCCAGGCGGTGAAGCGTCGGGGCGCGGTTCAGGAGGACGGGGTGGTCGCGAATGACCTCCTCCAGCGCGTCCCAGACCTCCGTCACGCCGGACTCGACCAGCTCCTTGGCCGCCTTGATCGTCGGAGCGAGCCCCTTCTTCTCGAGGCGGTTGTAAATGAACGGCTTGAAGAGCTCGACGGCCATTTTCTTCGGCAGCCCCGCCTGATGGAGCTTCAGCTCCGGCCCCACCACGACGACCGAGCGGCCCGAGTAGTCCACGCGCTTGCCGAGCAGGTTCTGCCGGAACCGTCCCTGCTTGCCCTTCAGGGTGTCGGAGAGCGACTTGAGCGGCCGGTTGTTGGAGCCCTTGAGCACCCTTCCGCGGCGGCCGTTGTCGAACAGGGCGTCGACCGCCTCCTGGAGCATCCGCTTCTCGTTGCGCACGATGACTTCCGGCGCGCGCAGCTCGAGCAGCTTCTTCAGCCGGTTGTTGCGGTTGATGACCCGGCGATACAGGTCGTTCAGGTCGGAGGTCGCGAACCGCCCGCCGTCGAGCGGGACCAGCGGGCGCAGCTCCGGCGGGATGACCGGGATGACGTCGAGAATCATCCACTCCGGCCGGTGGCCCGACCGGCGGAAGGCGTCGCAGACCTTCAGCCGCTTGGCCGCCTTCTGGCGCTTGATCTGGGACGTCTCCGTCTTCATGATCATGCGCAGCTCTTCGGCGAGCATGTCCACGTCGACCCGCTGCAGCAGCTCCTTGATCGCCCCGGCGCCCATCCGCGCGACGAAGACGTCGCCGAACTCGCCGCGCAGCGCGCGGTAGCGCTCCTCCGAGAGAAGCTCCTTCTCCTTCAGCTCCGTCTCGCCCGGATCGATGACCACGTA
Organism: Hyphomicrobiales bacterium; assembly: GCA_050257555.1. Taxonomy (GTDB): domain Bacteria; phylum Eisenbacteria; class RBG-16-71-46; order SZUA-252; family SZUA-252; genus DASQJL01. The sequence continues at coordinate 3,154 of JBLMXB010000095.1, read as the reverse complement.
CGACTCGAAGTAGAGGATCCGCTCGAGGTCGCGCAGCGAGATGTCGAGCAGGTGCCCGATGCGCGACGGGAGCCCCTTGAAGAACCAGACGTGCGAGACGGGCGAGGCCAGCTCGATGTGCCCCATCCGCTCGCGGCGCACCTTGGACTTGGTCACCTCGACGCCGCACTTGTCGCAGACCACGCCGCGGTGCTTCATGCGCTTGTACTTGCCGCAGAGGCACTCCCAGTCGGTGATCGGCCCGAAGATCTTCGCGCAGAAGAGCCCGTCGCGCTCCGGCTTGAACGTCCGGTAGTTGATCGTCTCGGGTTTGGTGACCTCGCCGTAGGACCACGACCGGATCTTCTCCGGCGAGGCGAGCGAGATCTTGATGGCGTTGAAGTCCTTCAACGTCGTCGGCTTGTTTGCGAAAGCGAGCGTGTCCAATTTAGTCGCTCCTTCTCATCAGTCGTTCATCGCGACCTAGTGAGAAAACATTTTGAGCGGTCGCTCGACGCGACCGGAGAGAGCAAGCGGCCGCTTGTCGCCATCCCATGGCTTGAACGCAGCGGCCGCATCGATTCGATAGCGAGGAGGTTCATCACTTCTTCATCAGCTCCACGTCGAGGCACAGGGACTGAAGCTCCCGGACCAGGACGTTGAAGGACTCGGGCAGCCCCGGCTCGGTGGGCACCTCTCCCTTGACGATCGCCTCGTACACCTGGGAGCGGCCTTCCACGTCGTCCGACTTGACCGTCAGCAGCTCCTGCAGCGTGTAGGAGGCGCCATAGGCCTCCAGGGCCCAGACCTCCATCTCGCCGAACCGCTGCCCGCCGAACTGCGCCTTGCCGCCCAGCGGCTGCTGCGTGATCAGCGAGTAGGGCCCGATCGAGCGCGCGTGGATCTTGTCGTCCACCAGGTGCGACAGCTTCATCATGTAGATGTAGCCGACCGTCACCTGCTGCTCGAACGGCTCCCCGGTCATGCCGTCGTAGAGCACGGTCTTCCCGGAGGAGGGCAGGTTGGCCTCCTTGAGCAGCTTCTTGATCTCGGGCTCCGCCGCGCCGTCGAAGACGGGAGTCGCAACCTTGATGTTGAGCGCGCGCGCGGCCCACCCGAGGTGGGTCTCCAGGATCTGCCCGACGTTCATGCGCGAGGGCACGCCGAGCGGATTCAGCACGATGTCGACCGGCGTGCCGTCCGGCAGGTACGGCATGTCGGCGTCGGCCAGGATCCGGGAGATGACGCCCTTGTTCCCGTGCCGGCCGGCCATCTTGTCTCCCACCGAGAGCTTCCGCTTCATGGCGACGTAGACCTTGACCATCTTGATGACGCCCGGCGGAAGCTCGTCTCCCTTCTGCAGGAGCTCGATCCGCTCGGCGTTGACCCGGTTCAAGACCTCGATCTGGGAGTCCTGCCGGCGGAGGATCGTCGCGACCTCCTCGGCGGCCTCCTCGTCCTTGAGCTTCAGGCGCTTCAACTGCTGGGGCGTGAGCGTCGCGACGGACTCCGCCGTGAAGCGGCTCCCCTTCTTGACGAGCTCCTCGCCGTCGCGGCCGTGGATGTCGTCGGCGGAAACCTTTCCGACCAGCAGGTCGCGGATCTTCTTGTTGGCCTCCTCCCGGATGATCCGGATCTCGTCGCGGGAGTTCTTCTCGATCTTGGCGATCTGGTCCTGCTCGATCGAGAGCGCGCGCAGGTCCTTCTCGGTCCCCTTGCGCGAGAAGATCTTGACGTCGACGACCGTGCCCTCGATCCCCGGCGGGCACTTGAGCGACGCGTCGCGCACGTCCCCGGCCTTCTCGCCGAAGATCGCGCGCAGCAGCTTCTCCTCCGGAGTCAGCTGCGTCTCCCCTTTCGGGGTGACCTTGCCGACCAGGATGTCGCCCGGCTTGACGGTGGCGCCGATCCGGATGATGCCGGACTCGTCCAGGTCCCGCAGGGCGTTCTCGGAGACGTTCGGGATGTCGCGCGTGATCTCTTCGGGCCCGAGCTTGGTGTCGCGCGCCTCGATGTCGAACTCCTGGATGTGGATCGACGTGAAGAAGTCGTCCTTGACGAGCTTCTCCGACACGAGGATCGCGTCTTCGTAGTTGTAGCCCCGCCACGGCATGAACGCGACGAGGACGTTTCGTCCGAGCGCGAGCTCGCCGTCGGAGGTGCACGGACCGTCGGCGAGCACCTCGCCGCGCGCGACCCGCGCCCCTTCCTGGACGATCGGCTTCTGGTTGATGCACGTGTTCTGGTTCGAGCGGCGGAACTTGGTCAGCGGATAGATGTCGGCGCCGAACTCCTTGCCGCCTTCGTCGCCCCCTTCGACCCGGACGATGATCCGCTCCGAGTCGACCTGGTCGACGACGCCTCCGCGCTTGGCGAGGATGACTGCACCCGAGTCGCGGGCGACGGTTCCCTCGAGCCCGGTCCCGACGAGCGGAGCCTCGACTTCGAGGAGCGGCACCGCCTGCCGCTGCATGTTCGAACCCATGAGCGCCCGGTTCGCGTCGTCGTGTTCCAGGAACGGAATGAGGGCGGTCGCGACCGAGACGAGCTGCTTGGGTGAGATGTCCTTGTAGTCGACCTTCTCGCGCTCCGCCGTGATGAACTCGCCGTTGAAGCGGGCGATGACCCGATCCTCCCGGATCCGACCGGACGCGTCCGTCTCCGCGTTTGCCTGCGCGATGACGAAGTTCTCTTCTTCCCACGCGGAGAGATAGAAGGCATACGGCTCCGCGTCGGCGGCGTTCTTCCTGGCGCGGCGCGCTTTCTCGTTCTCTTCGTCGAGCTCGCGCTTTTCAACGATCTGGCCGAGCTTGAATGTCGTGTCGCCCGCCTGCGTGACCTGGAAGTGATCGAGGACGCGGCCTCTCTCGACCTTCTTGTAGGGCGTCTCGATGAAACCGAAGTCGTTGATGCGCGCGTAGCACGAGAGCGACGAGATCAGGCCGATGTTGGGGCCTTCCGGCGTCTCGATCGGGCAGACGCGGCCGTAATGTGTCGGATGGACGTCGCGCACTTCGAAACCCGCGCGCTCCCGCGAGAGGCCGCCCGGCCCCAGGGCCGAGAGGCGCCGCTTGTGCGTGACCTCGGAGAGGGGGTTCGTCTGATCCATGAACTGCGAGAGCTGCGAGGAGCCGAAGAACTCCTTCACCGCCGCCGCCACCGGCTTCGCGTTGAT
>JBLMXB010000094.1:0-7660 GCA_050257555.1 Hyphomicrobiales bacterium | reverse complement strand
TTCGCGACCGCTTCGCCGAGAACGAAGACGGCGACGAAGTTGAAGAACGCGGCCCAGACCACGGCGAACCCCGGCGTGAGCACGCGGGTCGAGACGACGGTGGCGATGGAATTGGCCGCGTCGTGGAATCCGTTCAGGAAGTCGAAGCAGAGGGCGAGAGCGAGGATGACGAGCGCGTAGAGGGAGATCGCGTCGCCGCCCGGTAGGCCGATCACCGGTCCGCCCCCGTCAGTTGTTCTTCACGACGATGCCCTCGAGGATGTTCGCGACGTCCTCGCAATCGTCCGTCGTGGCCTCGAGGCGCCCGTAGATCTCCTTCCACTTGATCAGCTCGCGGAAGTCGGAGGCGTCCTCGAAGAGCTTGGCGGTCATGTTCCGCGAGATATGGTCCGCCTCGTTCTCCAGCTTGTTGATCTCGACGCAGTGCTCCGCGATCTTCCCGAACTCGCGGAGGTGACCGACGGCGGCCGCGATCGACTCGCACGCCCGAACGATGATGTCGATCAGCTCGAGGGTCTCGGGCGTGACGCGCTCGAGACGGAAGAGGGCGAAGCGGCTCGAGACCCCTTCGATGTTGTCGAGCACGTCGTCGAGCGCGCTCGCCAGGGCGTGGATGTCCTCGCGGTCGAACGGCGTGATGAACGTCTGGTTGAGCTTCCGGATCAGGTCGTGGGTCAGGGAGTCGCCGCGGGATTCGAGCTCCTTGATGTGCTGCGCCTTCTCGCCGACGCGCTCGAACTGGTGCGCCATCTCCGACAGGGCGCGCGCCGCTTCGAGGACCGTCGCGGCCTGCGCCTCGAACAGGTCGAAGAACTTGGGCTCGGTCGGCAGGAGTCGGAACATGTCGCCGCCGGGTATACACCACGCGGCGCGCCCTGTCCACGGTCCGCTGGCACCGCGCGTGATCCCCGGCCCGGAGCGCCGGATCCGCGCTTTCCCCGCGCGCCCGGCGCGCGCGTGGGGTAGGATGCCGCCCCATGACGCCCCGACTCCGGTCCGGATTCTGGCGTTGGCTCCCGGGCACGCTGATCCTCGCGGTCCTCTTCTGGCTCGCGCTCCGCGGCGTGGAGTGGCGCCGCTTCTCGGACCTCGTGCGCTCGGCCGAGCCCGCGTGGATCCTCGCCGCGCTCGTGCTGCAGATCGGCACGTACCTCTGCGCCGCCGGCGTGCTCCATCGCGGCATCGCGGCGTCGGACGTCCGCCGTCCGATCCTGTCGCTCGTCTCGATGGGGGTCGCGAAGCTCTTCATCGACCAGGTCGTGCCGACCGGAGGGCTGGGCGGGACCCTCCTCGTGGTCCGGGCGCTCGAGCGACGCGCGGTGCCGCGCGGCGTGGCGACCGCCGCGGTCGTCGTCAACATGCTCGCGTTCTACGCCGCGTACGCGCTGGCCGTGCTGGCGGCCCTCGGGTTCCTCTGGCTCGGGCACCGGTTCCACCCCTGGATCCTGGTGCTGGTCACCCTCTTCGCGGTCTACGCGACGGCGATGCCGATCCTGATCCTCTGGATCGTCTACGGGGGCCCGCGGCGGCGGCCGGCGTGGCTCCACAAGGTGAAGGGACTCGACGCCGCGCTCCGCGCGATCGAGGAGGCGCCGGCCTCCACGCTCCGCCACCCGGCGCTCTTCGTCGAGTCGATCGCCCTTCAGCTGGCGATCGTGGTGCTCGACGCCGTGACGCTCGACGTGCTCCTCCGCGCCGTCGGCCATCCGACCCCGTTCGGCGTCGTCTACACGAGCTTCGTCCTCGCCTCGATCGCGGCGACGCTGAGCCTCCTTCCCGGTGGCGTCGGCTCCTTCGAGGCGGGCCTCGTGGCGTCGCTCCACTACTTCGCGGTGCCGCTCGAGGTCGCGCTCACCTCGACCCTCCTCATCCGCGGCTTCACGCTCTGGCTCCCGCTGGTCCCCGGCGTCTGGTTCGCGCGACGCGAGATGATGGGGGCGCCGGCGCCGCCGGATCCGACCTGACCGCGCCCCGGCGCCGCGCCGGGCGCGCCGGTCGGACGCGGCACCTCACGCCTCCAGGGTCGCCTCCATCGTGATCGCGGCGTTCAGGAGGCGCGAGATCGGGCATCCCGCCTTCGCGGCGGCGGCGGCCGCGTCGAACTTCGCGCGATCGGCCCCGGGAATCCGCACGGTCGTGGTGAGGTGGGACTTCGTCACCGTGAAGCCGGCGTCGGTCTTCTCGAGCGTCACCGAAGCGGTGGTGCGCACGCTCTCGGGGGTCATCCCCGCCTCGCCCAGCTGGGCGGAGAGCGCCATGGAGAAGCAGGCGGCGTGCGCGGCGGCGATCAGCTCCTCCGGATTGGTCCCCTTGGCGTTCTCGAAGCGCGTCCCGAACGAATAGGCGGCTTCCTCGAGCACGCCGCTCTCCGTGGAGAGCGTTCCCTTCCCGTCCTTGAGACCGCCGCGCCAGATTGCCGCGCCCTTGCGAATCATGATGCCTCCTCGTCGTCGGGGTTCGATCGGGCGGCGGGGCCCGGGCTCCGGCCGAGGCCCGCGATTCCAACGAAACCGCCCGTCACGCGCTCTATTCTAGGTCGAGGCGCGACCGGACGATACCCCCCCGTGGTTGCGCCGGTCGCGCCGGCCCGGTAGGCTCGCACGATTCCACCCACACCGGTCTACGGAGGAGGTCGTTCATGACCCGTCGCACCCCAGCCCCGCGATTCCCCGTCCCACCGCGCCGCGCCCGGGCGTTCCTCGCCCTCGCCGCGCTCGCGTGGTGCGCCCTGCCGGCCGCCGCACCCCCGGCGCGCGCCGACGCCGTGCCCCCCTTCTTCTTCAGCGACCGCCCGGACACCGGTGCCTACCGCGCCGCGGCCGATGCCGAGATGAAGCAGGCCCAGGACGACCTCGACCGGCTGCTGGCCGTGAAGGGGAAGCGGACGCTCGCGAACACGTGGGAGACGTACAACCGGATCGTGATGCACGCCGAGAACGTGGCCTACCAGGCGAACCTCATGGAGTCGTGCCACCCCGACTCCTCGTTCCGCGCGCGGGCCGAGGAGGAGACCCGCATCGCGTCGAAATTCCTCGACGACCTCGGGCTGAACCGCGGCGTCTACGACGCCCTCCGGGCCGCCGACCTCGGCCACGCCGACGCCGCGACGCGCTACTTCACGGAGCGCACCCTGCGCGACTTCAAGCGCTCGGGCGTCGACAAGGACGACGCGACGCGGAAGCGCATCGCGGCACTGAACGAGGAGCTGACCAAGGCGAGCCAGGATTTCGACAAGAACATCCGAAACGACTCGCGCACGATCCAGGTGGCGCCGGCCGATCTCGAGGGGATGCCGCAGGACTTCATCGACTCCCACAAGCCGGGTCCCGACGGCACCGTCACGATCTCCATCGAGTATCCCGACCTCTTCCCGATCTACCGCTACTGCAGGACGGCGGACGTGCGGCGGCGTCTCATGCACGCGGACCAGAACCGCGGCTACCCGGCCAACATGGCGGTCCTCGACTCGCTGATCTCCAAGCGCTACCAGATGGCCGTGCTCCTCGGCTACCCGACCTGGGCCGACTACATCACCGAGAACAAGATGATCGGCACGGCGAAGAACGCGGCAGACTTCATCGAGCGCCTGAACAAGCTCACGCACAAGCGGGCGGAGGACGAGTACGCGCTCTACCTGAAGCGGAAGCAGGAGGACGATCCGTCGGCGACGCAGGTGAACCGCTGGGAGCTGTCGTACTACGGCCGCCTGATCCGGAAGCGCGATTACGACTTCGATCCGGAGCTCGCGCGTCCCTACTTCGCGTTCGAGGACGTCAAGAAGGGCGTGCTCGACGTGACGTCGAAGATGTTCGGGGTCACGTACAAGAAGGTCGACACGCCGGTCTGGGATCCCTCCGTCGAGGCGTACGAGATGTACCAGGGGAAGCAGCTGCTCGGGCGCTTCTTCTTCGACCTGCATCCGCGGCCCGGCAAGTTCAACCACGCGGCGAGCTTCGGGATCCGCCAGGGCGTCGCGGGGATCCAGGTGCCCGAGGGCGCGCTGGTCTGCAACTTCCCCGGCGGGAAGCCGGGCGATCCCGGCCTCATGGAGCACAGCGACGTGGAGACCTTCTTCCACGAGTTCGGCCACCTGATCCACAAGATCTTCGGCGGCCAGGGGCGCTGGGAGCCGGTCTCCGGCACGGCCACGGAGCGCGACTTCGTCGAAGCGCCGTCGCAGCTCCTCGAGGAGTGGACCTGGGATCCCAAGGTGCTCCGCACGTTCGCGCTCGACTACAAGACGCGTGAGCCGATTCCGACGGAGCTGGTCGAAAAGATGCGGCGGGCCGACGCGTTCGGCCGGGCGACGACGTACGCCACGCAGACGTTCTACTCGGCCGTGTCGCTCGACCTCTACGACCGGCCGGCGCCGGAGGTGAACACCGACGCGATCATCTCGTCGCTCGAGCCGACGTACACGGTCTACCCGCCGATGGCCGACACGCACATGCAGTGCTCGTTCGGCCACCTCGACGGCTACTCCGCCGTCTACTACACGTACGAGTGGTCGCTCGTGATCGCGAAGGACCTCTTCAGCGCGTTCGACAAGTCGAACCTGCTCGACCCGAAGATCGCGCAGCGCTATCGCGACGACGTGCTGAAGCCGGGCGGGAGCCGCCCCGCCGCGGAATCGGTCCACGCGTTCCTCGGGCGGGACTACGACTTCAAGGCGTTCGATGCCTGGCTCGCCGGCGCCGACTGAGTCCGGCGCGGCCGCGGCCGCGCTCGGACGGACGCGGTGACCGCGACCACCCGGGTCCTGCTCGTGCGCCACGGCGCGACCGTGCTCTCCGACGAGGATCGTTTCGCCGGATCGAGCGACGTCGCGCTCTCCGAGACCGGCGCCGAGCAGGCCCGACGGCTGGGCGAGCGGCTCCGCGACGTCCCGATCGCGCGGTTCGTGGCGAGCCCGCTCGTCCGGGCCGTGGAGACGGCGCGGCGGATCGCGGCTCCGCACGGCGCGCCGGTCGTCACCGACGCGGCGCTCCGGGAGATCGCGCACGGGCATTGGGAGGGGCTCCGGCGGGCGGACGTGGAGGCGCGATTCCCGGAGGAGTACGCGCGGTGGGAGCGCGACCCCTTCACGTTCGCGCCCGAAGGGGGCGAGACGGGCCTCGCGGTGACCGCCCGCGCGCTCCCGGCGCTCCTCGCGCTCGTGGCGGACCACCCCGGCCGGACGATCTTGATCGTGTCGCACAAGGCGACGATCCGCCTTCTCCTGAGCTCCCTCCTCGGCTTCGATCCCCGCGCCTACCGGGACCGTCTCGACCAGAGCCCGGCCGCGCTCAACGTCCTCGACTTCCGCGGCCTCGAGGACGCCCGCCTCTCGCTCTTCAACGACTCGTCGCACACCCGCGACGACGAAGCGCGACTCCCCGACATCCCCTCCGCTCGGCTCTCCAAGCGCTGGGGCGACGCCTAGGGCCGCGAGGCCCCTCGGACCAAGTCCATCGGTGCCCGGGTGGTACCCCCGGGTATACCCCGGGATAGCTAGGCTAACACCCTCCATTCTAGGAACATACGTCGAGTCAGGAGGTGACGCTTGCTCGACCGCTTCGACAGGCCCGGACGGCGACCGAGGAGACTCCCGATGCTCTCGATCGGGACCCTCTCCCTGATCGCGCTCGGGCCCGCCGCGGCCCCTCCCGCGGCGGCCGAGCCCGCGCTCCTCACGCCGACGACGATCGTCCGCGGATTCAGCCAGGACGAAGGCTTCACGCTCCCCCAGGGCATCGCGTTCGATCCGCGGACCGGGGAGATCGTGGTGGCCGACACCGGCCGGCACGCGATCGAGATCTTCAGCCGGAGCGGACGCGGCGTCTTCCGCTTCATCCATCGGATCTGCCGCGAGGACGGGACGAGCACGGACGGCTCCCCCGTCGCGGTCGCGGTGGACGCTGAGGGTCGCCTCTACATCGTGGACATGGCGGCTTCGTACATCGACGTCGTGGACGGCCGCGGGCGGGGCATCGAGCGGCTCACGCCCCCCGCGGAGACGGACGCCGGCAACCCCGGCGCCGTCGCCGTCACACGCGCGGGACGGATCCTCGTGGCCATGTCGGGCGATGCGGGACGGATCCACTGCTTCGACCGGGACGGATCGCTGCTCCGTTCCTGGGGAACACCGGGCCCCTCGCCCGGGCAGTTGCGTCATGTTCGAGCGCTGGCGGAAGCACCGGACGGATCCATCGCCGTCCTCTGTACGGATACGGAGCTCGCGGTGCAACGCTTTTCCGCCGAAGGAACGTACGTCGATGGCTTTGCTCGGCACGAGATCGGACCGGGCAACGTCTCCCTCCCATCCGGTCTCGTCATCACCGAGGACGGCAGGCTTTGGGTCAGCGACGAGCTCCGCCAGACCGTCCTGGTTTTCGATAACTCCGGTCGCTTCCTCCGCCAGGTAGGCCAGATGGGCGATGCGGCCGGAGCGTTCCTCTACCCCAGCGCCGTCGCGAGCGACGGTCGCGAGCGGCTTGCCGTGCTCGAGCGGGTCGGTGCCCGATTCCAGCTCTTCCGGCTGCCGGAGGAACCGACGCAATGACCGAAACCAGGGACATGCGCGCGAACGCCCTCCGCGCGATGCCCAGGCTTACCCCAGACAACGAGGTGAACGCATGAGGACTCTCATCCTCTTGCTCTCGATCTGCCTCGTCGCGGCGTTCGTGCCGGCGGCGATGGCGGGCGATTTCCACGTGGGGACGAACCTGGTCTGCAGCGATTGCCATATCGCGCACTACAGCCAGTCGCATCCCTACACGCCGGGCGGTCAGTTCACGACGCTCGGCCCCGATGGGCCGTACGAACACCTGCTTCGCAATGACGTGAACGACCTCTGCCTCACTTGCCACGACGGCCAGTCGGGCGTGCCGGACGTCTACAACTCGAGCGCGACGAACAACCGCCGGCTGGCGGGCGGGCTGAACGCCGATCCGGCGCACCGGCCGAACGAGACCGGATACGAGACCACGGACGGCCACACGCTGTGGTCGACGGCGACGGCTCCGGGCGGAACGTTCTCGCAGCCTGTGGGCCTCGAGTGCACCGACTGCCATGCGCAGCACGGCAGCGCGACCCAGTACCGGAACCTGCTCAACCGGGGCAACTTCACCGGCAAGAACCTCACGTACGAGATCGGCACCTGGACCGGCACGAAGGACGTCTTCGAGCGGTCGGCGGCCGGTTACAGCGAGACGAACGTCGATTACGAGGAGCCGAACACCAGCGCCAGCGCGTATGCGGCATGGTGCCAGTCGTGCCACACCGATTTCCACGGCACGACGGGCGGACCCGAGGTCGGCGGCATGAGCGGCGGCGGCGAGGGTTGGGTGCGTCACCCGCAGGCCGACGTCAACATCGGCGCCAACGCGACGTACATCTCGAGCCTCTCGCAGTTCAACGGCCACACGAACCGCGTGAAGGTTATGGATTCGCAGGGGCTCTGGGACGGCACCACGGCCGACAACACGGTCACGCCGTCCTGCTTCTCCTGCCACAAGTCGCACGGCAACAAGAACGTGTTCGGTCTCATCTTCATGGCCGGCACCGGAACCGTCACGGAAGAGGGCGACGGCGGCGTGTACAAGGATCTCTGCCGTCAGTGCCACATCCAGGGTGGCTGATACCCAATCCGATCGGTTCGGCCGGCCCCGCCCGGGGCCGG
>JBLMXB010000093.1:0-18151 GCA_050257555.1 Hyphomicrobiales bacterium | reverse complement strand
GCCGGTGCCTGGAGAAGGACCCGGACGACCGGTGGCAGACGGCGCGGGATCTGCTCTTGGAGTTGAAGTGGGTGGGGGAGGCGGGCTCGCGTGCGGGCGTGGCGGCGCCGATCGCGCACCGTCGGAAGACGCGCGAGCGGATCGCGTGGGGCGTCGCCGGCGTCGCGATCCTCGCGACCGCCGTCTTCGCGTACGGCTTCGTGGAGCGCGCGCCGAAGAAGGGCGAGCTGATCCGCTTCTACGTCATGCCCCAGGAAGGGCTCCGGAACATCGATTCGCCGCGCATCTCCCCCGACGGGAAGTACCTCGCGTTCAACGCCACCGATTCCACCGGGAAGACGCTGATCTACATCCGCCCCTTGAGCGCCCTGGCCGCGCAGCCGCTCCCGGGCACCGAGGGCGCGCGGCGCCCGTTCTGGTCCCCCGACAGCCGCTATCTCGCGTTCATGGCCGACAACAAGCTGAAGAAGATCCCGGTTGGCGGCGGGCCCCCGATCACGATCTGCGACGCGCCGAACGGCGCCGACGGTTCGTGGAGCGCCGGCGACGTGATCCTCTTCGACGGCAGCTCGACGGACTCCCTGCGCATGGTCTCGGCGGCGGGCGGGATCGCCGCCCCCGCGGGACGCTGCGATCACGCGGCGAACGAGATCGGACAGGCGTGGCCCCACTTCCTCCCGGACGGAAAGCACTACCTCTATATCGGAGTCACGTCCGGCCAGGGCGAGTCGCACCTGCGCGTAGGAACGCTGGGATCCCCCGAGTCGAAGGTGCTCCTGAACGGCGTCACCAGGACCGAGTACGTTCCGCAGGGATACCTCCTCTACGTGCGCGATCACGCGTTGATGGCGCAACGATTCGACGCCAAGGCGCTCAAGACGACCGGCGAGCCGTTCCCGATCGCCGACGACGTGAACACCGACTTCGCCGGGAACGCCGACTTCTCTGCGTCCACCACCGGCGTGCTCGCGTACAGCGGCGGCGCTTCCGGGGGCGCCGCCGAGATGACGTGGTACGACCGGACGGGGAAGCCGGTCGGGACGGAGGGCGCGCCCGGCGAGATCCATGCCGCGATCGCCTCTCCCGACGGAACTCGGATCGCCTACCAGGTCGTCGATCCGTCGAGCAACAACGACGACATCTGGGTGCTCGACGTGGCGCGCGGCGTCCGGTCCCGGCTCACGTTCGATCCCGCGACCGACGCGATGCCGCTCTGGTCTCCCGACGGAAAGCGGATCGCGTTCGCCTCGAATCGGGCGGGCGCGTTCGCCGCGTTCGTCATGGACGCCGCCGGCGGCAGCGAGCCGGTCAAGGTCTCGAACGATCCCGACAACATCGGTCCGACGTCCTGGACGGCCGACGGCACCGGCCTCGTCTGCATCGTGCTGCGCCAGGCGGCGCAGTGGGACCTCGTGCTCGTGCCGGCCGATGGAAAGGGTGCCGCGACGCCGATCGTCACGACCCGCTTCAGCGAGACATCGGGCGAGGTGTCCCCCGACGGGAAGTGGCTCGCGTACCGCTCCACCGAGTCGGGACGGGGCGAGATCTACGTCCGGTCGTTCCCGGGGTCGGGCGAGCGCTGGCAGGTCTCGACGGAGGGCGGCGGCGACCCGCACTGGCGCGCGGACGGGAAGGAGCTCTTCTTCCGTCATGGCGACCAGCTCTGGAGCGCCCCCTTCACGGGCGGGAGCGCGCCGGCGGTAGGGATCGCGAAACTGATATGCACGCTGCCTCCCGTGAACGCCTCGGGGGTCACGGGCACGGGCTACTGGCCGAACGCCGCGGGTACCAAGTTCCTGGTCGTCAAGCAGGTCGCGAACGCGACGCTCCCCCCCGCGACGCTCGTCGTGAACTGGCCGACGGGTCTCGGGGCGCGCTGACGCCGAGCCAGCCATGATCGCCGTCGTGCCGGCACTCGCCCTGATGCTCTCCGGAGGCCCCATGTCCGATTCATCCACGACCCTCGCCGACTTCGACGCCAAGTGGAACTACGACGACCCGGCCGGCACCGAGAAGGAATTCCGCGCGCTCCTCCCCGCCGCCCGCGCGTCCGGGAACCACGACTACCTGGCGCAGCTCCTCACGCAGATCGCGCGGACCGAGGGGCTCCAGCGCCGGTTCGACGACGCGGAGCGGACGCTCGCGGACGCGGAGTCGCTGATCACGCCGGAAATGGGCGTCGCGCGGGTCCGGCTGCTCCTCGAGCGCGGGCGCATGCTCAACTCCTCGAAGCGCCGCGACGAATCGAAGCCGCTCTTCCTGGACGCCTGGAATCTCGCGCGGGAGGTCCACGCCGACGGCTTCGCCGTGGACGCGGCGCACATGCTCGGCATCGTCGAGCCGGGCGACTCGTCGGTGACCTGGAACGAGCGCGCGATGGCGCTCGCCGAGTCGTCGTCGGATCCCAAGGCCCGAACGTGGCTCGGCTCCCTCTACAACAACCTCGGCTGGACGTACCACGACATGGGGCGCTACGACACCGCGCTCGATCTCTTCCACAAAGCGCTCGCCGAGCGCGAGAAGGCGGGAAAGAAGGAGGACATCCGGGTCGCGCGCTGGTGCATCGCGCGCTGCCTCCGCTCGCTCGGGAAGGTCGACGAGGCGCTGAAGATGCAGCGGGCCCTCTACGACGAGTTCCAGGCCGAGGGCGGCATGGACGGCTACGTCGTGGAGGAGATCGGCGAGTGTCTGCTGCTGAAGCACGAGGACGCCGAGGCGAAGCCCTTCTTCGCCCGCGCGTACGAGGAGCTCTCGAAGGACCCGTGGCTCCGCGACTCCGAGGCCGCGCGCCTCGAGCGGCTCGGCCGGCTGGGAGGCGTCCTGAAGTAGGCGTGGTACACTCGACGCATGGGATCGGACCACGACCATGAGGGTCACGGGGGCCACGACGCGCACCCATCGCACGAAGGACACGGCGGTCACGCCGGTCCCGGCGCTCACGAGGGCCACGGCGCCCGCCTGACCCTCCACGCGCCGGGCGCGCCGCGGCCCGCGGTGCTTCCACCCGACTCCGGCGCCCGCGAGCGCGACGTCGTCTGTGGGATGAGCGTCGATCCCGCCCGCGCGATCCACCTCGAGCACGAAGGCCGCACGTACTACTTCTGCTGCGAGGGGTGCCGCACCAAGTTCCGGAACGATCCCGCCCGGTACCTGGCTCCCGCACCCGCGGCCAAGCGGCCGTCGGGCGCGCGCGACTCCTCGAAGGCGATCTACACCTGCCCGATGCACCCCGAAGTCCGGCAGATCGGGCCCGGCAGCTGCCCGAAGTGCGGCATGGCGCTCGAGCCGCTCACGATCACCCTCGACGAGGAAGAGAACCACGAGCTGACCGACATGACGCGGCGGTTCTGGATCGGCGTCCTGCTGACCGTGCCGCTCCTCGCGCTCACGATGGGCGAGCACGTGCCGTTCCTGAATCTGGGCGCCCTGATCCCGCCGCGCCTCTTCACGCTCGTCCAGCTCGCCCTCGCCACGCCGGTGGTCCTCTGGTGCGGCTGGCCGTTCCTGGTCCGGGCCGTCCAGTCGGTCGCGACCAGGAGCCTCAACATGTTCACGCTGATCGGAGTCGGCGTCACCGTCGCGTACGTCTACAGCGTGGTCGCGGCACTGGTACCGGGAATCTTCCCCGCGGGCTTCCGTGGCCACGGCGGCGAGGTCGCCGTCTACTTCGAGGCCGCCGCCGCGATCGTGGTGCTGGTGCTCCTCGGGCAGGTGCTCGAGCTCCGCGCGCGGAGCCGCACCGGCACGGCGATCCGCGCGCTCCTCGGGCTCGCTCCGAAGACCGCGCGCCGCGTGCGGGACGGGCGGGAAGAGGACGTCCCGCTCGAGGACGTGCAGGCCGGCGATCTCCTCCGCGTCCGCCCGGGCGAGAAGGTCCCCGTGGACGGCGAGGTCGTCGAGGGTCGGAGCAGCGTGGACGAGTCGATGATCACCGGAGAGTCGGTTCCCGTGGAGAAGGCGGCCGGCGACCGCGTGATCGGCGCCACCGTGAACGCCACCGGCTCGTTCGTGATGAAGGCGCTCCGGGTCGGCTCGGAGACGACGCTCGCGCGGATCGTCCAGATGGTCGCCGACGCGCAGCGGAGTCGCGCGCCCGTGCAGAAGCTGGCCGACCGGGTATCCGGCTATTTCGTCCCCACCGTCGTCGCGATCTCGGTCCTCACGTTCGCGATCTGGGGCCTCGCGGGCCCCGACCCGCGGCTCGCGCACGCGATCGTGAACGCCGTGGCGGTCCTGATCATCGCCTGTCCCTGCGCGCTCGGGCTCGCCACGCCGGTCTCGATCATGGTCGCGACCGGGAAGGGCGCGCACGTCGGCGTCCTCTTCCGGAACGCGGAAGCGATCGAGGTGATGCGCACGGTGGACACGCTCGTCGTCGACAAGACGGGGACGCTGACCGTCGGGAAGCCGAAGGTCGTGGACGTCGTCCCCGGCGGCGCGATCTCCGAGGATGAGATCCTCCGCGTGGCCGCGGGCCTCGAGCGGGGGAGCGAGCACCCGCTCGCCGCCGCGGTGCTCCAAGCGGCCGAGGAGCGCGGGCTCGCGATCGGGGCCGCCTCGGACTTCGAGGCGATCACGGGGAAAGGGGTTCGCGGCACGGTCGGAGGGCGGCGGGCGCTGCTCGGCACGAGCGCGCTCCTCTCGGAGGCGGGGATCGACGCCGGGTCCCTCGCCCCGCGCGCGGAATCGATGCGCGCCGGGGGCCGGACGGCCCTCTTCCTGGCCGTCGACGGGAAGACCGCGGGCCTGATCGGGGTCGCCGATCCGATCAAGGAGACGAGCCGCGAGGCCGTCCGCGCGCTCCACGCCGAGGGGATCCGGATCGTCATGCTCACCGGCGACGGACGGACCACGGCGGAGGCGGTCGCGCGCGAGCTCGGCATCGACGAGGTCGAGGCCGAGGTGCTCCCGGAGCACAAGGCGGCGGCCGTGAAGCGGCTCCAGGCCGGCGGTCACGTCGTCGCGATGGCGGGCGACGGCGTGAACGACGCGCCCGCGCTCGCGCAGGCGCACGTCGGGATCGCGATGGGCACCGGCGCCGACGTCGCCATGGAGAGCGCCGGCGTCACGCTGGTGAAGGGCGACCTCCGGGCGATCCTTCGCGCGGTCCGCTTGAGCCGTGCGACGATGCGGAACATCAAGCAGAACCTCTTCTTCGCGTTCGTCTACAACTCGATCGGCGTCCCGATCGCGGCCGGCATCCTCTATCCCGCTTTCGGGCTCCTCCTGAGCCCGATCCTGGCCGCCGCGGCGATGAGCTTCAGCTCGGTCTCGGTGATCGGGAACGCGCTCCGCCTCCAGTCGGCGAAGGTCTGAGCCGCGTCGCTTCCATGACGTGGTCGCGCTTCCCCCGCGGCGGCTGGATCGCGGTTCTGCTCGGCGTCGTCCTGGCGGCGCCGGGGCTCGGGCTCGGCTACTTCTGGGACAACTTCCACTTCCTGACCCGCGCCGCCGTCGACCCCACCGCGTTCCTCCTCCCGCAGGCGGGCGCGACGTTCTACCGCCCGATCACGCAGGGCCTCGTCTTCCTCTTCCTCCAGGCGCTCGGGCCGGCCGGCGCGTTCGCGGGCCATCTGCTGAACCTCGCGCTGTTCGCCCTCGCGATCGCGCTCACGGTGCGGGCCGTGGCACGCCTGGCGGGGGAGCGGGCCGGCGTGCTGGCCGGGCTCGTCCTGGGCGCTTCCTCCTGCATGCCGGCCCTCGTCGCCTGGATCAGCGCCGTGCAGGACCTCGGCGCGGTGGTCCTCGTGATGTTCGCGTTCCGTCTCCGCGACCAGGGCCGGATCGGCGCGACCGCCGCCGCGGCCGCGGCGGCGCTCCTCTGCAAGGAGACCGCGCTCGTCGTCTTTCCCGCGCTGGTACTCTGGGACCTCCTGCTCGGCCGCCCTTCGCCGCGAACGGCGCGCGCGACGGCGTGGCTCGGGGCGGTCGCCGTGGCGTGGGCCGCGATCCATCCGGGACTCCACGCCCTCGCGGCGCACGGATTCCGCTAC
The DNA here is from genome assembly GCA_050257555.1 of Hyphomicrobiales bacterium. Classification (GTDB taxonomy): domain Bacteria; phylum Eisenbacteria; class RBG-16-71-46; order SZUA-252; family SZUA-252; genus DASQJL01. The sequence continues at coordinate 12,158 of JBLMXB010000093.1, read as the reverse complement.
GGCGCGAGCGGGTACGTGGGGTTCGAGGAACCCGGACGCTGGATCGGATACGCGGCGCGCTACGTCCTCACCGCGATGAACGTCCCCTTCGCGACCGACGGCCTCGCGTGGCCGGGCCGGATCACGGTCGCGTTTCTCGCCGCGCTCGCGCTGCTCGCGCTCGGCGTGCGCGAGGTCGGCGCGGGGGATGCCGCCGGCTCGGCCGAGGCGGCCCCGGGGGCGGAGAACGCCAGCCCGGTCCTCGCCCCGCGTCGCGCGGCGGCGCTCGCCGCGTGGATCGCGCTCCCGGCGATCGCGCTCCCGTCGGTGCTGGTGCGCCCGTGGGGGTCGTACTTCGTCGCGATTCCGGCGATCGGCGTCGCCCTGCTCGCGAGCGTCCTCCTCGCGCGCCTCAAGCCGGTCGCGGCCGGCGCCGTGCTCGCGTGCTTCCTCACGCTCGGGGTGCTCGCGCGCGGGCAGGCCGAGCCGGGACGGCAGGTCTGGACCGAGCGGACGTTCGTCGACGCGTCGCGCGCGGCCCGCCGCGTCGAGGCCTCGTTCCGGGAGCTCGAGCCGTCCCTGCCGCCGGGCGCCCACGTGCTCGTCTCCGTGGGCGCGACCGGGACGCTCGGCCTCTACGGGACGATCCACCAGATGAACGCGCTCCGCGTCTGGTACCGGGAGCCGAGCCTCGTGACGCTCTCGCCCGAGCGCCGCCGCCGCACCGGCGCGGCGGAGTTCCTCTTCCGCGTGACGCCCGGTCTCACGGTGATCGAGATCGATCCGAAGAGCGGGTACTTCCGCGCGAGCGGCGGGAAGGCGACGCTCGATCAGGTGGCGCTCCCGATGCGGGCGTACGCGCGCGGGCTCGCGGCCACCGGGGAGCCCGAACGGGCGGCGGAGACGCTCGAGCGGCTCGCGAAGCTCGATCCGCCCCCGCTCGCCTCCTACGACCTCCGCGTCGCGGCGATGGCGCTCCGGTTCGCCGGGCTCACGGCGCGGGCCGACTCGCTCCGCGCCGCCGCGCCGCCTTTGGCGCCGCACGAAGCGCGCGACATGGTGGGACAGATCCTGGTCGAGCCGACGGACGAGGAGCGGTTCGACGCCCTGGCGTGGTGGGGGTTCGGCGTGTCGCCGTCCGATCCGGACGCGCTCCGGTACCTGATCGGGCAGTTCCGGATCGGAGGCTACGACGACGCGGCACGCGCGATGGCGCGCCGCCTCGCGGCGATCGCGCCGGGCGATTCCCTCGCGCGCTACGCTCCGAGGTAGCGGACCGCGAGCACGGTGACGTCGTCGAAGGGGGGCCGTCCCTCCGCGAACGACCGGACCGAGTCGAGGAGCCCGTCCCGGATCGCCTCGGCCGAGGCGCCGTCGGGCGACCTCAGGGAAGCGAGGAGCCGATCCTCCCCGAACTGCTCGCCGTCCGGTCCCTCGGCGTCCGTGACCCCGTCCGAGTAGGCGACGAGAAGGTCTCCGCGCTCGAGGCGCGTCGACTCCTCCTCGTACCGGGCGTCCTTGTAGGGTCCGATCACGAGCCCGCCCGCCTCGAGACGGCCGACGACCCTCCCGCCGCGCAGGAGCACGGGCGGGTTGTGGCCCGCGTTGCAGAAGACGATGGTTCCGTCCCTCCCCAGCACGCCGTAGAAGACCGTCGCGAACCGCGTCTCGATCTCGCGCGCCGCCAGCGCTTCGTTCACGCGGACGATCGTCGCGGCGGGGCCCTCGCCCCGCCGTGCGTGCGAGTCGAAGATCCCCTGGACCATGGCGGCGAGGAGCGCCGCCGGTGGCCCCTTGCCGGAGACGTCGGCGAGCGCGAACCCGAGCCGCCCGTCCGGGAGCTCGAAGTATTCGAAGAAGTCGCCCCCGATCGAGCGACAGGGGATCGACGCGCCCGCCGCCGCGTACCACGCGGCCGACCGGGAGCGGGGCGGGAGGAGCGCCTGCTGGATGTCGGCGGCGAGCCGCATCTCGTGCTCCTCGCGCGTCGCCCGCTCCGTCTCCGCGCGGACCCGCTCGACCAGCCGCCGCTGGAAGCGGAAGGCGTAGATCACCGCGATGAAGAGCGTCGTGAAGAGGAGCGCGAAGACGAGGATCTGCACCACGGCACGGCCGGAGCCGAGCATCTGCGGCATGACGGTGACATGGAGGAGGAGCGCCGCCGCGAGGCTCCCGAGGACGCTCGCGAGCGCGAACGCCGCGATCTGGAGGGGGAGCCGTGGCGCGGACACCCCCTCCTCGGTCACCGCGTGGGGGAGCGCCGGCACGACCCAGCGGCCGGTCCAGTGGACCGCGAGGTTCACGCAGACGGCGAAGACCATCGAGACGGCGTAGTACTGGAGGAGGAGCGCGGGGCTCCCGCCGTTCATGAGGAAGAAGAAGAACGCGAACGGCACCGCCACGACGATCGGTCGCCCGGCGTAGATCCAGAGCGGGTGGCGCCGGAGCCGGCCCGAGACCATGATCGCGGCTACCGCGCCCCCGTCGTCGACTTGAGCGGCGGGAGGCCGCGCTCGATCGCGCCGCGGTGCGGCTCGAGCCACGGCGGCAGGATCAGCCGCTCGCCCAGCTCGCCCGGCTTCTCGTCCACCGAGAACCCGGGACCGTCGGTCGCCAGCTCGTAGAGGACGCCGCCCGGCTCGTGGAAGTAGACCGAGCGGAACCAGAACCGGTCGATCACCTCGGTCGCCGGGCGTCCCTCGCCGAGGACCTTCCGGCGCACCTCACCCTGCTCCTCGTCGTCCCGGACCCGGAACGCGACGTGGTGCACGTAGCCGACGCCCCAGATGCCGCGCGCCAGGTCGGGCGTCTCCTTGATCTCGATCCAGCGGCTCGAGCCGCCGCCGTCCACCGCCAGCCGGTGCCACGCGCCGTCCGTGGCGTCCTCCGCGAACCCCATCGCGTCGCGCAGGAAGCCCGCGGAGATCCCGAGGCCGCGCTCCCAGAGCCGGACCGCGTGGAATCCCTGGATCTGGCGCTCCGCGGGCACCGGGCTCTTCTCCCATGGCGTCACCGGGAGCCGGCGGGACGATTCGGTGAGCGAGAGCCCGAGCCCGTGCGGATCGCGGAACGAGAGCGTCTCGTCGCCGAACCGCGTCTCGCGCGTGGCTTCGATCCCGAGCCCCTTCAGCCGATCGCTCCAGTAGCCGAGCGCGCCCTCCGGGAGCGCGAACCCCACCTCCATCGCGAGCCCCGCGCCGGGCGTGCCGCCCGGCATCCCGGGCCAGGGGAAGAACGTGAGATCGGCGCCCGGGCTCCCGGCCGCGTCGGCGTAGAAGAGGTGGTACGTGTCGGGCGAGTCCTGGTTCACCGAGCGCTTCACGAGCCGGAGCCCGAGCACGCCGGTGTAGAAGTCGAGGTTCTCCTGCGCGTCGCCGCAGATCGCGGTGACGTGATGGATGCCGTGGACGCTGCTCACGAGGGAGCCTCCTTCGAGGGCGGCCGGCGTCAGGCCCGCGCGAGGCGGCCGCGGTCGACCTTGCCGAGATGCGTGCGCGGGAGCGAATCGACGAAGACGATCTCGCGCGGGTGCTTGTAGGCATCGAGGCGCTCGCGCACGAACGCGCGCAGCTCCTCGTCGAGTCCGGGGCGGCGCTCCCGCGCGACGACGTACGCGCGGGGCTTCACGAGGCCGTTCGCGTCGGGGACCCCGACGACCGCGGCCTCGGCGACCTGCGGATGCTGGAGGAGGCAGCCCTCGACGTCCTGCGGGGCCAGCCATTTCCCGGCCACCTTGAGCATCTCGTCGCCCCGTCCATGGTAGGTCACATACCCGTCCGCATCCACCGCGATCAGGTCGCCCGACACGTACCACTCGCCGCGGAACGCGGCCATCGTCTTCTCCATGTGCTGCCAGTACGCGATGGCGCGCGAGTCGCCCTTCACCCAGAGCCAGCCGACCTCGCCCCGCGGCACCTCGCGGCCCGCGTCGTCGCACGCCTTCACCTCGAAGCCGGGCACGACCGTGCCGAGCGTGCCGGGACGGACCGCGCCCGGCCGGTTCGAGACGAAGACGTGCCACATCTCGGCGGTGCCGAGCCCGTCCAGGAGCTCGACCCCGAACGTCGCCTTCCACCGCTCGTACAGCTCGACCGGGAGCGCCTCGCCGGCCGACGTGCAGACGCGGAGCGACGAGAGGTCCTGCTTCGCCGCGTCGGGGTGGGAGACCATCTTGTGGATCATCGTCGGGACGTTGATCAGGATCGTCGGCCGGGTGCGCCGGATCCGCTCGAAGAGGATCTCGGCGGTCGGCGGCTCGGGGAACGGCGCCGACGCGCCGCCCGCGGCGAACGGGAAGAAGAGGTTCGCGCCCGTGGCGTACCCGAAGTAGAGCTTCGGCACCGAGAGCGTGACGTCGCGCTCGGTGTACCCGATCACCCCTCCGCCGTAGCAGGCGGTCGTGTTCGCGAAGGAGCGGTGCGTCTGGACCACCGCCTTCGGCCGCCCGGTGGTGCCGCCCGAGAAGAGCCAGATCGCCGCGTCGTCCCGGTGCGCGGGAAACGTCTCGTGCTCCGCCGGCGCCTCGGCGATCCGCCGCGCGAACGCGTCGTCGCCGGTCTCGAGCACCGCCCGGGTGAAGCGGGAGCCGCGCGCGGCGTCGCGGAACGGAGCGGCCTGGTCCCGGTGCGCGAGGACGGCGCGGGCCCGCGTGTATTCGAGCAGGTGGCCGATGTCGGCGGCGGAGAGCGCGGGGTTCGCCATCACGGCGACGGCCCCGACTTTCAGGGTGCCGAAGAGGGCGCCGACGAAGTCGGGGCCGTCGGGGAGGGCGATCAGGACCCGGTGCTCGGGCTCGACGCCGGCCGCGCCGAGGACGTGGGCGAACCGGTTCGCGTGGCGCCGGACGTCCGCGTACGTCCAGGTCCCGCCGTCGGTGAGGAGGGCGGGGCGCTCCCCCCGGCCCTCGCGCACCCGGGCGTCGAGGAAGCGATCGGCGATGTTCCAGCGTTCCGGCGAATTGTCGGTCATGGTAACGTGGTCGGGCGCCGCCCATGATGGACGCCCGCCGGGCGGGCCGCAACCCCGGACTCGCGGGGGATTCCTGGAGCCTCGACGATGGCGATCCGCGACCTGGCCGAATCGACGTGGGAGGAGCTGCGCGACCTCGATCGCGCGCGCGCGGTGGCGCTCCTGCCGGTCGGCGCCGTCGAGGCCCACGGGCCGCACCTCCCGCTCGCGACCGACGTCGTGATCGCCGAAGCGATGGCGCGGGCCGGCGCGGCGCGGCTCGCGGAGCGCGGGTACGGCGCCGTGGTCCTGCCGCCGCTCGCGTACACGGCCGCCCCGTTCGGCGCCTCGTTCGCCGGGACGATCTCCGTGGCGCCCGCGACCGTGACGGCCCTCGTGCTCGACGTCGCGCGCGAGCTGACGCGCCACGGTTTCGCCGCTCTCGCGATCGCGAACGGCCACCTCGATCCGGCGCACCTGGGCGCGCTCGCCGACGCGGTCGCGCGCGCGCGGGAGGAGCGGCTGCTCCCCGTCGCCGCTCCCGACGTCTCGCGGAAGCCGTGGGCGCCCCGGCTGACCGAGGAGTTCAGGAGCGGCGCCTGCCACGCCGGCCGCTACGAGGGCTCGATCGTGCTCGCCGCGCGGCCGGACCTCGTGCGCGAGGGGATCCGCGCCGGGCTCCCGCCCAACCCCGCGTCGCTCTCGGACGCGATCCGCGCGGGGAAGCGGACGTTCGAGGAGTCGGGCGGACCGCGCGCGTACTTCGGCTGGCCGGCCGACGCGACGGAAGCCGAGGGGCGCGCGACGATCGCGACCCTCGGTGCCATCCTCGCGGACGCGGCGGTCGCCGCGCTGAGCCCGGAGCCGGCGCGATGACCGCGCGCTCGCTCGAGGGCCGCGGCGCGGTCGTGACCGGCGCGGGGCGGGGGATCGGCGCCGCGGCCGCGTTCGCGCTGGCGCACGCGGGCGCGCGGGTCGTGGTCGCCGCGCGGACGGCGTCCGAGATCGAGCGGATCGCGGGCGAGATCGAGTCGCGCGGCGGGAGCGCGTGGGCCGTGGCCGCGGACGTCGCGGTCGAGGCCGACGTCCGCCGCCTCGGCGTCGAGGCGCGCCGCACGGTCGGCGCCGTGGACCTCCTCGTGAACGCGGCGGGCGCCGCGGGCTCGGCGCCGCTCCACCGCGTCACGCTCGACGACTGGAACGAGCTCCTCGGGGCCAACGCGACCAGCGTGTTCCTCTGCACGCGCGAATTCGCGCCGGAGATGGCGTCGCGCGGATTCGGACGCGTCGTCGCGATCGCGTCGATCGCGGGACTCGCGGGGGGTCGGTACATCGCGGCGTACGCCGCGTCGAAGCACGCCGTGATCGGCCTCGTCCGCTCGGTCGCCGCCGAGCTCGGAGACCGGGGCGTCACGGTGAACGCCGTCTGCCCCGGCTACGTCGACTCGCCGATGACGGAGCGGACGCTGGCCAACGTCGAGTCGCGGACCGGCCTCTCGCGGGAGGCCGCGCTCGCCGCGGTGCTCGGCACGACCGGCCAGACGCGCCTCGTCACCGTCGAGGAAGTCGCGGCGGAGGTCGTGCGTCTCTGCGGCGCGGCGGCCGCGGGCGTGAACGGCGACGCCATCGTCCTGAACCCGGGAGCGGGCCCGACATGACGTTCGAGATCGTGAACCCGAAGTCGCTGAGCGCGCCGAAGGGATGGAACCACGGCCTCCTCGCGCCGCCGGGCGGCCGGGTGCTCTTCGTGGCGGGCCAGGCGGGCTGGGAGACCGGCGCGCCGGGGACGCCGCCCGGCTTCGTCGAGCAGTTCGATCTCGCGCTCGACAAGGTGCTCACGGTCGTCCGCGAGGCGGGCGGGGCGGCGACGGACGTGGGACGCATGACGATCTTCGTGACCGACCTGGCCGCGTACACCGCGGGACGGAAGGCCATCGGTGCGGCGTGGCGCGCGCGCATGGGGAAGCACTATCCGGCCGTCGCGCTCCTCGAGGTCAAGAGCCTGGTGGACGAAGGCGCGCTCGTCGAGATCGAGGCGACCGCCGTGATCGGAGGGAACCGCTGACATGCCGCTCGCGCCGAAGTCGTTCCTGTACGCGCTCGATCCCGGGACCGGGGTCGCGACGATCACGCTGAACCGCCCCGACCGGTTGAACGCGCTGACGTTCGAGGTCTACGGCGAGCTGCGCGACGCCTTCGAGGCCCTCGACACGGAGCCGGGCGTGCGCGCGATCGTGCTGACCGGCGCCGGACGCGCCTTCTGCTCGGGCGGCGACGTCGAGGACATCATCGGCGCGCTCTTCGCGTACGACGCGAAGGAGCTCCTCGGCTTCACGCGGATGACGTGCGACCTGATCGCGAACATCCGCCGGTGCCGCCGTCCGGTGATCGCCGCGCTGAACGGCACCGTGGCGGGCGCCGGCGCGGTGATCGCGACCGCCTGCGATCTCCGGGTCGCGTCGGAGACCGCGAAGATCGCGTTCCTCTTCGTCCGGGTCGGGCTCTCCGGCGCCGACATGGGCGCCTCGTGGCTCCTCCCGCGCCTGGTCGGCTTCGGCCGCGCGACCGAGCTCCTCATGACCGGCGACTTCATCGACGCGCGCCGCGCGTACGAGATCGGGCTCTACCAGCGGCTCACGGCGCCGGAGCGGGCGCTCGCGGAGGCGACCGAGCTGGCGGTCCGCCTCGCGCGCGGCCCCTCCGAGGCGCTCGCGGTCACGAAGCGCGCGCTCGACCTCGAAGCGACGCTCGAATTCGAGCGGGCGCTGACGCACGAGGCCGAGGCGCAGGCGCGATTGATGGAACACCCGAACTTCCGCGAGGCGTACGACGCGTTCGTCGCGAAGCGGGAGGCGCGGTTCGTCTGATGGCGCGGACCCCGATCCCCGACCCGCGGCCCGTCCGGGCGTTCCTCGACGAGCGCCATCCCGACGTCGCCGCCGACCTCGACGCCTGGTCGCGCCGCGAGCTTTCGCCGCGGCCCGAGCCGGCGGACGACGCGGCGGCGCGCGTGGAGGCGCGCGCGATCCTCCGGCTCCTGGGCGACGCGGGACGCCTCGAGCCGATCCGCTCGGGCGACTTCCGCGCGATCTCGCTGACGCGGGAGGCGCTCGGGGCGACGAGCCCGCTCGCCGACGCCGTCTTCGCGCTCCAGGCGCTCTCCGTGCTCCCGATCCTCGCGTCCGGGAACGACGCGATGATGAAGCGCTGGGTGGACGATTCGATCGCAGGGCTCGCGATGGGCGCGTTCGCGATGACCGAGCCGGAGGCCGGCTCCGACGTCGCCGCGCTCGCGACGACCGCGCGTCGGGACGGCGCCGACTACGTGCTCGACGGCACGAAGCGCTTCATCTCGAACGCCGGGATCGCCGACTTCTACGTCGTCTTCGCGTCCACCGATCCGACCGCGGGCGGGAAGGGGATCTCCTGCTTCGTCGTGCCCGCCGACGCGCGCGGCCTCTCGTTCACGGGCGCGCAGGTCATGGCCGCCCCGCATCCCCTGGGCGAGATCGCGCTCCGCGGCTGCCGCGTTCCGGCGGTCCAGCGGCTCGGCGAGGAGGGGCGCGGGTTCGCCCTCGGCCTGAAGACCCTCGACCGGCTCCGGGCCACGGTCGGCGCCGCGGCGTGCGGCATGGCGGCGCGGGCCCTGGTCGAGGCGATCGAGCACGCGCGGACCCGGAAGCAGTTCGGGAAGCGGCTCGCCGACTTCCAGCTGATCCAGGAGAAGCTGGCGCGCATGGCGGCCGACCTGACGGCGGCGCGCCTGCTCGTCTACCGCGCCGCGTGGGAGGCCGACCGGGACACCGCCCGCATCACGCTCGAGTCGTCGATGGCGAAGGCGTTCGCGACCGAGGCGGCCCAGCGCGTCGTGGACGACGCGGTCCAGGTGCTCGGCGGAGCCGGCGTCCTGGCGTCGCATCCGGTCGACCGCCTCTACCGCTCCGTCCGCTCGCTCCGGATCTACGAGGGGACGACCGAGATCCTTGAGCTCGTCGTGGCGTCGCAGCTCCTCCGGGAGGCGGACGCGTGAGGGCGGTCTCGATCGGCGGCGGGCCGGCGGGACTCTTCTTCGGGCTCCTCCTCAAGAAACGCGATCCGCGCCACGACGTGATCGTGTACGAGCGGAACCGGCTCGACGACACGTTCGGCTTCGGGGTCGTCTTCTCCGACGCGACCGAGGAGGCCCTGGCCCAGGCCGACACCGGCGTGACCGAGGCGATGGCCGCGCAGTGCCACCGCTGGGACGACATCGAGATCCACTACCGCGGGACCACCTTCACCTCCACCGGGCACGGATTCTCCGGACTCTCGCGGAAGGCGCTCCTCGCGATCCTGGCGGACCGCTGCCGCGAGGTGGGCGTCCGGATCTGCGCCGAGCACGAGATCCAGGATCCCGACGCGCTGCGCGCGGACGCGGACCTCGTGTTCGCCGCCGACGGCGTGAACTCCGCGATCCGCGAGCGCTACCGGGACCGGTTCCGCCCCGCGATCGACGTTCGGCCCAACCGGTTCGTCTGGCTCGGGACCACGAAGCCGTTCCCGGCGTTCACGTTCTACTTCAAGAACGACGCGAACGGGCTCTGGCGCGTCCACGCGTACCAGTACGACCGGACGCACTCGACGTTCATCGTCGAGGCGCGGGAGGAGACGTGGCGCGCGGCAGGGATGGACCGCGCGAGCGAGGAGGAGACGATCGCCTTCCTCGAGCGGCTCTTCGCGGAGGAGCTGGCCGGACATCCGCTCCTTTCGAACCGGTCGATCTGGCGCGCGTTCCCGACCGTGCGGAACGAGCGGTGGCACTTCGGGAACGTCGTGCTCGCCGGCGACGCGGCGCACACGGCGCACTTCTCGGTCGGCTCGGGCACGAAGCTCGCGATGGAGGACGCCATCGCGCTGGTCGACGCGCTCGCGGCGCACGGGGAGGACGTGCCGCGCGCGCTCGCGGCGTACGAGGCGGCGCGCCGGCCGGCCGTCGAGAGCCTCCAGCGCGCCGCGCAGGCGTCGCTCCAGTGGTTCGAGGACGTCGAGCGCTACATGAACCTCGAGCCGACGCAGTTCGCGTTCACGCTCCTGACGCGGAGCCTAAGGGTCACGCACGGGAACCTGATGCTCCGCGATCCGGCCTTCACCGCGAAGGTGGACGCGTGGGTCGCCGAGCGCGCCGAGCGCCAGGCGCGCGTGCCGGTCGCGTCCGATCCTGCGCCGCCGCCCCTCTTCACGCCGTTCCGCCTCCGCGACCTGGTGCTCGAGAACCGGGTCGTCGTCTCGCCGATGTGCCAGTACTCGGCCGTGGACGGGACGCCGAACGAGTGGCACCTCGTGCATCTCGGCTCGCGCGCCGTCGGCGGCGCGGGGCTCGTCTACGCCGAGATGACCGACGTCTCGGCCGATGCGCGCATCTCGCCCGGGTGCACCGGCCTCTACAGGCCGGAGCACGCCGCGGCGTGGAAGCGGATCGTCGACTTCGTGCACGGGGAGAGCCGCGCCAAGATGGCGATCCAGCTCGGCCACGCGGGACGGAAGGCGTCGACGCGGCGCATGTGGGAAGGGGACGTCCAGCCGCTCGTCTCCGGCAACTGGCCGATCGTCGCGCCGTCCGCGATTCCCTACTTCCCGCACAGCCAGGTGCCGCGCGAGATGACCCGCGCCGACATGGACGCGGTGGTCGCGGAGTACGTGCGCGCCGCCGGCTACGCGCGCGACGCCGGCTTCGACCTGCTCGAGATCCACATGGCGCACGGCTATCTGCTCGCGAGCTTCATCTCGCCCTTGACCAACAAGCGCGACGACGCCTACGGCGGCCCGCTCGAGAACCGGATGCGCTTCCCGCTCGAGGTCTTCGACGCCGTGCGCGCGGTCTGGCCCGACGAGAAGCCGATGTCGGTCCGCATCTCGGCCGTCGACTGGATGCCCGGCGGGATGACGCCGGCCGATTCGGTCGACGTGGCGCGGCATCTCAAGGCGCACGGCTGCGACGCCATCGACGTCTCGGCGGGGCAGACGGTGCCCGACCAGAAGCCGGTCTACGGGCGGCTCTTCCAGACGCCGTTCGCGGACCGGATCCGGCACGAGGTCGGGATCGCGACGATGGCGGTCGGGAACATCTCCTCCTACGCCGACGTGAACACGATCATCGCGGCGGGGCGCGCCGACCTCTGCCTCCTCGCCCGCATGCACCTCTGGGATCCCTACTGGACGCGCCACGCGGCGTACGAGCTGGGGCACCGCCTTCCGTGGCCCGACCCCTACGAGTCGCTGAACGCCTTCCGGCCCCGATTCTCCTGATCGCGAGGACGACGACGATGGCCCTCACGTACTCCAGCTACCTCAAGATCGACGAGCTGCTCTCGCTGCAGCGCCCCGTCTCGTCGGGACCCGAGCACGACGAGACGCTCTTCATCGTGATCCACCAGGTCTACGAACTGTGGTTCAAGGAGCTGCTCCACGAGATCGACTACCTGAAGGGACTGCTCGAGCATCAGGACGCGCCGCGCGCCCTCCACACGCTGAAGCGGATCCTCACGATCCTCAAGGTGGTCGTGGCGCAGATCGACGTGCTCGAGACGATGACGCCGCTCGAGTTCCTCACGTTCCGGGAACGGCTCGAATCGGGGAGCGGATTCCAGTCGTTCCAGTTCCGGGAGATGGAGTTCGTGCTCGGCCAGAAGGATCCCCGCGCGCTCGACCGCTATCCAGCGGGGAGCGGGCATCGGGCTCGTCTCGAGCGCCGGCTCGCCGACACCACGCTCTGGGACTCCTTCCTCCGCTTCCTCCTCGGGAAGGGGTATCCGGTGCCGCCCGACCAGCTCGGCCGCGACGTCACGAAGCCGGTCGCGTCCTGTCCCGCGCTCCACAAGCTCCTCATCGACGTCTACAGGAAGGACCCGATCGTGGCATCGGTCTGCGAGCGGCTCGTCGATCTCGACGAGGGCGTCATGGAGTGGCGGTACCGCCACGTGAAGATGGTCGAGCGCACGATCGGCACCAAGCGGGGCACCGGCGGCTCCGAGGGCGCCGCGTACCTCAGGACCACGCTCAACCGTCCCGCCTTCCCCGACCTCTGGGAGATCCGGACCGAGCTATGACGCGACTGTGTGGTAGGCTGCCCCGATCATGACCCTCGAACCCGGCAAGCGGCTCGGCCCGTACGAGATCCTCGGTCCCCTCGGCGCGGGGGGGATGGGGGAGGTGTACAGCGCGAAGGACACGCGGCTGGATCGCACGGTGGCGAT
>JBLMXB010000092.1:0-13369 GCA_050257555.1 Hyphomicrobiales bacterium | reverse complement strand
GCGGACCGCGCCGTTCTCGATCCGGAGCAACCGCTCGCCCGGGAACGGGGCCTCGGCGTCCTGATGCGTCCGGAAGAGCGCCATCGCGCCGTCGCGCGCGCGCGCCGCGAGGCGCGACTCGAGCGCGCGGCGCGAGCCGGGATCGAGGTGCGCGAGCGTCTGGTCGAGGAGGAGCGTACCGGGACGCGCGGCCATCGCCGCGGCGAGGAGCGTCCGCGCCTTCTCCCCCGCGCTCAGCGTGCGCGGATCGCGCGCCGCGAGCGCGGCGAGCCCGTACGCCTCGACCGCCTCGCCCGCGCGCGTCCGGATCTCCTCCTCGGCGAGCGCCAGCGACTCGAGGCCGAACACGATCTCCCCCTCGACGGTGTCGGAGAGGAACTGGGGATCGGGCTCCTCGAAGAGGGCCGCGACCCGCGGCCAGAGCGGACGCGCCGCGTCGGGCGCGCGGCCCGGCTGCGCGACGACCGCGCCGTCCATGAGCACGCGCCCGTCGGTGGGCGCCGCGAGCCCCGCGAGGAGCCGCATCAGGGTCGTCTTGCCGGATCCGTTCGCGCCGAGGAGGAGGTGGGCGCTCCCGGGCTCGATCTCGAGGTCGACCGGTTGGAGGAGGACGCGCCGGGGATGGCCCGGCGCCGCGGCCAGGGAGCGGGACGCCCCCTCGACGCGGATCACGTCACCGCGCGGGCGCCCTCGTTCAGGAAGGCGCGCACGGCGTCCATGACCTCGACGAGGGGGCGCCCGCTCTCCCGCGCGATCTTCCGGAGGTCGTCGTACTCGGGAACGCGGCGCTCCTCGCCGGACGGGAGGACGGCCGTCTTCACGCGCACCGTGCCGAGCGGCGTCGCCACGTCGGCGATCGAGCGCTTGAGCTCGATCCGGCCCTCGCGGCGTACGCGAACGCCGATCGTCGTCGACTCGGCGAAGAGCCGCTCCGCCACCGCGACCGTGCGCGCCGGATCGACCAGTGCGGTCACGAGCACGCCGGGCCGCCCCTTCTTCATCTGGACCGGGACGAGGAAGACCTCGGCCGCGCCGCTCTCGAAGAGCGCTTCCGTGAGATGGCCGTAGAGCTGGGGATTCATGTCGTCGATCGTGGTCTCGATCACGTCCATCATCCCGGGCCCCGCGGCGTCGAGCGCCTCGCCGAGCATCGCGCGCACCACGTTCGGCCGCTCCGCGAGGTCCCGCGTCCCGGTCGCGACGCCGACGCGGCGCGGCCGGATCCCCACCGGCTGGCCGATCGTGTCGCAGAGCGCGGTCAGGAGCGCGGCGCCGGTCGGGGTCGTCAGCTCCGCCTCGATCTCGAGCATCGTCACCGGGACCCCCTCGAGGAGCCGGAGCGTGGCGGGCGCGGGCACGGGAAGGATCCCGTGCGCCGCGCGCACCAGGCCCCGCCCCTGCGGCACGACCGACGCGTGGCAGCGCTCCACGTCCAGGAGCTCGAGCGCCCACGCCGTGCCGACGATGTCGACGATCGCGTCGATCGCGCCGACCTCGTGGAAGTGGACCTTCTCGAGCGGGACCCGATGCGCCTCCGCCTCGGCGTGCCCCAGCCGCTCGAACGCGCCGAGCGCGCGACGGAGCACGCGGTCGGGGAGCCCGGCCGCGGTGAGGAGGCGGCGGATCTCGGTGAAGTGGCGGTGCGACTTCGTCTCGACGGTCTCGACCGTGAGACGGAGCGCGTCGAAGCCGTGGCGCGTCACGCGCGTCTCGCCGAGCGTGAAACCCTCGAGCGGGAGCGCCCGGAGCTTCCGGTCGATCTCCGCGAGCGGGGCGCCGGCCGCGACGAGCGAGCCCAGGATCATGTCGCCCGAGGCGCCGCCGACCAGGTCGAAGTAGACGACGTTCACCGCGATCTCCCCCCGCGGGTGCGGCTCGCGATCACCCCGGCCGCGTAGCCCGCGCCGAATCCGTTGTCGATGTTCACGACCGTCACGCCCGCCGCGCAGGAGTTGAGCATCGCGAGGAGCGCCGCCACGCCCCCGAAGGAGGCGCCGTAGCCGACGCTCGTCGGCACCGCGATCACGGGCCGGTCGGTGAGGCCGCCGACGACGCTCGCGAGGGCGCCCTCCATGCCGGCGACCACGACGACGGCGGACGCGGTCCGGAGGTCGGCCACGCGGCCGAGGAGCCGGTGGATCCCGGCCACCCCCGCATCGTACACCCGCCGCACGGCGATCCCCATGAACTCGAGCGTGACGACCGCCTCCTCGGCCACCGGGAGGTCGGACGTGCCGGCGCTGACCACGACCACCGGGCCCGCCGCCCGCGCCCGCGTCTTCCGCGCGCCGGCGCGGCCGAGGCCCGCGCGGCGCCGTCGCCTCTCGATCACGACCGCGCGCGCCGCCTCGTTCCACGTCGCCTCGTCCGGGAACCGCTCGAGGAGCGCCCGCGCCTGGGCCGTGTCGGCGCGCGTCGCGAGGCACCGCCCGCTCCGCGCCACGATCGCGCCCGCGATCTCGACCGTCTGCGCGACGGTCTTCCCCTGGCAGAGGATCACTTCGGGAAGGTGCTGCCGGAGCCCGCGGTGATGGTCCACGGTGGCGGACGCGGTCGTCTCGAAGGGGAGCCGGGCGAGCGATTCCATCGCCGCGGCGGTCGTCACGCGGCCGCGGCGGACGTCGTCGAGCAGCTTACGAAGCCGCGTCCGATCCATTCGCCCCGACCTCCGCGGCGTCGTCCGGCGCGCCGGACCCGCCCGCCCACGGCGCCGTCTCGGCGCGCGCCTCGAGGCGCTCGAGGTAGGCCCGGAGGATCGCCTCGGTCTCGGCGGGGCTCGACGCGTGATTGATCTCGCGGCAGAGGGTCGAGTTGTCGTAGAGGCCGCGCACGTACCACGCGATGTGCTTCCGCATGAGGGTCGAGGCGTAGTCCCCCTTCTTCGCCGCGAGGTCGTGGAGATGCTCGATGGCCGTCTCGATGCGCTCGCGCGCGGTCGGCTCGGGACCCGGGTCCTCGCCCTGGATCAGCCGGTGGGCCCGCGCGAAGAGCCACGGATTGCCGAAGCTCCCCCGCCCGACCATCACGCCGTCGCAGCCGGTCTCGTCGATCATCCGCTTCGCGTCCTCGGGCGTCTTCACGTCGCCGTTCCCGATCACCGGGAGCGCGGTCGCCTCCTTCACGTGCGCGATCACGTCCCAGTGCGCCTGGCCCGTGAACTTCTCCGAGCGGGAGCGCGCGTGGACGGTGATCCAGCGGACGCCGGCGCTCTCGAGCACCCGCGCGACGTCGGTCGCGTTGATCGAGGACTGGTCCCAGCCGATCCGGATCTTCGCGGTGACCGGCACCTGGACGGCGTTCACGACCGCGGACGTGACGCGCTCGAGGCGTCCGAGGTCGGTCAGCATGGCCGCGCCCGCCTCCCGCGCGATCACCTTGCGGACCGGACAGCCGTAGTTCAGGTCGACGGAGTCGAAGCCGAGGCCCTCGCAGATCCGGGCCGCGTCGGCCATCACGGCCGGATCGGCGCCGCAGAGCTGCGCGCCGATCGGCCGCTCGTGCGGCCGGTACGCGAGGAGGTCGTACGTCTTGGGGTTCTGCCGGACGAGCCCGTCCGACGAGGTCATCTCGCAGAAGACCATGGCCGCCCCGTGCCGCCGCGCCAGCGTGCGGAACGGAGAGTCGGTCACCCCGCAGAGGGGCGAGAGGAGCACCTTCCCCTCCACGGGGATCGGACCGGCCATCATGTCGATCGGGAACCCGCGCCTACCGGACGCGCGCCTCCTGCGACTTCGCCTCCGCGCGCGCCTTCGAGATCTGGTCGGCGAGCGAGAGGAGCTGCGACAAGGTCGGCGCCTTGTCGAAGAGCGCCGCGGCCGCCTTCACCTGGTCGTCGTCCTGGATCGCGACCTTGTACGCCAGCTCGTCGCCGCCGTACCGGCGCGCCAGCTCGCGGCGGATGCCGGTGTCGACGAACCGCTGCGCCGCCTGGAGCGAGTCGGCGTCGTAGTCGAACTTCTCGCTCTTGAGGAGCGCCTGGAAGTCCTGCCGGATCGCCGGCGTGAGCGCGTAGTCGGGCGGCGGCTCCTTGTGCTTCGCCGCGTAGTTGACCGCGAACTTGAAGAAGATCTGCTTCGACTCGAGATCCTGGAGGATCCGCGGGTACGCCACGTCGTCCAGCTCGATGTCGGGCGTGATGCCGCCGCCGCCGTACACGATGCGCCCCATCTCGGTGTGGTACTCCGGCTTCGGCTTCTTCGCCTGGAGCGAGTCGGGGAGCGGCGTTCCGTCGGAGTCGCTCTCGTCGTCGGTCGCGGCGAGCGCGCCGTCCTTGAGCTGCTCGTCCTTCTGGATGCAGCGGCCGCTCGGCGTGTAGTACTTCGCCGTGGTCAGCTTGAGCTTCGGCCCGTTCACGCTCCGCGTGAGCGGGATCACGGTCTGCACGAGACCCTTTCCGAACGTCGTCTCGCCGGCCACGATGCCGAGGTCGAGGTCCTGCACGGCGCCCGAGACGATCTCCGACGCGCTCGCGGTCCACTGGTTCACGAGGACGACCAGCGGGTACTTCCGGTGCGGGCTCAGGGCCGACGAGTAGAAGTCGCGGTTCTGCGAGGGATCGCGCCCCCGCGTGTAGACGATCTTCTTGCCGCGCGGCGCGAACTCCTCGGCCACCTCGACGGCCTGCGACAGGAGTCCGCCCGGGTTGTAGCGGAGGTCGAGGATCACGCCCCTGGGGTTCTGCTTGTCGATCTTGGCGAACGCCTGGTCGATCTCGTCGCGGCTCCGCTCGGAGAAGTTGGAGAGGCGGATGTAGCCGACGCCGTTCGGGAGGACCCCGGCGTACGGCACGCTGTGGATCTGGATGATGTCGCGGGTGATCTCGAAGTCGAGCGGCTTGTCGCGGCCCTCGCGGTACATCGTGAGGACCACCTTCGTCCCCCGCTCGCCCCGCATCTTCTTCATGGCGTCGTCGAGCGAGAGCCCCTCGGTGGAGACGCCGTCGATCTTGATGATCCGGTCGCCGCCCTGGATGCCCGCGCGCCAGCCCGGCGTCCCCTCGATCGGCGAGATGACCGTGACCCAGCCGTCCCGCATCCCGATGGAGATCCCGATGCCGCCGAACTCGCCGTGCGTCGTCGTCTCGAGGCGCTGCGCCTCGTCCTTGTCCAGGTACTGCGAATACGGATCGAGCGTGCGGAGCATGCCGCGGATGGCCGCGTCCATGAGCTTGTCGCTCGCGACCGGCTCGACGTAGTGGTCGCGCACCTTCGTGAGCACCTGGATGAAGCGCTCGATGTTCGAGTACGTGTTGTCCTGGGACTCCTGGACCCTCCCGACGGCCCAGGTCCCGGCGATGAGCGCCGTGACGATGACGACGACCGCGACGATTTGCCTGCGATTCATGTGGGGTTCACCTCGGCTGTATGAGCGCCCGGCTGCGGACCAGTGAAAGCGCGTCTTCGACGATCCGACGCGTCAGATCCTGTATGGGATCAGTACCCCGGAGTAGCAAGATCCGCTCCGGATCCGCCGCCGCCAGAGCCAGATAGCGGCGCCGGACGGCTTCGAAGAACTCGGTACCTTCCCGTTCGATGCGGTCGGGACCCGCCGCGGCGCGACGTTTCGCGGCTCGATCGAACCCCGTCCGTACGTCCACGTCGAGGAGGTAGGTCCGATCCGGACGAATCCCGCCCGTCGAGAAGTGGTTGAGGCGCTCGAGGAGGTCCTCGGGGGCCGCACGGCCGCCCCCCTGGTAGGCCACGGTGGCGTCCGCAAATCTATCACAAACAACGACTTGGCCCGACTCCAACGCCGGCCGGATCTTCTCCGCCACGTGTTGGGCCCGGGCCGCGATAAAGAGTAGCAGTTCCGTGGCCGGCTGGATAGGCCCGGAATCGGGAGAGAGGAGGATCTCCCGGATCTTCTCGCCCAAAACGACACCGCCGGGCTCCCGGGTCGCGACGACGGGAACGCCGGCGGTCTTCAGTTCCTGGACCAGGTTCGCGGCCTGGGTCGACTTCCCCGAGCCCTCGATCCCCTCGAGCGTGAGGAGGAGCCCCCGCACCGACGGGCCGGGCTAGGCGCTCCTGCGGGCGGCCTTCTTCATGCCGCTCCGCGGCGCGCGGGCCCGCTTCGGGGCCGCTTCCTTCCGCGACGACTTCGCCTGCTTGTGGCCGTACTTCCGGATGTACTCCTCGACCATCTCGCGCGCCTGGTCGTCCGGGTACTGGATCGGCGGCGACTTCTTGAAGTAGGAGCTCGGCTCGACCAGCGCGCCGGAGAGGCCGTTGTCGAGGGCCAGCTTCGCGCACCGGACCGAGTCGATGATGACGCCGGCCGAGTTCGGCGAGTCCCACACCTCGAGCTTGATCTCCATGTTGAGCGGCACGTCCCCGAACGTGCGCCCCTCCATCCGGATGTAAGCCCACTTCCGGTCGTCGAGCCATTCGACGTAGTCGCTCGGCCCGATGTGGATGTTCTTCGCGCCCATGTCGTAGTCGAGCATCGAGGCGACCGCGTTCGTCTTCGAGATCTTCTTCGACTCGAGCCGCGAGCGCTCCAGCATGTTGAGGAAGTCGGTGTTGCCGCCGACGTTGAGCTGGCTCGTCCGCTCGAGGCGCACGCCGCGCTCGCGGAAGAGGCGGGTCAGCACGCGGTGGACGATCGTGGCGCCGACCTGCGACTTGATGTCGTCGCCGATCACCGGCAGCTTCCGCTGCTCGAACCGCCGCTGCCAGTACTTCTCGCGGGCGATGAACACGGGGATGGCGTTCACGAAGGCGCAGCCGGCGTCGAGGATCTGCTCGACGTACCACTTCGTGGCCTCCTCGCTCCCGACCGGGAGGTAGTTGATCACGACGTCGGTCTTCGTGTCCTTGAACAGGCGCACGATGTCGGCCGTGGCGCCGGGCGCCTTCTGGATGATCTTCGACAGGTACTGGCCGAGCCCGTCGTGCGTCATGCCGCGGGCGACCGGCACGCCGAGGCGCGGCACGTCGCAGAACTTGTACGTGTTGTTCGGCCACGTGTAGATGGCTTCGGCCAGGTCGCGGCCGACCTTGTTCTTGTCGATGTCGACCGCGGCGCTGAATTCGATGTCGCGGATGTGGTAGCCGCCGAGGTTGACGTGCATCAAGCCCGGCACGAAATCGGTGTCCTTGGCGTTCCGGTAGTAGTGGACCCCCTGGACGAGCGAGGACGCGCAGTTGCCGACGCCGATGATGCCGACGCGAATCTTGCCCATGCTAATTCGTACCTCCGTTCACGGAATCGCCCGGCGCGCGGCGGGAAACCGGTGCCGACTCGCGCGTCCCGGGCTCGGGCCGCGACGCGGCCGGGGCCTGCGTGGACCGGCGGACATGATACACGCGCTGCAGGACGGTGACGAGGGTCAAAAGGAAGAGGATGCCGAGCACGCCGGGCATGAACCGGTGCCCCAAAAGCGCTCCGGCGCCGAGGGTTAGCATCCGCTCCGGCCGCTCCATGAGGCCCACCTTGCACTCGAGGCCGAGCCCCTCCGCCCTCGCCCGCGCGTAGGAGACGAGGAAGGCCAGGATCAGCGTCCCGAGCGCCAGCACGGCCATCGTGTGACCGTCGGGATCGCCCCAGCGCGCCGTGGCGTCGGCGTCGCCGCGGATCCAGACCACGCCCCCCTGGGCCCGCGTGAAGTAGTGGTACGCGAGCCCCGCGTAGAGCGCGCCCTCGCTGAGCCGGTCGAGCGTCGAGTCGAGGAACGCGCCGAACACCGTCACGTGCCCGGTGGCGCGCGCCACGTCGCCGTCCATCATGTCGCAGAGGCCCGAGAGCCCGAGCAGGAGCGCCGCGGTCAGGAAGTCGCCGCGCGCGAGGAGGAGGGCCGCGAGGAGCGAGAACGCGAGGCCGGCGAGCGTCAGATGGTCCGGCTTGATCCCGCGCTTCGCGAGGAAACCCGCGAGCGGCGTGAACCAGGAGCGTCCGACCTTCTTCCACGAATCGGTCACGGCTCGGCCTCCTCCTCCCCCCGGTCGGATCGCGCCCCGCCCACGACGAGCACGTACTCGCCGCGCGGCGGATGCTCCTCGATCCACGCGAGGAGCTCGCGCAGCGTGCCGCGGCGCGTCTCCTCGAACCGCTTCGTGATCTCGCGCGACAGGGACGCGGGCCGCGGCCCGAGCCCCTCGGCGAGGTCGGCGAGCGCGGCCCCGAGACGGTGCGGCGACTCGAAGAAGATGAGGGTCCGCGGATCGCCGCGCAACTCCTCGATGCGCGTCCGGCGCTTCCCCGGCTTCCGCGGGAGGAACCCCTCGAACGCGAAGCGGTCGGTCGGGAGTCCCGACACCTCGAGCGCGCAGAGCGCCGACGACGGCCCGGGCACCGGAACCACGGGGATCCCCGCGCGCACCGCGGCGCGCACGAGCGTGAACGCGGGATCGGAGATCCCGGGCGAGCCCGCGTCGGAGACGACCGCGACGGAAGCGCCCTCGGTCAGGCGCGCCACCAGCTCCGGCGTGCGCGCGTCCTTGTTGTGGTCGTGGTAGGAGAGCATCGGACGGCGGATGCCGAACCGGTCGAGGAGCCCCTTCGTGTGGCGCGTGTCCTCCGCGGCGATCAGGTCGACCGCGCCGAGGAGCCGCTGCGCGCGCGGCGAGAGGTCCTCGACGTTTCCGATCGGCGTGCCGACCAGGTAGAGCGTGCCGCGCGCCGGCTCGGGCGCCGGCTCGACGGGCGTCACGCGGCGATCGCGCCGGCGGCCGCGCGCATCGCCGCGAGGGCGCGCTCGATGGCGTCGTCGTCGAGGTCGAGGTGGGTCACGGCGCGGAAGCGGCCGGGGCCGCCGAACGGGATCACGAGCACGCCGTCGGCCTCGAGCGCCGCGGCGAACGTCTTCACCCGAGCAGGATCGCCGGTCACCTCCGCGATCACGATGTTCGTCTCGATCGTCCCGGGATCGATCGCGAGGCCGGGGATCGCCGCGATCCCCTCCGCGAGCCGCCGCGCGCGCCGGTGGTCCTCGGCCAGGCGCGCGCGATGGTGGCGGAGGCCGTAGAGCGCGCCCGCCGCGACGATCCCGACCTGGCGCATCGCGCCGCCGAACGCGCGCCGCACGTCGCGCGCCGCCTCGATCGCGTCCATCCGCCCCGCGATCGCCGAGCCGAGCGGCGCGCCCAGCCCCTTCGAGTAGCAGACCATCACCGTGTCGGCGCACGCGGCGTAGTCGGCGACGGGGACGCCGGTCGCGGCGCTCGCGTTCCAGAGGCGCGCGCCGTCCAGGTGGAGCGGTCGCCCGTGATCGCGCGCCGCCTTCCCGATCGCCTGGAGCCGCGGGAGCGGATAGATCGCGCCCGACGCGGCGTTGTGCGTGCACTCGGCCTCGACGAGCGCGATCCGGGCCTCGCCGTCCCGCCCCTCGGGGCCCGCGGCTCCGGCCGGCGCGTCGCCGCGCTCGAGCGCGCGGACGACCTCGGCCGGATCGAGGAGGCCGCGGTCGGCGTCGAGCGGGACGAACCGGCGCCGGAGGAGCTCCGTGACGGCGCGCGCTTCGACCGTGATCGGGTGGCTCCTGCGCTCGAGCAGGATCGCGTCCCCCTCTCGCGTCTGCACCGCGATCGCGCACTCGTTCCCCATGCATCCGGTCGGAACGAAGAGGGCCGCCTCCTTCCCGAGGACCGCCGCCGTCTCCTCCTCGAGTAGCCTCACGGTCGGGTCGTCGTGGAAGACGTCGTCCCCGACCTCGGCCTCGGCCATGGCGAGCCGCATGCCGCCGGTCGGCCGGGTCACGGTGTCGCTCCTCAGGTCGACGTAAGTCGTTGCCACGCTTGCCTCGTTCGATTGAATCGCGGGAATCGCGATGGTAGTCTCAATGGTGAAAGAAACGGAACCGGGGCGCGTCCCGGCAGTATAGGGGAGCGAAACCGGAGCCCCAAGCCCGACACGACGACCGGAGGATGACGATGTTCTTCCCGCTCTTCTGGGATCCGACGATGCTGCTTCTGATCCCGGCCATGATCCTGGCCTTCTATGCGCAGCAGAGGGTTCAGTCGACGTACGCCAAGTTCAGCGGGGTCCGCTCCGCCAGCGGGCGGACGGGACGGGAGATCGCCCAGACGATCCTCCGGCAGAACGGGATCATGGACGTGGAAGTCGAGGAGGGGCAGGGTGTTCTCTCGGATCACTACGATCCGATGAGCAAGCGGGTCCGCCTCTCGCCGCACAATTTCGAGGAGCCGTCCGTCGCCGCGGTCGCCGTGGCGGCGCACGAGGTCGGCCACGCGATCCAGCACGCGCAGGGGTACGTCCCGCTCCGCCTCCGGACGGCGATCTTCCCGGCGGCCAACCTGGGCACGAACCTCTCGTGGATCTTCATCATCGCCGGGCTCCTCTTCGCGCCCGGCTTCAAGATCGCGGGGCTGAGCCTCCTCGACGTCGGGATCGCGCTCTTCTCGTTCGCGGTCCTCTTCCAGCTGGTGACGCTCCCCGTCGAGTTCGACGCGAGCCGCCGGGCGCTGGTCCAGCTGAACCGCCTCGGCCTGGTGGCCCCCGCGGAGCAGGCGGACGCCAAGAAGGTGCTCGACGCGGCGGCCCTGACGTACGTCGCGGCCGCGGCGGCGGCCGTGCTCCAGCTGGTCCGGCTCCTCCTCATCCGCGACCGCCGCTGAGCGGGCGCGTCGCGATCCCCCCAAACGCAAACGGGACGCCGCGATGCGGCGTCCCGTCGTTCGTTCTTGGGCGGTGCGGCTTCAGATCTGGGCGACGATGTCCTTCAGCTCCTTCGACACCTTGAAGACGGGCACGCGACGCGGCGGCACGGGGACCGACTCTCCGGTCCTCGGATTGCGCGCGAGACGCGACTTCCGATCCTTCACCTTGAAGGTGCCGAATCCGCGGATCTCGATGTGCTTTCCGGAGGCGAGCGCCCGGGAAACGGCTTCCAGGAACTCGTCCACGGTGTCCGCGACGTCCTTCTTCGTGAGGCCGGTCCGCTCGGCGATTTCGTCTACGATATCTGCCTTGGTCATCAGCCCCTCCTGGCGAGTCTCGAAGCCGGCGCCCCCTCGATTCTCCGGCGAATCCGCCCACCGCGAGCGCGGCGTGACGTCCGGCGCCGTAAGCCCGAGCCGGGAGACAACATATGCGCCTCGCGGCTCGCGATTGGCGACTATAGACCGGGACCAAACCGTGTCAAGGCTTTTTCCCGCTGTGATTTCCGCCAATCCTGCTCGTTTGCACGGGGCGCGAGTGCAGGGAGCGGCGATTCCGCGAGCGAGGCGCGAAGGATGCTCCCGGCGCGAACCGGCCACCGGTAACACGATGCCTACCATTGAATTATACGACGCTCGTGGGCGCACCGCAAGGGCAACCGTGGCACGACGATTGCGTATGTTCCTCCCGGATAACGAATTCGGGAGCCACCTAGCGCCGGTCACTGATCCCGCGTCGCCGGCCCTGCAACGACCTGGCGCTAGGCCACCGGCTCCCGTTTCGTTTTTCGGGTCCCGGTCGGCCGGCCCGCTTCGGGAACGCCAATGACCCGCCACGTAGCGCCACCCGCGCCGCCGCGGCGCGTCCTCCTCTTCTTCATCGACGGCATCGGGGTGGGCGAGGACGATCCCGCCGTGAACCCGCTCGCCGCGGGCGACTTCCCGACGCTCCGCCTCACCGCCTCCCGGCGTCCCGAGGGACCGGCGGGACCGCCCGCCATGGCCCACGGCCTGGACGCCGCCCTGGGCGTTCCTGGGCTCCCCCAGAGCGCCACGGGGCAGACCTCCATCCTGACCGGGGTGAACGCGCCCGCGGCGCTCGGGCGGCACATGTCGGGCTTTCCGGGGCCCACGCTCAAAGGGATCCTGGCCGAGCGATCGATTCTGAAGCGGCTCACGGAGGCTGGGCTCGCGGCCTCCTTCCTGAACGCGTTCGGACCCCGCTTCTTCGAGATGCCGGAGCGGAAGCGGCGCCTCTCCGCGACCACGCTCGCGACGATGGCGTCGGGGCGGCCCTTCCGGACCTGGGAGGACCTCACCGAGGGGCGGGCGGTCGTCCACGACCTGACCCACTGGCGGATGCGGGAGTGGGGCTACGACCTGCCGCTCCGGAGCCCCGAGGAAGCCGGCGCGATCATCGCGCGCGAATCGTCCGCGGTCGACTTCGCGCTCTTCGAGTACTTCGAGACCGACCGCGCGGGCCACGCGCAGGACCGCGCGGCGGCCGAGCGGTGCCTCCGCGACCTCGACGCCGCGCTCCGGACGATCCTCGCGTCGGTCGACCTGCGGGAGACGACCGTGATCGTCGCGAGCGACCACGGCAACCTGGAGGACGGCCGCGTGAAGACGCACACGCGGAACGCGGCGTTCTTCGCGGCCTGGGGCGTCGGCGCCGAGACGAGAGCGCGGGAGCCCGGGCGGGCCCCCGCGCGTCTCACCGATCTCGTGCCGTTCGTGCTCGAGTCTCTCGGGCGCCCCGCGAACGGCGACGGAGCTATTCCAGCCGCTTGATGATGTGCCAGCCGTACGGGCTGGTCTCCGGATCGTAGTCGGCGATCCCGATGTTCCCGGCGCTCATCGCGAATCCGACGTTCCCGAACGCGGGCACCATCCGGTCGCGCGGGTACTCGCCGGGGCCGGGCGTCACGTTGAAGTTGCTCATGCCGTAGATCCCCGGCGGCGAATCGTCGGTGTACTGGCGCACGAGCGCGTCGAAGTCCTCGCCCTTCCGCGCCCGCTCGAGGATCTGGTACGCGAGCACCCTCGCCTCCTCCTTCGTGCGGGTGATCGGCTTGCCGGGAATCGTCCCCGCGAAGCCGATCAGGATGTGCTGGACCTTGATGTGCTGCGGCTCCACGTCGGGCTTGACCGGCATCGTGCCGGGAGCGGCCATCGTGTTCTCCTTGCTGGCGGGGGTCTCGGGGGAGGCCGGCGCGCCGGCCGTGGTTTCGGTGCCGCCGACGCCGGCGGTGCCCGACGACTCCGACGTGGCGCTTCGCCCGGCGCAGCCCGCGACGAGCAGGCCGGCACCAAGGACGGCGAGCGCGAGCGAGCGCGGGGACACGGCCGTTGGTTTCGGGTTCATGGGTTCGTTCTCCGGTGGGATGGGTCGGGGCTACGCGGCGGCCACCGCGCGCTCGAGCTGCGCTTCGACCTCGCGACCCACGTCGGTGAGCGCGGGGTTCCCGACGATCGAGAGCGTCGCGGCCGGGCGGATCGCCTTGATCGAGGCGCCGCCCGGGACGGCGTGCACCAGCACGTTGCAGGGGAGGAAGACGCCGATCGATTCCTCGATCGACACGGCCCGGTACGCCGATGCCGGGTGACAGACGCCGAGGATCACGTACTCCTCGAAGTCGATCCCCAGCTTCTCCTGGAATTTCGCCCGGAGGTCGATCTCGCCCAGGACGCCGAACCCCTCGAGCGCGAGCGCCTCCTTCACGCGCGCGATCGCCGTCGGCACGTCGACGTCC
>JBLMXB010000091.1:0-25166 GCA_050257555.1 Hyphomicrobiales bacterium | reverse complement strand
TGTTCGCGGCCTGGTACGCCTGGTTCGCCTGCGCGAGGAACGGGAAGTTCCGGGGCTGCACGGTCGTCGCCATCGAGACGCGGTCGTACGTGCCGTTCTCCTGGTTCTTCTGCTTCGTCTCCGTGACCATCCGAACGACGACGGTCTTCACCTTGCTCGCGGTGCCGGGCCCCGGCGGGATGCCGAGGTCGGCGCTCGCGACCGTCCGGCCGAAGAAGACGCCGGCGGGATCGTTGGGCGTGCCGGTCTTCATCTCCAGCGCGACCGTGTTCGCGTCCAGGTAGCTGAAGAGCGGGACGTTCTTCGACGTCACGTTGTCGGCGGAGCGCTGCGTCAGCCCGTACGCCACGATCTCGCCCTGGCCCGAGACCGGCGCGGCGAGCGAGTCGCCCGCGGTGCCGACCTTCCGGCGGAGCACGAAATCGTACGGATTCGCGCCGGCGACCAGCGGGTCGCTCGTGCTCGGGTCGAGGAAGTACGTGATGACCTCGCCCTGGTCGATCTGCCGGTTCCCGTTGATGTCGAGCGCGAACGTCACGCGGTATTGCGAGCCGACGATGATGGACGGCTGGATCGACGGGTTGATGCCGTACCCCGCCGACCGCAGCTCGCGCGCGATCAGGTCGACGCCGCTCCGGGCGTTCTGGTTCGCCTCGGCGAGCTCGAGCCCGATCTGCTGGGAGCGCTCGCCGCGGATGTAGATCTGGTAGATCGATCCGATCACCATCGCGAAGAGCAGCGTGGCGATCACGACCTCGACCAGGGTGAAACCGGCGCTTCGGTTCGTTCCGCGTTCGTTCACGGGGATCACCTCGTTCACGGGCCTCCCTGCCGGGGTCATCGGGTCACGTAGCTCGTCAGGTTCGTCGACTGCGTTCCGCGGCTGTCGGTCCAAACCGACGTGACCTGGATGCGCTTGCATCCGGCCATCGGCACGGAATCCGTCACCGTCCACGTCCGGGTGAAGACCGAGGTCGTGTCGGAGAACGTGCCGGGCGCGAGGGAGAGGTAAGGCGTCCCTCGCAGCTGCTCCATCTTCACCTGCGCGGCCATGAGGCCGTTCGTGATCACGCGGCTCTGGGTCACGCCCTTCGTTCCCGCCGGGATCATGGCCGCGACGGCCAGGATCCCGACCGCGAGGAACGTCAGCGCGAACATCACCTCGATCAAGCTGAAGCCCGCGGCGCCCGTCGTCGAGGGGCCGCGGCGTCCGATCCTGCGTCGCGCGTTCGTCATTGCACCGTCACCATCCCGGTCGGGCGGACCACCGACAGCGATCGCTGGTACCCTTCCGCGTTCGAGTAGATCGTGCTGCCCGAGATACTGGCCGCGCCGTTGGGCGTGAAGACCACCGTGTCCGACGGGAACGGGTTCGTGCTCGAGTTCGTCACGGTGATCCACGACGGGAGCGCCGCGGTCTCTCCGGACTTCTCCATACCGCCCTTCACGCCGTCGTTGTTGTCGTCGTCCC
The DNA here is from genome assembly GCA_050257555.1 of Hyphomicrobiales bacterium. Taxonomy (GTDB): domain Bacteria; phylum Eisenbacteria; class RBG-16-71-46; order SZUA-252; family SZUA-252; genus DASQJL01. Next base: position 23,695 of record JBLMXB010000091.1, on the reverse strand, counting down.
ACCATTTGATCTTCCGCGCGGCGGCGTCCCAGTAGGCGACGTAGTCGTTGTTCTCGGTGATCGCCCGCTGGCGGACGACGCGGAGCGTGGTGGCGAAGTTCTGGACCTGCCCGTTCAGCTCGACCGAGCGGAGGAACCGGTTCAGCCCGGGAAGCGCGACCGCCGACATGATGCCGAAGATCACGAGCACGATCGCGAGCTCGACCAAGGTGAAGCCCGCGGTCGCGGGAGCGCTCTCCGCCCGGTCCGCCCGTCCTGCCACGCCGTTCATGGAATCCTCCGAATCCGCTGGGGACTGCCTTCCGTCGGTGGAACGCAAGGGGCATGCCAGGGTCCAAGTCGCGTCGCCGTCCGGAATTCGCCGCCCGGGAGTGACGATCGCTGGCCGTTTTGGCGAGCCGATGGTTCGATCGGGCCAGCGCCCGGGTCGCCGGCGCGACCCGCCGCGACGTGCAACGTGCAACGAATTCACGGGAGGAGCGACCGGTACCAGCGCCAGAGCGCGTCGCCGTAGAGCAGGAGCGCGACGGCCGCTGGCGCGAGGAACGTCCCGAACGGGATCGCGCTCCGCTTGTCTCCCTTGCCGCGCGCGATGAGGAGCACGCCGAAGAGCGACCCCGCGAACGAAGCGAGGAAGATCGCGCCGAAGACGCCGCCCGCGCCGAGGAACGCGCCCATCATCGCGGCGAGCTTCACGTCGCCGCCGCCCATGCCGGGAACGCCGGTCGCGCGCTCGTACGCCGCTCCCACCAGCCAGAGGCTGAGGCCGCCGGCGACGGCGCCGATCGCGGCCGCCAGGAGCCCCGGCGGCCCGAAGAGGCTCGCCGCGAGTCCCAGCCCCACGCCGGGGATCGTGACCGCGTCGGGGATCGTCCGCGTGTCGAAGTCGATCCACGCGACCGCGAGGAGCGCCAGGACGAACGCCGCGTGCGGCACGAGGAGCGCGGGGTGCTCGGCGCGCCGCACGAGGAGCCAGAGGAGGAGCCCCGCGCTCAGCTCCACGACGGGATAGCGCCACGCGATCGGCTTCCGGCAGGCGCGGCAGCGGCCGCCGAGGAGCAGGTACGAGAGCACCGGGACGTTGTCGATCGGACGGATCGGCGTCCGGCACTTGGGGCAGCGGGACGGCGGCGAGACGATCGACTCGCCGCGCGGCAGCCGGGCGATGACGACGTTCAGGAACGAGCCGAGGACCAGGCCGACGACGAACGCCGCCCCCTGGACGAAGACCGAGTCGGTGCTCATGGCAGGTCCTCCACGCCGAGGTTCCGGAGCTCGCGCCGGGCCGTCTCCTGCATGTATTCGTTCCCGGTGGCGAGCACCCGCTTCCAGAGCAGGATCGCGACGTCGCGCCGGCCGGCCCGCTCGTTCGCCCAGGCCGCGAACCGCTCGGCGTAGGCGGGATGGCCCGGCAGCCGGCTCGCCATCGCGAAATACCGGCCGGCCGCGGCGAAGTCGTGCGCGCAGACGTAGTAGAGGAAGCCCGTCTCGAACGCGAGACGCCACGATTCGGGGTTCGCCTCGCGCCCCTTCGCGAGGAGGGCGAGCCCGGCCGGGACGTCCTTCCGCTCCTGGGCCAGGACGAACGCGCCGAAGACGTACGGCTGCTCGAACCGGGGATCGAGATCGGTCACGACCGACATGACGTGTCCGATCAGGTCGAACTTCTGGTCGGTGAGCCGGTGCTCGCCGTAGTACTGGATGCCGCGGAGCCACGCGACGTCCGAGGCCGCCGTCTCGTAGCCGAGGGAGGCTTGGCGGACGTACGTCCCCGATGGGTAGTAGAGGAGCTCGTCGACGGGCGGGGCCGCGGAGCGCCGCTCGAGCGCGGCGTGGACCGCGCCGGCGCCGGCGAGGAGCGCGCCCGACACGAGGAACGGGAGCGCGGCGCGGAGGCCGCGCGGCGGCGCGGCGCTCACCGGAACTCCCTCCGCTCGAAGACGGCGCCCGCGGCGAGGAGCGACGCGGCCGCGTAGAGGCCGGCGTACGCGATCGCGAAGGCGATCCGGGCCGGATCGATCGCGACGTCGTGCACGACCTGCCCGCGCGCGTTGAAGATCGAGAGGTGCGGCAGGAGCCAGTAGACGGCGCCGGTCACGGCGCCCAGGACCGGCGACCCCTGCTGGCCGAAGTACCGGAGGTCCTCGGCGAAATGGCCGGCCACCACGACCGCGATCGAGAAGAAGGCGGTCAGGGCCGGCGTCGTGAACGAGGAGAAGAGGACGACGATGGCCGTGATCGTCAGGAGCTCGGCCATGGAGAGGACGAGCGATCCCAGGAGCGCAAGCGGCGCGCCGCCGTAGACCACGAGCAGGAGGAGGAGCAGGATCGCGGTCATCCCGACCAGGAGCGCCGTCGTCGTCACCCAGAGCCCCGCGAACTTGCCGAGGAGGAACTCCGCGCGCCGGATCGGCTTCGCCATCACGGCGAAGACCGTGCGGCGGTCGAGCTCCTTGTGGAGGAGCGTCGAGCCGAGGAAGACGGCGAGGAGCGTCGCGAGCATCGACGAACCCGCGAGCCCGAAGTCGGTGACCACCTTCCGCCCTTCCCCGAGCGCGAGCGGAGAGAGGACCTGGGACGCGCCGATCAGCCCGATGCCGAAGAGCGCGAGCGTGAGCACCATCCGCTCGTGCACGACCTCGCGCACCGTGGAGCCGGCGATGGCGAGCACGCGCCTCACGACGCCGCCTCCCCGCCGGCGCCCAGCGCGCGCATGAAGTGCTCCTCGAGCGTCTGGCGGCGCGGCTCGACCGAGTGGACGAAGACCGAGGCTCCGGTCAGGGCGGCGAGCGCCTGCTGGAGCGCGGCGCCGTCGTCCACGCGGACGATCCAGCGGGAGCCGACCCGGTCGACGCGATGGCCGGCGGCGCGGAAGCGGGACGCGAGCGGCTCGGGGAGCCCGTCGATCGCGATCTCCCACTCGCGGACGCCGGAGGCGAGGAGCCCCGGCACGGAGCCGACCTGGATCAGCCGTCCGGCCTTCACGATGCCGACCCGGTCGCAGATCGCCTCCGTCTCGGCGAGCACGTGGCTCGAGAGGAGCACCGTCGCGCCGCGCTCGCGCTCCTCGCGGAGGAGCTGTTTCACCTCGGCGCGGCCCACGGGGTCGAGGCCCGACATCGGCTCGTCGAGGACGAGGAGCGTCGGGCGGTTGATCAGCGCCTGCGCGAGTCCGAGCCGCTGCGTCATCCCCTTCGAGAACGTCCGGAGCGGCTTCCCCGCGTGCGGAGCGAGCCCGAGCCGCTCGACCAGCTCGGTCGCGCGGGAGCGGCGGACGTCGCGGCGGAGATCGAACAGGGCCCCCGCGAGGTCGAGGTACTGGAGCGGCGTCAGGTGGTCGTAGAAGCAGGGATTCTCGGGAAGGTACCCGAGGCGGCGCCGCGCGTCCGGATCGGAGGGATCGCGCCCGTCGAGGCGGACCGAGCCGGACGTGGGGCGCGCGAGTCCGAGGATCATCTTGATCGTCGTCGATTTCCCGGCCCCGTTCGGGCCGAGGAGGCCGAAGATCTCGCCGCGCTCGAGCGTCAGGGAGATGCCGTCCACGGCCGTGAACGGCTTCAGCGTCATCGGATCGCGGTAGATCTTGGTCAGCCCGTCGATCGCAAGGAGCGGGAGCGGCGGGACCTCTTCGATCGGGCCGGGCGCGCCGGCCCAGGCGCGCGGGGTGGCGCTCTGGTCGTTGAAACGGCTCATCGCGGTTGGTCTCGCCTCGTGGGAACGTCGGCACACGATTCCGCCCCCGGAACGGCAAGATCGGTGCCAGGCGTCACCCCGAACCGATTTCGTTGGCACACCGGGGGTTGGACCGGAAACGAAGAAGGGCGGCAGGTCGGTCGGAACCGAACCTGCCGCCCCAAGATCAGCCGACGATTAACCGTTGGACAGCGTCAGCGGGAGGACGGCCGACTTGCCGTAGCCGCTGATCGTGTAGCCCGTCGTCGTCGCGTTCGTCGCGAAGCGTCCCAGCGTCGCAGCCGTACCCGCCCACGTCTCCGGCGCCTCGTTGGCGACGCCCGTGAACGGATTGGTCGGCCACGCGCCGCCCGGGAGATTCGCCTGGACCGCCGCCGCGTCCGCGGCCACCGGATAGGTGCCCGTGTTCTTCACGGCGAAGTCCTCGACCGCGAGCTGGAAGGTGTGCATGTTGGCCTTCACGCTGGCCTCACGCGCACGGTCCTGCATCGCGATGAAGTTCGGAATCGCGATGGCCGCGAGGATACCGATGATCACGACCACGATCATGAGCTCGATGAGGGTGAAGCCCTTGTCATTGCGAAGCATGTTCTTCCTCCGTGTTGATGAGTGGTACCGCGTCCCTTCTCCGCTTATCCGTTGCTCAACGTCAGGCTCAAGGCTGCCGCCTTGCCATAGCCCGTGATGGTGTATCCAGCGGTGGTCGCGTTCGCCGCGTACCGCCCGAGTGTCGCCGCCGCGCCGGCCCACGTCTCCGGTCCTTCGTTCGCGGCGCCGGTGAACGGATTGGTCAGCCACACGCCGTTAGGCAAGTTCGCCTGCACGGCCGCGGCATCCGCCGCCACCGGATAGATCCCGGACGACTTGACCGCGAAGTCCTCGATCGCCAGCTGGAACGTGTGCATGTTCGCCTTCACGCTGCCTTCGCGTGCGCGGTCCTGCATGGAGATGAAGTTCGGAATCGCGATCGCCGCCAGAATCCCGATGATCACTACGACGATCATCAGCTCGATCAGGGTGAAACCCTTCTGATTCTGGATCACCTGCTACCACCTCCTCCGGGCTCTGGCCGTCCTTGGCCCGATTCTCGTCCTTCGAACATCGCTGACCCGGGCTATCGCAACCACCGTGCCACGGCCGCTCCGCGCCGACGGGACCGGCGTAATCGCGTGTCGTCGTGTCGCTTTCGGAGGGACGCCGTTCCCGGCCGCGCGGCCCGGACGGCGTGCGTCACGCAATCCGCACGTGCACCCCCGTGGAAATCACAAATTGCACGATCGAGGCGACGCGCAACGTTTCGGCTAGCCGACCTGGCTCTCGCTCGCCGCTTCCTTCTCGGTCAGGAGGCCGTAGCTCAGGAGCTTTCGGTAGAGCGTCGACGGATTGATCCCGAGGATCTCGGATGCGCGCTTCTTCTGGCCGGCCGTGTAATGGAGGACCTTGAGGATGTACTCGCGCTCGAGCTCGTCGAGCGTCATGGTCGGGTTGTCGATCACGAGGCTCCCGCGGCCCTTGGCGCCCTGGAGCACGCGCTCCGGAAGGTCGTCCGGCGTGAGCACGCCGTCGTCGCTCAGGATCACGGCGCGCTCGATCACGTTCTCGAGCTCGCGGACGTTCCCCGGCCAGTCGTAGTTGAGGAGCGAATCTCGCGCCTCCTTGCTCAGGACCTTCGGCTCCTTGCCGACCGTGAGCTTCCCGAGGAAATGCTCGACCATCTCCTCGATGTCCTCCTTCCGCTCGCGGAGCGCCGGGAGGCGGACCTGGATCACGTTCAGCCGGTAGAAGAGATCGGCGCGGAAGCGGTTCTCGGCCACGGCGCGCTCGAGATCGGCGTTCGTCGCCGCGATCAGCCGGAGGTCGATCTTCCGCGGCTTCGTGCCGCCGACCGGGATGATCTCCCGCTCCTGGAGCGCGCGGAGGAGCTTCACCTGCGTCGCGGGGAGCGTCTCGCCGACCTCGTCGAGGAAGAACGACCCGCCCTGCGCGACCGCCATGAGCCCTTCCTGGTCGCGGACGGCACCCGTGAAGGAGCCCTTCACGTGGCCGAACAGGTTCGATTCGAGGAGGTCCTTCGGCAGGGCGCCGCAGTTGATCGTCACGAACGGCCCCTCGGCGCGGCGGCTCAAGTAGTGGATCCGCTTCGCGATCAGCTCCTTGCCCGTGCCGCTCTCGCCCACGATCAGGATCGTCGAGTCGGAATCGGCCACCTTCTCGACCAGCTTCAGCACCCGCTGGATCTGCTCGCTGTGCCCGATGATCTCCTTGGCGTCGTCGGAGCGCTTGAGCTGGCGCTTCAAGAGGACGTTCTCGGACTGCACGCGCCGCATCGCGAGCGCGTTCTTGATCACGAGGCGGATCTCGTCGTTCTTCGCGCTCTTCTCGAGGTACTGGTACGCGCCGCGGTTCAGCGCCTCGATGGCCGACTTCTGCGAGGCGAACGCCGTCCGGATCACGACCGGGATGGACGAGTCGATCTTCTTCACCCCGGACAGGACGCCGAGCCCGTCGATCTCGCCCGGCATCTTGATGTCGGTGACGACGACGTCGAAGGCCTCTTCCTCGGCCTGGCTCAGGGCGTCCTTCCCCGACCGAGCCACGTGCACCTCGTACCCTTCCTTGGAGAGGAGGATCGAGAGGAACTGCACCATGCTCTCTTCGTCGTCTACGATCAGGATCTTCTCGCCGGCCACGGGACCATCCTCGCTCGAAGTGTTGCGTTAGGCGGCGTGCGCCACGACCTCGGCCGTGTGCTCCGCGCGGGGAAGCCAGAGGCGCAGCGTCGTGCCCGCGCCGACCCGGCTCTCGATTTCCAGCGTGCCTCCGTGTCGCTCCACGATGCGGTTCGCGATCGCGAGCCCCAGGCCCGTGCCGCCCTGCTTCGTGGAGAAGAACGGCTCGAATACCTGGCCCAGCTCCTCCGGCGGGATCCCGACACCCGTGTCGCGGATCTCCACCGAGACCAGGCTCCGCGAGCCGGAGCGTCGCCGGGGAACCGTCCCCGGCGGCGCCGCGACCACGGTGACCGTGCCGCTTCCCTCGATCGCCTCGAGCGCGTTCAGGAGCAGGTTCAGGAGCACCTGCTTCATCTGCTCGAAGTCGACCTGGATCCAGATCGGATCCGCACCCGCCTCCACGACGATCCGCTTCCGCGCGTCGCCGCTCGGATGGCGGCGCGCCACTTCCGCGATCTCGCGGAGCAGCTCGCCCACGTCCACGCGCTCCGTCTTGAGCGGCCGCTCGCGCGCGTAGTCGAGCAGCTCCCGGATGAAGTTGTCGAGCCGCTCCGACTCGCGGACGATCAGATCGAGGAGGCGCGCGTTCTCCCCCGACACCTTGAGCTCGCGCTGCAGCACCTCGACCGACCCCGCGATCGGGTTCAGACAATTCCGGATCTCGTGCGCGATGCCGGCCGACAGCTCCCCGATCGCGGCCAGCGTCTCGCCCCGGCGGATCCGCTCCTCCAGGGCCTTCACGTCCGAGAGATCCTGGAAGAGCGCGATCACCCCGCGCCGCTTCCCCTCCCCGTCCCGGAGGAGGCTCGTCGAGACGCCCATCGGCACCACCCGCCCCGAGCGGGTCGTCACGGTCGCCTCGTGGCGCGCCGCCGGCACCCCCGTCTCGAGCGTCTCCCTGAGCCGCGCGGTGAACGCCTCGAGCCCGGCGCCGAGCGCCGTCTCGTACCGCTGCCCCCGCACCGCTTCGGGCGCCACGCCGAGGATCTCCCCCGCGGCGCGGTTCCAGTGCCGCACCACGCCCTCGGCGTCGATCGACGCGAGCCCGCTCGAGAGGTTCTCGAGGATCGTCTCGGTGTCGAACAGCGCCCGGTTCAGCTCGGCCCGGGTCTCCTCGAGCGCCCGGCGCCCCTCGCGGAGCGATCGGCCCAGCGCCCCCCCGATCAGCCCCACCACGAAGAAGAGCGGCACGTACAGCACCGCGCGGACCGTGAGCGCCGAGGCGCTCAGCGGCTCCGTGAGCCCGAACGACATCGGCGGGAGCATCCCCCCGCGCTCCGCCGCCACCAGCACCAGGTACGCGATCGACGACGCGGCGGCCAGGAGCGCGCCGCCCCGCACCGTCAGGAACACCCCCCCGAGGAGCGGCGCCAGCAGGTACAGCGGCACGAACGGGCTCGAAGCGCCGCCGGTGAAGACGAGTAGGTACGAGATCACCGCCACGTCCACCAGGAGCTGCGTCGCGAGGAGCGGCCGCACCGCGTCGGCCCCGCGCGCCGCGCGGTGGTACGCCACCGCGAGCCCCGCCGACAGCACGACCAGGAACGCGAGCGGCACGTGCTGCGACAGGTCGGTGGCCCGGGCGGAGAAGGCGACCGCCATCACCACGACCAGGGTGATCAGCGCCATCCGACCGAAGATGACCGCGTTCACCTCGAGCAGCGGCGCGTCGTCGTCGCCCGGCCCCCCGGTCCGATGCGGCTGCGTCATGTCGATTCCGTTCTCCGGTTCCGGCTCAGTGCCCGCCCGCCACCACGTTGATCAGCTTGAACATCGGGAGGTACATCGCGACGACCATGCCGCCCACGACGCCGCCCATGAAGACGATCATGAGGGGCTCGATGAGCGAGGTCAGCGAATCGACCGCGGTGTCCACTTCGTCGTCGTAGAAGTCCGCGATGCGCGTCAGCATGTCGTCGAGCGCACCGGTCTCCTCGCCCACGGAGATCATCTGCACCACCATCGGCGGGAAGACGCTCGACTCCCGGAGCGGCGCGGCGATCGTCTCGCCCTCCCGGATCGAAGCCCGCGCGGCCATGATCGCCTGCTGGATGACCCGGTTGCCCGACGTGCGGGCCGTGATCTCGAGGCCGGTCAGGATCGGAACGCCCGAGCTGATCAGCGTGCCCAGCGTCCGCGTGAAGCGCGCCACGGCGCCCTTCCGGATGACGTCGCCCAGCACCGGGATCCGGAGCAGGAACTTGTCGATCTGCACGTGACCCTGCTCGGTCCGGTAGTAGCGCTGGATCCCGAAGGCGAACCCCCCGATGCCGCCGAGGAGGAGCCACCAGTACGCCCGCAGGAAGGAGGAGAGCCCCATGACGATCTTCGTCGGGAGCGGCAGCTCGGCGCCGAAGCCGGTGAACATCTTCGCGAACGTCGGGATGATGAAGATGAGCATGAACGACGTCGCCAGCACGGCGACCGTCATGACGACCGCCGGGTAGACCATGGCGCCCTGGATCTTCCGCTTCAGGGCCTCGGCCTTCTCGATGAACGTCGCGAGCCGCTGGAGGATGTCGTCGAGGATACCGCCGGCCTCGCCGGCCTCGACCATGTTCACGTACAGCTCGTCGAAGACCCGGTTGTTCTCCTTCTTCGCGAGCGACTCGGCCAGCGTGTTGCCCGCCTCCACCTCGCGCATGACCTGCGCGATGATCGTCCGGAAGTTCTCCTTCTCGGTCTGCTTCGAGAGGATGTCGAGGCACTGGACGAGCGGGAGCCCGGCGTTGATCATCGTGGCGAACTGCCGCGTGAAGATCGCCAGGTCGCGCGTCGACACGCCGCCGCCGAGCTTCGGCAGGGCGAGCTTGATCTCCCCGCGCTTCTCGCGGACCGACGTGATGATGATCCGCTTCTTCCGGAGCGCGGCGAGCACTTCGTCCTGCGAGTCGGACGTCAGCTCCCCGCTCTGGATCTCCCCGCCGACGGTGCGGCCTTTCCACAGATAGACGGGCACGGCGATTCCCCCTGACGCGGACGCCTAGTAGGCGGCGGCGACGTTGACTCCGACCTTCTCCAGCATCCCCTCGAGCTCCTTCACGTCGGTGCTGCGACCGAGCGCCTCGTCGAGCGAGATGTGCTTGTTGATGTACGCCTGGAACAGGGCCTGGTTCATCGTCTGCATGCCGTGCTTGGTTCCGGCCTGCATGAGGCTGTAGATCTGGTGGATCTTCCGTTCGCGGATGACCGCGCGGACGGCGGGCGTGCAGACGAGGACCTCGGCCACCATGACCCGGCCCGGCCCCTTGGCCCGCGGGATCAGCTGCTGCGTCATCACGCCCTCGAGCACGAACGCGAGCTGCGACAGGATCTGCTGCTGCTGCTCGGCCGGGAACGCGTCCACGATGCGGTTGATCGACTCGTACGCGGAGTTCGTGTGCAGGGTGGCGAGGACCAGGTGACCCGTCTCGGCGATCGTGAGCGCCGCGGCGATGGTCTCCAGGTCGCGCATTTCGCCGACCAGGATCACGTCCGGGTCCTGGCGCAGCACGTACTTGAGCGCCGTCTCGAACGTGGTGGTGTCGGAGTTGATCTCGCGCTGGTGCACGATGCACTTCTTGTGGTGGTGCACGTACTCGATCGGATCCTCGATCGTGATGATGTGGCCGGCCCGGTTCGTGTTGATCGAATCGATCATGGCCGCCAGGGTCGTCGACTTGCCGCTCCCCGTCGGGCCGGTGACCAGGATCAGGCCCTTCTGCTTCAGCGTGAAGTCGCGCACGACCTTGGTGAGGCCGAGCTGCTCGAACGTGAGGATCTCGTACGGGATCTGCCGGATGGCCATCGAGGTGACGCCGCGCTGCATGTAGACGTTGGCACGGAACCGCGACAGGCCCGGAACGCCGAAGGAGAGATCGAGCTCCTTCGTGGTCTCGAAGCGCTTGCGCTGCTCCTCCGTGAGGACGCTGTACGCGAGCTGCTGCGTCATCTGCGGCGTGAGCGGCGGGTGGCCCATCGGCGTGATGGCGCCGTCGACGCGGACCTGCGGCGGAACCCCTGCCGAGATATGCAGATCCGACGCCCGCATCTTGATCATCTCGTCCAGCAACTGGCGCAGCGAGACCATGTCTCCTCCCCGAGGCGGCTAGCGATCGGCCGCGGTTTCCTTCAGGACCTCTTCGGCCGTCGTCATGCCCTTCTTGAGCTTGAGGAGGCCGTCGGCGCGGAGCGTGAGCATCCCTTCGGCCACCGCCTGCTTCTTGATATCGCTGACCGAGGCCCGGTCGAGCACGAGGTCGCGGATCTTGGACGACATCGGCATCACCTCGTAGACGCCGATCCGTCCCTTGTATCCCGTGTTGTTGCAGTCCACACAGCCCTTCCCCTCCTTGAAGTTCTCCTTCTTCACCTCTTCCTCGGTGAGCCCGAGCTCCCGGAGCACCTCGGGGTGGAGCTTCACGTCCGTCTTGCAGGAGAGGCAGACCTTGCGGAGGAGCCGCTGGGCCATGATGAGGTTCGTCGAGGAGGCGACGAGGAACGGCTCGATCCCCATGTCGATCATTCGGTTGATCGTGCTCGGCGCGTCGTTCGTGTGTAGGGTGGAGAGGACGAGGTGACCGGTGAGCGCCGCCTTGACGGCGATCGAGCCCGTGTCGATGTCCCGGATCTCGCCCACCATCACGATGTTCGGGTCCTGCCGGAGGAAGGCGCGGAGCGCCGCGGAGAACGTGAGCCCCACGTCCTCGTTCACCAGCACCTGGTTGATCCCCTCGAGGTTGTACTCGACGGGGTCCTCCGCCGTCATGATGTTGGTCTCGGGCACGTTGATCTTCGAGAGCGCCGAGTAGAGTGTCGTGGTCTTTCCGCTCCCGGTCGGTCCGGTCACGAGCACCATGCCGTACGGCTGGGAGATCGCCCGGGTGAAATCCCTGAGCGCCTGCTCCTGGAACCCGAGCTTGTTCAGGTCGATGTTCAGGTTCCCCTTGTCGAGGATTCGCATCACGACCTTCTCGCCGAAGATGGTCGGGAGGGTCGAGACGCGGAGGTCGATCGTGCGGCCGAGGATCCGGAGCTTGATGCGGCCGTCCTGCGGGATGCGCCGCTCGGCGATGTCGAGCTCGGCCATGATCTTGAGCCGCGACGTGATCGCGGCCTTCATGCGGAACGGCGGCGACATCATCTCGTACAGCGTGCCGTCGATCCGGAACCGGACCCGGAGCGCCTTCTCGTACGGCTCGATGTGGATGTCGCTCGCGCCCTTGCGGACGGCGTCGGAGATCAGCGAGTTCACCAGCTTGACGACCGGCGCCTGGTCGGCCTCGCCGAGGAGCGACGGATCGGGACCCTCGTCCTCCTGCTCCTCGATGACCTCGATCTCGTCGTCCAGCCCCTTCATGACGCTCTCGAAGGAGGCGGCCGAGTCGTACGCCTTGTCGATGGCCTTCTTGATGGCCGCCTCGGAGGCGACCATCGACTGCACCTCGCAGCCGGTGATGAACTTGATGTCGTCGATCGCGAAGATGTTCGAGGGGTTCACCATGGCCACGGTGAGGCGGCGGCCGCTGCGGGAGACGGGGACCACCTGGAACTTGTTCGCGACGTCGGCGGGAAGGAGCTTCACGACCGAGGGATCGGGCATGAAGTTCGAGAGGTCGATCGACGGCACGCCGTACAGCTCGCCGAGGAACTTGTTCAGGTCGTCCTCGGTGACGGCGCCGATCTTGATGAGCGCGGCGGTCAGGTTGCCGCCGCCGGTCTTGACCTGCTGCTGCGCCTTCTGGAGTGCCTCGGGCGTAATGATGCGCGCTTCCAGCAGCTTGAGGCCGATGTTCTCCTGCTGCACGGCGTGATCCCCCGCGGGTCGTCGTTTCGGTTCTGGGTTCGGTGGGATGAATCGGCGTCCCGCGCTCCGTTCTTTGGCAACGGATGCGAAAACGGCGGAATGACGATTCGCAAGACGGGTGCCACCCGGCGGAGCGGGAGCGCGAAGCGTGGAAACGACGCGATGACGAGGGGTTGGCGAAGAGCCTTCACGTGACGCGGCGGCGGCCCGACGCGAATTTTGCGAGCCGCGTTGCAATCCGCGTCGCTCAATTCCCGATCAGGGACTCCGGGGGAGGGGCGTGCCCGGGGCGTCGCCGGAGTCGGCCGCGGCTCCTCGAGCGAGGTAGGGGCGGATTCGCGCGAGCGTCTTCGGGCCGATCCCGGGAACCCGGAGGAGCCCTTCGGGGGTCCCGAACGGCCCGCGCGACGCCCGGTCGGCCACGATCCGGGCCGCGAGCGACGGCCCGATGCCGGGGAGCCGCTCGAGCGCCGCGGCACCGGCGCGGTCCGCGTCGAGGGAGGCGGGCCGGAGCGGGGGCGGCGTGGCGGCGCGGCGCGCCGGTGCCACGGCTCGGCGTGCGGGCGTGGCGGCGCGGTCGGCGGGGGCGGCCGCGCCGGCGTCAGTCGAATCCTCCCCTGCCGCGCGGGACGCGCCGACCTCCCGCTCGAGGCGGCTCCCCTCGCTCTCCTCGAGTCGCGCGACGATCTCCTGAAATCGCGTCTCGTGCGCGCGACGCGCGGCGCGCACGGCCGTTCCGATCACGAGCGAGGCCAGCACGAAGACGAGCCCGGCCCGGAGCTCCCGTCCCCACATCGCCATCTCCTCCGCCGGGGAGCTAGTCGAGCAGGTACCAGACGATCCCGAAGTGGAACGTGCGCCGGGAGAGGAGGGCGCCGGAATCGCTCTCGATCAGGTAGACGCCGCTCGGGACGTCCCGATCGAAGACGTTGTCGAATTCGAAGAAGAGGCCGGCCGCGCCGAAGTCGGCGCGGATCCCCGCGTCCCACGTCACGACCGCCGGCGCGCGGATCAGGCCGGTGCGCGCCCCGGTCGCGTGCGCGGCGAGGTCGAGGTGGAGCGGCAGGTCGCCGCCGAAGAGCACGACGTAGAGGTCGGCGAGCCCGTCGAACCCGTGCCGCGGCGGCGAGCCGCCCCGCGGCGAGCGGTCCCCGCTTCCCCGCGTCCAGGCGAGCCCGCGGGTCCGGAGCGGCCCCGCGGTCAGGTCGTAGCCGAGCGATCCGAACGCCGCCCATCCGCTGCCGCGCGGCCCCGCGGCGTCCACGATCACGACCGAGTCGGGAGTGTCGACCCGGATCGCGTTCCACCCGAAGTCGTCGCCGAGCCGGCGGAGCGATCCGGAGGCGAGGAGCCGGATCCCCTTCGCCGGCGCGAGCTCCGCCGAGGCGAGCGCGCCGCGGAGGCTCCGCGCCGTCAACGACGGGTCGCCGGAGCGCGTGACGCGGACCGGCCGGTCGAGGTAGTCGGGATCGTAGAGGAGCGTGGTGCGCGCCGGGGTCAGGAGATCGACGTACGACGGCCGCTCGTGCGCCGATTCGAGGTCGAGCCGGACGCGGCCGCGCTCCCCCTCCCGCCAGACGGAGACGCGGGCGTCCGCGAAGGCGCCGTCCCGCTCCCGCCAGTCCCCCGCGACGGTGGCCTCGCCGTTCCATCCCCCGAAGGCGCGCCGGATGCCGCCGGTCGCGCGCATCGATCCGATCCTCGGCGTGAATGCCGGGACCGAGTCGGCGCGGTAGGAGACGCGGCGGGATGCGAGATCGAGGGAGCCGATCCAGGTCCAGGGGCCGCCCGTGCGCACGACGGCGTCGCCCTGGAACGCGACTTCCGGGTACGACCACCGCTCGCGGCCTCCGAGGTAGTCGACCTGCGTCGCGGTCGCGCGCCCCAGCCGGAGCGCGCCGTTCGCGTCGACGCGCTCGCCCCGCGCGCGGGCATGGAGCGCGATCTCCCTCGAGCCCCACTCGGCCCGCTGCCGCACCGCCTGGATGCCGTTCAGCTGGGCGAAGAGATCGTAGCCGTCCCGGATGTCCACCTCGATGCGCTTCTGGAAGAACGTGCCGTCCACCCACGCGTCGACGGGGCCGAGCCGGGGCAGCCCCGCCGCCAGGTGATAGCGCGTGGAGAGGGATCCCAGGAACGGCGTGAGATCGTCGGATTCGTGGCGCGTGAAGGAGGCGGCGACGCCGCGCAGAAGGAGCGGCGAGGAGAACCGCGCCCCGGTGTCGAGCGCGCCCTGCTCGCCCCGCCGATAATAGAGGGCGCTCCGCGGGCGGTTCCCTCCCTCGATCTCGCCGGGCATGGCGATCGTCTCCGCGACCTTCCCTTCGGGAGCCGCGAGAAGCGCGCCCGCCGACCGGAACGGGGCCGGCGCGCCCCCCTCGTCGAGGCGGAGCAGATCGAACGGCTCGACGCCGTCGGCGTCGCTTCCGCTCCATCCCGCGGCCAGCTCCGGGACGCCCAAACCGAGCGGCACGCTCCCGATCAGGGTCGCGTCGGTGGCGCGGTCCGAGACGACGTTCGCCGGCCACGGGCGGATGCGCGTGCCGGCATCCGGGAGCGCGAGCGTCGCGGCCCTCGAGCCGAAGGCCGGGAAGAGCCCGGCCAGGACGCCCTGGCGTCCCCGGAGCACCTCGACCAGCGAGACGTCGCCCCGCTTGCGCAGCGCCTCGAGGCGGTACGTGGCCGCGGTGGTGTCGATCGCCGACGGCCCGGCGTGAGGCGTCGTGCCCGGCGTCGCGCCGCTGTCGGGCGGGGCCTCCGCCGGCTTCACCGGCACGATCGTCGGAGCCCGCGCGCCGACGACGCGAACTGGAGGCGGCGGCGCGACCCAGACCGCGGCCGTGTCGGCGGCCGCGGCCGGCCGCGCGGACGCCGCGGTCGAGTCCGCGGGGGCGGGCGCGGCGGCGCTCGTCGGAGGGGACGCGAGCAGGAGGAGCCCGAGGAGCGCCGCGAGCGCGGCCGCGTGGCGCCCGCCGCGGCGACAGCGCGCCCGGGTGCGGTTACGCGGCATCGCCGACGACTCCCGGATGGCGCGCGAGCCACGGCATCGCGAGCCGGCCGATCACCGCGAAGAGGATCCCGTTCGAGGCGATGTGCTGGAGCGACGGGATCGCGGCGAGCGCGAGCGTCGCCCGGACGCCGCCGAACGCCACGCCCTGGGCCGCGTTCGTGAGGAGATCGTAGAAGGCCGTCCCCCCGATGCCGGCGAGCGCGAGCACGAGGAGCGCGCCCGCGCCGGCGCGGCCCTCCCGGCTCCGCCGGAGCAGGCTCCGGCCGAGGACGCCTCCGATCGCCCCGAGGGCGGCGGCCCCGGCGACCTGCGCCGCCAGGACGATCGGATGCGGCGGCCCGTACGGATTGGCGACGCTCCAGACGAACCGCGAGGCGGCGCCGATCCATGCGCCCCACGCCGCGCCCATGATCGCCCCCGACAGGAAGACGGCCACCGAGAAGATCTCCACGAAGAACAGAAACGGGAACAGGATCAGCTTCGCGTATCCGCACGCGACCGAGAAGGCGATGAGGGCGGCGCTTCGGGCGACGGTTTGCATGAGGAGCGGGAACGAGGACGCTAGCAGGTCGGGCGCCGCGGCGCAATCGTTTGTCGCCCCGGCCGGGCGGCGCTACGGACCGGGCGCCTGCGAAGACGGCGCGCGGCGCTATGGGCGCGGCGCTACGGGCGCGGCGCTACGGGCGCGAGCCGAGCGGGCGGCGCGCGCGGAGGACGTCGTCGAGCGGGGCGAGGATCGATTCGGGGACGACGACCGAGCCGACGGTCACGGCGGGGGTGCGCTCGCCGTGGTAGTCCGAGCCCCCGGTCATCAGGAGCCCGTGGAGCTGCGCAAATCCCTGGTACCGCGCCACGGCCGCGGCGTCGTGCTTCGAGTGCCAGACCTCGATGCCGTCGAGGCCGCGGCGCGCCCAGCGCGGAATCAGGTGGTCGCGATTCAGGGTGCCGGGATGCGCGAGGACGGTGACGCCGCCCGCGTCGCGGACGAAGCCGACCGCCTCCTCGAGCGACACGGCGGTCTTCGGGACGTACGCGGGCGCGTGGTGCCCGAGGAAGCGCTGGAACGCCTCGTTGAACGACTCGACGTACCCTCCCTGGAGGAGCGCCTCGGCGACGTGCGGCCGGCCGATCGCGCCCCCGCGCGCGATCGCCTCCACGTCCTCGAGCGGGATGCGGATGCCGAGCCCCTTGAGACGGGCGAGGATCTTCCGCGCGCGGTCGCGCCGCGAGTTCCGGTACCGGGTCACGGCGCCGACCAGCGCCTGGTCGCGCGGATCGAACCCGTACGCGAGGAGATGCACGTCGATCCCCTCCTCCTGCACGGAGAGCTCGACGCCCGGAATCAGCCGGATGCCCGCCTCCCGCGCGCGCGCCTCGGCGGGCGCGATGCCCTCGAGCGCGTCGTGGTCGGTGAGCGCGAGGACGCGGACGCCGTTCCGCTCGGCGAGCGCCGCGACGGCTTCGGGCGGATCGGAGCCGTCGGAGGCCGTCGAGTGCGTATGGAGGTCGATCGTTCCGCCGGTCTTCATGCGCGGTCCTGCGAGCCCGCGAGCTTCGCCTTCAGCTCCCGGACCTTCGTCGCCACCTTGAGGAAGTCGACGTTCAGCAGGTAGACCTCCTCGTAGTGCTGGAGCGCGCGGTCGAGGTTGCCGAGCCGCTCGCTCGCGACGCCCAGGTTGTAGCGGATGCTGATCGTCTCCTCGGGTCCGTGCCCCGGGAGCTCGAGCGCCTTCTCGAGCTCCCGCGCGGCGGCGGCCGGCTCGTTCTTCTCGAGATAGCAGAGGGCGATCATCTCGAGGCACTTGAGCTCCATCGGGCTCCCCTTCGACGCGACCTGGAACTCCTGGATCGCCTCGTCGTAGAGCCCCATCTCCATGTACGCCATGCCGAGGTCGTAGTGGCTCTCGTGGTCCTCGCCCGAGATCGAGCTCGAGACGCCCGCCTTGAACTCGTCGATGATCTCCTCGAGGTCGACCAGACCTTCGACGCCCTTCGTCTGCTCGTCGCGGATGCGCACCGACGCGCTCGGCTTCGGCGCGATGATCGCGTCGAGGTCGATCGGACCGTTCACCGTCACCTCGCCGTTCTGCATGGCGTCGAGGCGCTGCACGCGCATCCGCGCGCGGTCGTTGATCGGATCGATCTCGAGGACCCGCATGAACTCGGCCCGCGCGAGCGCCCACTCCTCGTGCGCGAGGTAGACCTCCGCGAGGTCGAAGCGCGCGCGCCCCTCCGCCGGCTTGTCCTCGGCCTGGGCCGTGATGTCGACGAGCCGCCGGAGCGCCGCCTCGTGGCCCGGCATCGCGATCAGGAGCGACCCGAGCAGCGTGCGGACCTTCGTGAGATCGCCGCGGAAGAAGGCGAGCTCGGCGGCCTTCCAGTACTCCTCGGCCGCGAGCTCCCGGTTCCCCGCGCTCAAATAGCCGGCCGCGAGCTCGGCGTGCGTCGCGACGGCGTCGGCCGGCTCGGGAGCGGCCGCGGGCGCCTCGGCCGCCGGCGCGGGCGCGACGTCGGCCGCGGGGGCGGATGCCCCGGGAGCGGGCTCCGGCGCGGCCTCCGCCGCAGGGACCGCCGGCGCGTCGTGCGCGAGCGAGACGACGCCCGGCTCCGGCACGGAGGCCGACTCGCCGTCGCCGGCGCGGGCCACCGCGTCGAATCCGTTCACCGTCTCCTCGCCCGTGTCCGGCGGAGACGCGGGCGCGGGCGCCGCCGGGGCCATCGCGGCGAGGTTCGGCGCGAGCGTCGAGGCCCGCTCCCGGAGCTCCGCCGCCTCGGAGGCGTGGCCGTCCTGCTCCGCCTGCTGCGCGCGGCGGAGGAGCTCCTTGCCGCCGCGATCGGGGAGATCGCCTCGCATCGCGATCTCGACGTACTTCTCGCTCAGCTCCACGTTCCCGGGCGAGAGCTTCAGCACCTCCTCGATCACGTCGAGGGCGGGTTCGAACTCCTGGCGCCGGATCGATCCGTCGGCGAACTCGAGGTAGTGGATGATCGCGTCGCCGTACAGCCCCTCCTTCGCGTACAGCTCGCCGAGGGAGCGGTGGATCTGGAGATCCTCCTTCGAGATCCGGAGGATCTTCTTGCAGACGGCGATGGCGTTCTTGAAGAGCTCGGCCCTCGAGTACTCCTCGACGGCCTGGCGATAGCGGCGGACCGCCTCCTGCATCGAGCCGCGCTTGGCGAGGAGATCGGCGACGAGGATGAAGTCGTACGGATCCTTGTCGCCGCTCTCGAAGAGCTTGTCGAACTCCGCCAGCGCGGCGTCGACCTGCCCCTTCGCGATGAGCTGCTGCGCCTTGCGCTTGATGGCCTGCGTTCGGTCCACGCTGCTCCTGATCCCGCTCGGGTTCCTAGACCGCGGCCGTCGCCTGAAGCCGCCGCTCGACCTGCTCCACGCAGGCCCGGTGCAACGACGCCGCCCGCTCGGTCGCCCGCTTCGCGCGCGCGGCCAGCTCGCCGCGCTCCGCGTCGGGAACCGACGGGAGGTTGATCGTCACGTTCATCGCGGCGCCCTCGGCGCCGGCGCGCGCGAGCCACGCGGCCACGCCGGCATCGCTCACCGCGTTCACGTTCCCCACGGAGGCGACCGCCTCGGCCAGCTCGAGCGCGCGCACGCACGCCTCCGCCGTCCGGAGCGGCACCTGGGCCGCGTTCCGCGCGGCGTCCGTCATGGCGCGCTCGCGCGTCGCGACCTCCTCGGGCGTCCGCTGCGACAGCTTCGCCGCGGCGCGGTAGCCCTCGAAGGCGCGCGCGTCCTCCGTGACCAGCTCGAAGAGCTCGCGGCGGATCTGCTCGGCGCCCTGCTCGACCTCGCGCATCCGCGCATCGTGCTCCGCGTACTTCTTCTTTCCGATCGTGAGTCGCGCCACCATCGCCGCGAGTGCGCCGGCCAGGGCGCCCGCGAGGGCCGAGACGCTGCCGCCGCCCGGCGTCGGCGCCGACGAGGCGACCTCGTCCAGGAAGTCGGGGACCGCCTGCTCCGCCGCGCCCAGGTGGCGGGCGAGCCGGTTCTCGAGGATCTGGTCCCGGGAGAAGTTCTCGATGCGGAGGGCGTGCTCGGCCACGTCGATCAGCGCGTCCTGACACACGAGCCCCACCACCTCGCTTCCCACGATCGGAACGCCGTAGCGCTCCGCCTCGTCCCGGATGAGCGCGAAGACGCGGTGGACCGGGGTCCCCCACGTGTTCACGAGATTCATCGACACCTGAACGATGCCGCGCTCCTTGAGCTCGAAGCCGAGCGCCTTCACGTAGCGAAGGCCGCCCGACTGGAACCGGATCGCCTTCGCGATCCGCTTCGCCACCTCGACGTCGGCGGTGCCCAGGTTCACGTTGAACGCGAGGAGCGGCAGGCGCGCGCCGACGGCGGTCGCGCCCGCGCCCGGATGGATCGCGTTCGGACCATAGTCGGGCGTCCGCTCGGGATCGCTCCCGATCGCCTGCGACAGCCCCTCGTATTCGCCCCGCCGCACGTCGGCGAGGTTCTGCCGGCTCGGCTTGGTCGCCGCGGCCTCGTACAGGAAGACCGGAATGCCGAGGTCCCGCCCGATGCGCTCTCCGGCGCGCCGGGCGAGCTCCACGCAGCGCTCGAGCCCCGCTCCCCCCACCGGCACGAACGGCACGACGTCGGTGGCTCCCATCCGTGGATGCTCCCCCCGGTGCTGGCGCATGTCGATCAGCTCGGACGCCTTCCGGACGCCCCGGAGCGCCGCCTCCAGCACGGGCTCCGGCTCGCCCACGAACGTGATGACGGAACGGTTGTGATCCGCGTTCATCTCCTGATCGAGCAATCGGATCGACCGGTCACGCGAAATTTCGGCAGCAATGGCCTGAACTACAGACTTATTTCGGCCTTCGCTGAAGTTGGGAACGCACTCGACGAGCTCGCTCATGCCCTTTCTCCCGGCGACGGATCGCCCTGTCCGAATCTGATTCGCACATCCACAAGTGAATTGTTTGCAGTTCGTTGCGGCAAACGCTCAAGAACAGCTCCATCCCGGACCGCGATCGAAGGCGATGCGCCCCCGCTTGACCACCGTCCGGACGTGCTCGTGGCCGTAATGGTAAGGAATGTGCCGGTAGTCTTCGGCGTCGAAGAGGCAGAAATCGGCCTGGAATCCCGGCTGCAGCCGCCCGAGCCGTTCCCCCTCGCCGATGGCGGCCGCCCCGTTCGCCGTGGCCGCCATCCAGGCCTCGGCCGGCGTGAGCCGCATCTGGGTCACGGCGAGGGTCAGCATGAGCGGCATCGACGAGGACATCGTGCTCCCCGGATTGAAATCGGTGGCGAGCGCGACCGGGAGTCCGAGGGCCACCATGTCCCGCGCTCGCGCGTACGGGAGCCCGAGCGTGAGCGCCGTGCCGGGAAGGAGGACCGCCACGACGCCCGCGGCCGCCATCGCGCGGAGCCCCGCGTCCGACGCGTGGAGAAGGTGGTCGGCCGAGATCGCGCGAAGCTCCGCGGCGAGCGACGCCGCGCCGACGTCCGCCAGCTCGTCGGCGTGGAGCTTCGGCCGGAGCCCGTGCGCCGCGCCCGCCGCGAGGATCGTCCGCGACTCCTCGACCGTGAAGACGCCGCGGTCACAGAAGACGTCGGCGAAGCGGGCGAGCCCCTCGCGCGCGACCGCCGGGATCATCTCCTCGGCGAGGAGCCGCACGTACGCCGCCCGCCGGTCGCGATACTCGTCCGGCACCTCGTGCGCGCCGAGGAACGTCGGGACCACGTCGAGCGCGGAGCCTGCCGCGGCGCGTCGCACGGCGCGGAGCTGCTTCGTCTCCTCCTCGAGCGCGAGCCCGTACCCGCTCTTCGCCTCGACGGTGGTCGTCCCCTGCGCGAGGAGCGTCTCGAGCCGCCGCGCGACCGTGGCCGCGAGGTCGTCCTCGCCCGTCGCGCGGAGGCTCCGGACGCTCGATCGGATCCCGCCGCCCCGCGCGGCGATCTCCTCGTACCGCTCGCCCCTGGCGCGCGCCTCGAATTCCATCTCGCGCGTGCCCGCGAACGGGAGGTGCGTGTGCGCGTCGACGAAGCCCGGCGCGACGAGCCGCCCGCGCGCGTCGAGCACGGCCGCGGCCTCCCGCTCGGGATAGCGGGCCGTGATCGCCGCCGTCGGGCCGATCGCGGCCACGCGCCCGTCCACGCAGGCGATCGCGGCGTCGGCGTGGATCTCGGGACGGCCGAGGTCGGACCCGAGGAGCGGCGTCGTGCCCGCGGGCGCGGTGATCAGCTCCGCCGCCGAGTGGACGAGGAGGTCGCACTTCATGGGCGCCGCTCCGGCGCGGCCGCCCCGCTCACGGCTCCATCGGGATCGGGAGCCGGTTCTTCTTCGCGACGGCCGTCGCTTCGGGATAGCCCGCGTCCACGTGGCGGAAGACGCCGGTCGCGGGGTCGTTCGTCAGCACGCGGCGGAGCCGAGCGAGGCCCGACGGCGTGCCGTCGGCGACCATGACGACGCCCGCGTGGATCGAGTTCCCGATGCCGACGCCTCCTCCGTGGTGGACGCTCACCCAGGACGCGCCGGAGACCGCGTTCACGAGCGCGTTCAGGATCGGCCAGTCGGCGATCGCGTCGCTCCCGTCCTTCATCCCCTCCGTCTCGCGATAGGGCGACGCGACCGAGCCGCAGTCGAGATGGTCGCGGCCGATCACGATCGGCGCCTCCACCTCGCCCCGCTCGACCAGCCGGTGGAGCGCCTCGCCGAAGCGCTGCCGCTCGCCCATGCCGAGCCAGCAGATGCGCGCGGGGAGCCCCTGGAACGCGACCCGCTCGCCGGCGAGCCGGATCCATCGCTTCAGCGACTCGTTCTCCGGGAACGTCTCGAGAACGGCGCGGTCGGTGGCCGCAATGTCTTGGGGATTCCCCGAGAGCGCGGCCCAGCGGAACGGCCCCTTCCCCTCGCAGAAGAGGGGCCGAATGAACTCGGGGACGAAGCCGGGGATCCGGAACGCGTCCGCGACGCCCGCCTTCACGGCCTGCGCGCGGATGTTGTTCCCGTAGTCGAACGTCACGGCGCCCTGGTCCTGGAACGCGCGCATCGCGCGGACGTGGACGCCCATCGACGCGATCGACCGCTCGACGTAGCCCTTCGGGTCCTTCGCGCGGAGGCGGAGCGCTTCCTCGTACGGGAGCCCGGCCGGGACGTAACCGTTCAGCTCGTCGTGCGCCGACGTCTGATCGGTCACGAGGTCGGGGCGTGCGCCCCGCTTCACGAGGTCCGGGAGCACGTCGGCCGCGTTCCCGACGAGGCCGATCGAGAGCGGCTTCTTCGCGCGCACCGCGGCGTCCACCTCGCGGAGCGCCTCGTCGATCGATCCGACCTGCTTGTCGAGGTAGCGGGTCTCGAGCCGCCGCGCGACGCGCGCCGGATCGACCTCGACCGCGAGGCAGACCCCCTCGTTCATCGTGACGGACAGCGGCTGCGCGCCGCCCATGCCGCCGAGCCCCGCGGTCAGCACCCAGCGCCCGGCGAGCGAGCCGCCGAACTTCCGGCGCGCCGCCTCGGCGAACGTCTCGTACGTCCCCTGGAGGATCCCCTGCGTCCCGATGTAGATCCAGGAGCCGGCCGTCATCTGGCCGTACATCGTGAGCCCCTGCGCCTCGAGCTCGCGGAACGTCTCCCAGTTCGCCCACGCGGGAACGAGGAGCGAGTTCGCGATCAGGACGCGTGGCGCCTCGGGGTGGGTCTTCACGATCCCGACCGGCTTCCCCGACTGGACGAGGAGCGTCTCGTCGTCCGCGAGGGAGCGGAGCGAGCGGACGATCGCGTGGAACGCGGGCCACGACCGCGCGGCGCGACCGGTGCCGCCGTAGACGACGAGGTCTTGCGGCCGCTCGGCCACGTCGGGATCGAGGTTGTTCATGAGCATGCGGAGCGCCGCCTCCTGATGCCACCCCTTGCACGAGCGGGTGGTCCCGCGCGGCGCGCGGACCGGCTCCGCCGGGGGGGTGCCCCGGAGCGACGTCGGCTGCGTTTCGACCTTGGCCATCGGACTCCTCTTCTTTCCGGCCCGTCCCGGGCCGCGACGATCCTAGAACGGCTCGACGCCGGCCGCGCGGGAGACCCCGCCCTCGGCGATCCAGGCGTCGAGCGCCGTGAGATCCAGGTCCTGTCTCCGGTCCTCCGCGAGCGCGGGGACGCGCGCGCGGATTCCGGCGTGGAGCGCCTCGAGCGGCGCGCTCGAGCGGAGCGGGCGGAGGAACTCGATCCCCTGCGCCGCGCAGAGGAGCTCCGCCGCGACGACGCGGCGCACGTTCCGCACGAGCGCGAGCGCCTTCACCGCGGCGTGCATCGCCATGCTGACGTGGTCCTCCTGTCCCGCGGACGTCGTGATCGAGTCGACGCACGCGGGCTGCGCGAGCATCCGGTTCTCCGTGACGAGTGCCGCCTGGAGGTACTGCACGATCATGAGCCCCGACTGGAGGCCCGGGTCCTTCGCGAGGAACGGCGGGAGGTCGCTCTTCGACGCATCGAGGAGGAGGAACGT
>JBLMXB010000090.1:0-11271 GCA_050257555.1 Hyphomicrobiales bacterium | reverse complement strand
GCCGACAAGGCGCGGTACCACCGCATCATCGTCATGACCGACGCCGACGTGGACGGCGCGCACATCCGCACGCTCCTCCTCACGTTCTTCTTCCGCCACATGCGCCCGCTGATCGAGCGCGGCTACGTCTACATCGCGATGCCGCCGCTCTACCGGGTCGCGAAGGGGAAGGACGTCCGCTACGCGTACAACGACGCCGAGCGCGACAAGGCGCTCGAGGAGATGGGCCGGAAGGGGATCCACCTGCAGCGGTACAAGGGCCTGGGCGAGATGAACCCCGACCAGCTCTGGCAGACGACGATGGATCCCGAGTTCCGGAGCGTCATGAAGGTGACGCTCGACGACGTGGTCGAGGCGGATCGCATGTTCACGATCCTCATGGGCGACCAGGTCGAGCCGCGCCGCAAGTTCATCGAGGAATACGCCGACAGCGTCCGCAACCTGGACGTCTGATCCCGGCGGGAACCCCCTAGGAAGGGAGAAGGAAGCGCATGGCCACCCGCGATCGCGTCGTGCCCATCTACGTCGAAGACGAGATGCGCAATTCGTACATCGACTACTCGATGTCGGTGATCGTCTCGCGCGCGCTGCCCGACGTCCGGGACGGCCTGAAGCCGGTCCACCGCCGCGTGCTGACCGCGATGCGCGAGCTGAACCTCCTCCACGACCGCCCGTTCCGGAAGTCGGCCAAGATCACGGGCGACGTGACCGGCAACTACCACCCGCACGGCACCGCCGCCGTCTACGAGACGATGGTGCGCATGGCGCAGCCGTTCTCGATGCGCTACCCGCTGGTGGACGGGCAGGGGAACTTCGGCTCCGTGGACGGCGACGCCCCCGCGGCCGA
The DNA here is from genome assembly GCA_050257555.1 of Hyphomicrobiales bacterium. Lineage (GTDB taxonomy): Bacteria > Eisenbacteria > RBG-16-71-46 > SZUA-252 > SZUA-252 > DASQJL01. The sequence goes on along the minus strand of JBLMXB010000090.1, from coordinate 10,424 downwards.
GCGGTACACCGAGGCCCGCCTGACCGAGTTCGCGGAGGAGATGCTCCGCGACATCGAGAAGGAAACGGTCGACATGCGGCCGAACTACGACGAGTCCCGCGAGGAGCCCGTCGTGCTTCCATCGGCCGTGCCGAACCTCCTCGTGAACGGTTCCTCGGGCATCGCGGTCGGGATGGCGACGAACATCCCGCCGCACAACCTGAACGAGATCGTCGACGCCATCCATCACGTGATCGACCATCCCGACTGCACGGGCGAGGACCTCCTCAAGATCGTCCAGGGCCCCGACTTCCCGACCGGCGCGGTGATCTACGGCCGCCAGGGGATCGTCGACTGCTACCTGACCGGCCGCGGCCACATCACCGTCCGCTCCACGGCGACGATCGAGGAGATCAAGAAGGACCGCCAGGCGATCATCGTCACCGAGATCCCGTACATGGTGAGCAAGGCGTCGCTCCTCGAGAAGATCGCCGACCTCGTGAAGGAGGGGACGATCGACGGGATCTCCGACCTCCGCGACGAGTCGGACCGCGAGGGGATGCGGGTCGTGATCGAGCTGAAGCGCGACGCGCAGCCGCGCGTGATCCTGAACCAGCTCTTCAAGCACACGCAGATGCAGACGACGTTCGGCGCGAACATGCTCGCGCTGGTCGGGAACCGCCCGGTGACGATGCCGCTCAAGGACATGATCGGCCACTACGTCACGCACCGGCAGGACGTCGTGATCCGGCGGACCCGGTACGACCTGGACGAAGCGGAGAAGCGGGCCCACATCCTCGAGGGCTTCAAGATCGCCCTCGACCACATCGACGAGATCGTGGCGCTGATCAAGGCGTCGGCGAACGTGGAGCGCGCCCGCGAGGGGCTGATGGCCCGGTTCGGCCTGAGCGAGATCCAGGCGAGCGCGATCCTCGAGATGCGGCTCTCGCGCCTGACCGGCCTCGAGCGGCAGAAGATCGAGGACGAGTACCTCGAAGTGATCCAGCTGATCGAGCAGCTCCGCGCGATCCTCGACAGCCCCGCCAAGGTCCTGCAGCTGATCAAGGACGAGCTGGGCGAGATCCGGACGCGGTTCGGCGACGAGCGGCGCACGCGGATCGAGGCGGCGTCCGGCGAGTTCGAGATCGAGGATCTGATCGCCGAGGAGGACATGGTGATCACGATCAGCCACGCCGGCTACATCAAGCGGCTCCCGGTGACGACGTACCGGAGCCAGCGGCGGGGCGGGCGCGGCATCACCGGCGCCGGCACGAAGGACGAGGACTTCATCCAGCACCTCTTCATCGCGTCCACGCACTCCTACATGCTGGTCTTCACGAACCGGGGGCGCGTCCACTGGGTCAAGGTGCACGAGATCCCGCAGGCGGGACGCACCGCGAAGGGGAAGGCGCTGGTCAACCTGGTCGACATGACGTCGCAGGAGCGCGTCGCGTCGGTGCTCCCCGTGAAGGAGTTCGACGAGACCCGCTTCCTCTTCATGTGCACGGCGCGCGGGACCGTGAAGAAGACGGCGCTCTCCGCGTACGCGAATCCGCGCCGCGGCGGCATCGTCGCGATCTCCGTCGACCCCGAGGACCGGCTGATCGACTGCGTCCTCACCGACGGAACGCAGGACATCATCCTCTCGAAGCGGAACGGGAAGGCGATCCGGTTCCGCGAGTCCGACGTGCGCCCGATGGGACGCACGGCGCACGGCGTGCGCGGCGTGACGCTCGAGGGGGACGACGCGGTCGTCGGCGTGATCGCCGTGAAGCGCGACGCCTCGCTCCTCGTCGCCACCGAGAACGGCTACGGCAAGCGGACGCCGATCTCCGAGTACCGCATCACCGGCCGCGGCGGGAAGGGGATCATCTCGATCCAGACGAACGAGCGGAACGGCAGCGTCGTCGCGGCGCTCGAGGTCGTGCCCGAGGACGAGGTGATGCTCATCACGCGCGGCGGCATCATCATCCGCACCCAGGTGTCGGGGATCTCCGAGATCGGGCGGAACACGCAGGGCGTGCGGCTCATCCAGCTCGAGGCCGGCGACCAGCTGATCGACGTCGCGAAGGTGGAGGAGTCGGACGAGGGCGAGGAGGCCTAGGCTGGACCCCAGGATTCCGACGTCCACCGTCCGCCGGCTCTCCTCGTACTACCGCGTTCTCGAGGAACTCGACGCCGAGGGCCATCGCACCGTCTCCTCGCAGGGCCTGGCGCACCAGAGCGGCGTCACGTCCGCCCAGGTCCGGAAGGACCTCTCCTACTTCGGCAACTTCGGGAAGCGCGGCCTCGGCTACAGCGTGCCCCGGCTCAAGAAGGAGATCCGGCTCATCCTCGGCCTCAACCGCCGCTGGCGCGTCGCGCTGGTCGGGGCGGGGAACATGGGCTCGGCCCTCTTCTCGTACAAGGAGTTCCGCCGGCAGGGATTCGACATCGTCGGCGTCTTCGACGTGAGCGCCGATCGCGTCGGCCAGGTCTGGCGCGATCTCACCGTGCGCCACGTGGACGAGCTCAAGGCCGAGACGGAGCGGCTCCGGATGGAGATCGGCGTGATCGCGGTGCCGGCGCGCTCCGCGCAGGCCGTGGCCGACCGCCTGGTCGCGGCCGGTATGCGCGGCATCCTCAATTTCGCCCACCGGCGGATCCAGGTGCCGGCGACGGTGGCGCTCCGCACCGTGAACCTCTCGATCGAATTGGAGAGCCTCGCCTTCGAGATCAAGGCGCTCGGCCTGAAGCGCCCCCGCCGCCCGAAGCGGCGGTGACCCGGGCGGCCGGCGCGGGGAGGGGATCGCGGTGACCCGTAGGCCCGCCGGGGGAACGGAGTCCCGATGAGGCGCGCCGAGATCACGCTCCTCGTCATCGCCGCCATCTGGGGCACCACGTTCGCGCTCCTGCGCGACACGATGCGCGTGCTCCACCCCTTCGAGCTGATGGCGCTCCGCTTCACGCTCGCCACGGTGATCCTCGGCGGGATCTACTGGAAGCGGCTCGTCCCGCTCCGCGCGGGTTGGCTCCGGGACGGCCTCTGGCTCGGCGTCTGGCTCACGCTCGGCTACCTGACGCAGGTGATCGGGCTCCTCACGGTGACCGCCTCCCGCTCCGCGTTCATCACGAGCACGTACGTCGTCTTCACGCCGTTCGTCGCGTGGATCGTGCTCCGGAGCCGGCCCGCGCTCGGGGAGTTCCTCGCGGTCGCGATCGTCTTCGTCGGCCTCTCGCGCTTCTCGAACGACGCGCGCCTCTCGCTCGGCCCGGGGGAGATCTGGACGCTCGGCTGCGCGCTCTCCTTCGCGATCCAGATGGTCGTGACGCACGTCGTGGCGAAGCGGCACGATCCGATCGCGCTCAGCGTGGTGCAGATGGCCGTCGCGGCCCTGGTCGGATGGATCCTGGTGGCCGCGCGCGGCGGGTTCCGCCCGGCGATGAGCGAGGTGCCGTGGGGGGTGCTCCTCTACCTCGCGGCGCTCGCGACGGCGTTCGTGATCGCGCTCCAGACGTGGGCGCTCCCGCGCACGACGTCGGTCAAGGCGGCGCTCCTCTTCTCGACCGAGCCGCTCTTCGCGGCGGCGTTCGCGACGGCGTTCTTCGGCGAGCGGATGACCGGGCGGGAGATCGCCGGCGCGGCGCTCGTGATGGCGGGGGTCCTCTGGAGCGAGCTCTGGCGGCCCGCGGTCGCGCGGATCAACGCCCGCCGGTCGCCGGAGGCGGCTCGGAGCCCGGAAGAGCGCGGACGAAGCTGAGGAACGCCGCCTCGGCCGCCCGCGAGACGGGCGGGGCGTCGGGATAGGCGATCCCCTCGTCGGTGCGCGGCGGGCCCCAATGCACGCGCGACCCGTCGCCCGGGTCCCCCTCCACGGCCGGACGGCGCGGCACGGGGAGGGAGTCCTCGCTCGCCTCCGGGCGGGGCGCCAGGTTCCGGGCCTCGTCGCTCGATCCGATGAACCGTCCGCGGAAGACCGGGAGCCGCGTGTTCAGGTCGTAGACGTCGACCGCGATCCGCGCGTCGCGCCCGGAGACGGGGATCTCCCGCCCCGATCGACGATCCGCCGTCCCCGTGTCCACGTATCGCATCCCGTACCGCACCGACGCCGTCTCCACCCGCGCGAGGACGCCGTACCGCGCCATGCCGCGCGCGGCCTTGGCGGCGACGGCCAGCCAGAGGGAGTCGGGATCGCCGCGCATCTGGTAGCCGAGGAGGAAGTACCGGTACGCGGTGTCGGGCAGCGCCGCCTCGACGCGCGACGCCGGCACGATCCGGAGGTCGGGGCGCGTCCGATGCAGCACCGATTCGAGCCCCGCGATGAGCGGCGGGCGGACCTGCGCGACCTCGTTCACCTGCACGACGCCGAGCACGGCGAGCCCGCCCTCGCGGAGCGAGGCGGCGGTGAAGCCAGGATCCTCGGTGAGGAGCTGCGACTCCGCGGCGCATCCGGCCAGCGCCGCCAGGAGTGCCACGGCGAGGAGCGCAGGGCCGATCCTCGCCGCCGGCGGCCGCGCGGGCGCGCGCCCGGGGGTGCGCCCGGGCGAAGCGCCCCCCGGCGCGCCGGAAGGCTTGCGCCCGCCGCGCGGGGCACGGCATAGTGGGTCGATGCTTCGGGTCTTCCTCATCGGCGGGTTCGGCTTCCTCGGGACGATCGCGCGATACGCGGTGCAGGGCGCCGTGCAGCGCGCCTCCGGTTCCACGTTCCCATACGGCACGCTGACGGTCAACGTCCTCGGCTCGTTCGTGGTCGCGTTCGTCGCGACGCTCGCGCTCGAGCGGGCGGCGGTGAGCCCCATCTGGCGCTCCGCGATCCTGATCGGATTCTGCGGAGGCTTCACCACCTTCTCGGCGCTCGCGTACGAAACGTTCGAGCTCGCCCGCACCGGCGATCCGGTGCGCGCCGGCCTGAACCTGGTCGGCAGCGCCGTGCTCGGCCTGGCGGCCGTCTGGATCGGCTACGCCGCGGCCGTGAAACTGTAGCGGAGGGGGTCCCGGCATGAAGCTCGAAGGCGAAGGGCAGCTGGTTCGCATCTTCATCGGCGAGAACGACCGGTGGCACGGGAAGCCGCTGTACGAGGCGATCGTCGCGCGGGCGCGCGAGGCGGGGCTCGCGGGAGCGACCGTGCTCCGTGGGCTCATGGGCTACGGCGCGAAGAGCCGCATCCACACCGCCAAGGTACTCCGGCTCAGCGAGGACCTGCCGATCGTGGTCGAGATCGTGGATCTCCCCGATCGGATCGCCGCGTTCCTGCCGGCGCTCGACGAGATGGTGACGGACGGGCTCGTCACGCTCGAGCGGGCGGAAGTGATCACGTACCGCGCGGGCAAGGGCGGCTGATCGGCCGAGGGCGCGCGGTTCGGCCGGAGCCCCACGCGGGCCCGGCCCGCCCGGCCCGCGCGGCCCGGCTCCGATCCCCTCAGCCGAGTGCGGCGGAGAGCGTCGCGGCGATCCCCTCGAGATCGCCGGCCGTCGCGACGAGCGGCGGCGCGAGCAGGATCCCGTCCTTCCCCGCCGCATGGAGCAGGAGCCCCCGCTCGCGGCACGCCTCCACGATCGCCGCGGCGGCCGCGTCGCGCAACAGCACGCCGCGGAGGAATCCGATCCCGCGCACCGCCCGCACGCGCGGGTGACCCGCGAGGGGTGCGAGCGCTTGGGCGAACGCCCCTTCCCGCTCCCGGACGCCGGCGACGATCCGCTCCTCCTCGAGCGCCGCGAGCACGCGGAGCCCCACCGCGCACGCGGTCGGCGCGCCGCCGTACGTCTGGTGGTGCGCGAAGTCCTCGGGGAGCGACGCGGCGACGCGGCCCGAGACGAGCACGCCGGCGAGCGGCGCGAAGCCCGCGCCTGCGCCCTTCCCGAAGACGACGAGATCGGGGACCGCGTCCGGCGCCAGGCGACGCCACGCGAAGAGGTCGCCCGCGCGGCCGAACCCGGCCAGCACCTCGTCGGCGATCCAGAGCGCGCCCATCGCGTCGCATCGCGCGCGCACGCGGGCGAGCCAGCCGGCGGGCGGGACCGGCGCCGCGAGCCCCGAGGCGGGCACCGTCTCGGCGATCAGCGCCGCGACGTCGGCGCCGCGGTTCGTCGCGGCGACGGCGCCGCCCTTCCCGGCGCGGCCCGACGTCGCGACGCCCGCCTCGGCCCCGCCCGCCTCGAACGCCGCGTCGGCGCACGCGAGAGCGCAGTCCGGATGCGTCAGATCGCGGAAGCAGCGGGCGCAGTCGGCGTGGGGACCGAACGCCCGCGCGCCAAGGAGCGCGGCATACGGATCCCGCCGGGCGCCGACACCGGTCACGTCGAGCGCGGCCAGCGTGGCGCCGTGGTAGTGACCGTCGAGCGAGAGGAAGCGGCGGCGCTCCGGACGCCCCGCGGCCGCGTGCCACCGCCAGGCGATCTTGAGCGCCGCCTCGACCGCCTCGCTCCCGGAGGAGGTGAGCGCGACGCGCGCGAAGGGAGGGGCCGCCGCCGCGAGGAGCGCCGCCTCATAGCGGAGCCGTTCCTCGCTGTCGAAGCGCGACGGGCGCGCGTGCGGGAGGCGGGCGGCGGTCTCCGCGAGCGCCGCGGCCAGATCGGGCCGCGTGTAGCCGAGGTTCACGCAGAAGGCGCCCGACGTGCCGTCGACGTACCGGCGGCCTTCGACGTCCCAGACGTGGATTCCCTCGGCGCGCGCGAGGGTCGGGCGCATCGCGGCGGGGCCCGGGGCCCCGGCTAGTCCGAGCTCGCCGTGGCCGGCGGCGAGGTCGCGGCCCGCTCGAGCGCCGAGCGGCGATCGGGGGCGGCGCGGACGGCCGTGGCGAGGAGGAGGCAGGTCTCGGCGCGGGAGAGGCTCTTCTTCGACGACGCGAGCGCCTCGAGCCCGGGGTCGATCGCGATCTCCGGCGCCACCGGCTTCACGACCTGCTTCCGGATCCGCTTCTTTCGGGTCGCGCCGGCGCCCTTCTTCTTCGCGGCCTTGAGCGCCTTCGCGTACGCCTCGTCGGCCGCCTTCTTCCGGGACAGCGTCTCGGCGGCCGCCGCCTTCCGCGCCTCGTCGGCCGCGGTCGCCGCGGCGTCGGCGCCGGCGAACGCGACGTTGAAGTCGTCGGAGCGCTGCTCGGCCGGGATCGCGCTCAGGGTCCGCCCCTGGGCCGGACCCTTGTCGAGACAGCGAAGGAGGATCTCGAGCGCCTCCGAGCGGCTGATCTTGTCGCCGGCCTCCTGGCGCTTCGCGGTGTCGCCGTCGAGGATCTCCGCGCTCACGAGCGCGTCGACGCTCGACGCGAACGTCTCGGTCGTGGTCGGCGTCGCGAGGTGGAACGCCGCGATCAGGGCCCGGTAGAAATTGGCGCGCGTGATCGCGCGATCGGGCGCGAACGAGCCGCCGTCGCCGGCGAGATACCCGTCCCGGCAGGCGGCGAGCGCGTAGCGCGCCTCCCACGTGCCGGGATCGAGGTCGTCGAAGCGGTGGACGTGCTGCTCGAGGAACACGACCGGGTCGACGGTCTGGAGCTTCGCGAAGGAGCGGTCCTGGACGGTGGCGTTCTCGGCGTCCGCCAGCTCCTCGTCCTCGCCGTCCTCGCCGCTGTCGGCCGGGAGCGACTTCCGGATCTCGAGATGGAGGTGCGCCGACGTCGCGCGCCCGGTGCGGCCGACCAGCGCGATCGTCTGACCCGCGGCCACGACGTCCCCCTTCTTCACGAGGATCGAGCGCGGCTTCAAGTGCGCGTAGAGCGAGAAGACCGTCTCGCCGCTCGGGAGCGTGTGGCGGATCACGACGTAGTTGCCCCACCCTGTGCGCCACTTCGTGACCGTGCGCGTGCGATGGACCACCTTCGTCGTGTGCTTGCCGTCCACGATCACGGGAACCCGGACCCGCTGCGTCCGCTTGACGCGGATGAGGGCGTTCGCGTCGGCCACGACGACCTCGCCCGAGGCGATCGCGCGGACCGGCGCGCCGCCGCGCCCGTCGGCGAGATCGACGCCGCGATGGACGCGCCGGTGCTTCCGGCTCTTCCGGACGACGAGGTAGGAATCGGAGACGTGGAACCCGGAGGGCTCGCCGGCGTGGGGCTTCGTGAAATCGAGCTCGTCGCCCACCGGATAGACGAATGCGCCCGCGATCGGCGCGGCCTGCCCCCCGTCCTCGGCGCGCGCGACCGGAGCCGCCACGAAGGCCCCGAGGAGCGCGAGCGAGATCAGGCGCCGGAGGAGCGCCGGCGCGCGGTCAGGACAGCACGGCAACGGCACGCTCTATTCGTTTCCCCCGTCCGCTGCGCCCGCCGCGTTCAGTCCGAACCGGAACGTCCAGTCGAGGATCCGACGCGCCTCGGCGAACCGGAGCGCGTTGCTCGGAGCGCCCAGCACCACCGCGGTGATCTCGGCGCCGGTCGGTCCCTCGATGTTCGTCGCGAGGCAGTAGCCGGCTTCATGGATGAAGCCGGTCTTGCCCGCGGTGACGTGCCATTTGCTGCGGAGCAGGCGGTTGGTATTGACGAGGCGGTGGAGCCGCCGGTTGCTGGTGAACTCGTACGTCTGCTTCTGCATGATCGCGCTCACGATGTCGTTGTCGGCCGCCGTGCGGAGCAGCTTCGCCACGGCCTGCGCCGTCGCGACGTTCTCCTCGCTCAATCCCGTCGGCTCGACGAAGTGCGCGCCGGTCAGGCCGAGCGAATCGGCCTTCGCGTTCATGCGCCGCACGAACTCGCTCGCGGTGAGCCCGCTCGTGCGGGCGAGCGCCTTCGTGGCGACGTTGTCGGACGACATCAAGGACGCGTGGAAGAGGTCGCGAACCGAGATCTCCTCGCGCGCGCGGATGCGGGAGCGGCTCGAGTTGTGGACGTCCTCCGGAATGACCTCGACCACGCGATCCCAGTCGGGATTCGTGTCGAGGAGGACGAGGGCGCTCACGAGCTTCGTCAGGCTCGCGATCGGGTAGACCCGCTCGGGATTCTTCTGGAAGAGGACCTGCCCGCTCGCCGCGTCCTCCACGTACGCGGCCTTCACGTGGAGCCGCGGAATGCCGTGGGGCGTGACCGCCGGGAGGCGGAGCGTCCGGGACCGCCGGCGGGGGCGGCTGCGCACGGCCTTCTTGCTCCTGCTCTTCGTCGCGGCCGTCGCGGAGACGCGCTTGGAAGAGGCGCTCGCGGACGAGGCCGCGCGGGCGCCGGACGGCGCGAGCGCCGCAGCGAAGAGGAGGAGCGTGCCCAGGACGAGGGCGGAGCGTCGCGACGGAGCGGGTCGTTTCATAGGTTGATCTGCCTCATCCGTGAGTGTCCCTTGGCGTCTCGGAGCGGAGGGAGGGCAACACCTTGCCCCCTCCAGGGTTATCGGATTGGGCAGACCGAACTGAAGCAGAAGTTCGGGCGGGGCGGCCTGGAGGCGCGCACGTCCTACAAGGATACCACATTCCGGCCGCCGTGGGCCGTGTGTCAACGGGTTATGCGCGCCGGCCGTCCCGCCGGATCCGCCGAACGGGAAGGGCGCCGAGTGCGCCCGGCGCCCTTCCCGCGTCTATTTCATTGTACGACAGTAGCTTGCGCGTAGTGCGGGCCGCGGGCCCCTTACCCCGGTCCGGCTACCGTACGCGGGTCCGGCTCGAGTCGAGGCGGCGAAGATCTTCGCGAAGCCCCCGCAGCTCCTCCGTGAGCTGGTCGATCTGCTTCTGCAGGTCCTTCAGCTGGTCGTTCAGCTCGTCCATGTTCTGGCGGTGCTGCTGGAACATCATGAACGGGGCGCTATTGTCGTCCGAGCCGTCCTGCCGCCACTGCATCATGCCGCGCGGCGGGGTCGGCGGGGTCATGCGCATCATGCGCGGGCGCTCGCCCACCTTGACGGTGACCGTCTTGCGCGCGCCGTCCCGCTCTATCTCGACCCTGGTGTTGTCGCCCGGATCGAGATCCCGCACGACCTCGATGAGGTCCCTCGATCCCCCGATGTCCTTCCCGTCCACCGAGAGGATGACGTCACCGACCTGGATTCCCGCGTCATCCGCCGGGCTCCCATCCTCGACGTCGTTCACGAGCGCGCCCTCGTCGGCCTGCAAGTCTTTGGCACGCTTTAGCCTGGGCGTCACGTCCTGCACCTGGACGCCGAAGTAGCCTCCGGAGGACGCCGCCGGCTGGTTCGTCCGATAGCGGTAGACGCGGACGGAGCCGTCGTTCCCCTTCTGGACCCAGGCGCCCCCGCCATCGTCGTCGCTCTTCCAGGTCGTTTTGTCCTTGGACTTGCCCGACGACTGCCAATCCCACTGCGCGCTGTCATCCGCTCGGGCGGCCAGAGGCATCGCCACGAGGGCGAGGAGGGCAGCGCCCAGGGCGACGCTCCCCCCAAAACGCCCGAACTGATTCGAAGACTGCATCTTGGACCTCCGTGCTCGATGGGTGATCATCCGGCTCGACTTCATCTTCTTGAACGCGGTCGAGGGGCGCCGGTTCCCGTGTCTGGTTGGACGGACCGATCAGCGCGCGGGTTGGAGTTGGAACG
>JBLMXB010000089.1:0-39318 GCA_050257555.1 Hyphomicrobiales bacterium | reverse complement strand
GCGAGCGGAAGTCCGACGTATCCCAGACCGATGACGCCGATCCGGGCGGTCTTGTGTTCGATGCGGCTGCGAAACCGGCCGGTCGGATCGGCCGATCGCCGCGGGGTCGCCTTCACGAAGTGCCTCCTGTCTGTTTGTCGTCACCGCCCTCGGGGGGCGCGGCGGCGTCCGGCGTCTTGGACCGCCGGAGCTTCCCCTTCCGCAGCCGCTCGTACCCGTAGTAGCGGTATTCGTAGTAGTACGGCAGTCCTTCCGTGGCGTTGTTCAGGATCGATCCCACGACCCGGTCTGCGACCGGCGCGAGGACCTGCTTCAGACGGCGGACCATCGTCACCGGCGTCTTCCCGGCCATGGCGACGAGAAGGATGCCGTCGACGTGCTCCGCCATCAAGAGCGGCTCGATCACCGGAACGGCCGGCGCCGAGTCGACGAAGATCATGTCGTACTGCGGCCGGAGCGTCTCCAGCACGCGGCCGAACCGGTCGTCGTCGTACGCGCTCCCCATCGCGCCCGTCGGGCTGCCGCTCGTGAGCACGGAGAGCGACGGAATCGGCGTCGGGCGCACGGCGGACTCGGTGGAGCTCCGGTGGTGGAGCACCTCGAAGAGTCCGGGCTTCTGCGACAGCCCCATCAGATCGTGAATGGTGGGGCGCCGCAGATCGGCGTCGATCAGCAGCGTCCGGCGGCGAAAGACCTGAGCGGAGACCATGGAGAGGAGACCCGCGATGGTCGACTTGCCCTCCCCGCGGGCCGCGCTCGTGATCAGGAAGACCTTCCGCTCGGTGGCGTGCGCCTGTCGCGCCAGGTTCTGCAGCAGGCGGCGGACCTCCGTCACGACCGGAGCGTCGGGGTCGTACACGTCGAAGAGCGTCGGCCGGCTCTTCGGCTTCTTCTCGGCCGCGGTCACGGCCTGGCTACCGGGAATGCGCCGACGCTCCTGCCGCGGGGTGTGGGCGCGCGTTCAGGACGGTCGCGTTCAATCCGTGGAACAACCCCGTCAGGAGCAGAACGACGACGATCGAGACGGCCGCCCAATGCCGCGCCAGGTAGCTTCCCCGGCGAACCCAGCCCTCGATCTTCGGAACGGTGCCGAGCACCCGTGCGCCCATTTCCTGCTCCGCCTGCTCCACCGTGTTGATGACCACGGCCAGCTTCTCGAGAATCAGCACCAGGCCGATCGAGATCATGGGGCCGAGAAGGAGCGCGGCGCCGAAGATCCGCAGCGGGTTCGGAGACGCCGGGTGGAGCGGGAGCTGCGGCGGATCGACGACCATGAGCTGCATCCCCATCGCGCTCGACGTGAGGGCCTCGGAGATCCGCGAGGACTGCGCCTCGGACTCGAGCGCGGCGAGGAGGTTCTGCGTCGATTTCACGTCGTTCTCGAGGCGCGTGAGCTCCATCTGGTCGCGTGGCGACTGCTCGACGCCCTTCACGAACTGGTCGATGTACCCGTTCAAACGGTCCCGTTTCGCGTTCAACGAGCGGAGGATCGCTCGGTCGGTCGCCAGCCCGACGACGGCGTTCCGCGCGGCGTCCGGGACGTCGCTCGGGAGCGTCGTGGCGGCCAGGTTCTGGTATTCGAGGAAGAGGGACTGCCGGAGCGTGACGACGCTCGACGTCTGTCCGGACGACGTCTCCACCGGGGCGCCCGCGATCGGCGCGGCCGTCGAGCTGAGCGCGGCCACGGCGGCCTGGATCTCGGCATCTCCGAGACGCCGCTCCATCTCCTCGCTCGATCGGCTCGAGAGGATCGGCGGCGGCTCCCCGGGGCGGGCCGCGTCCCATTGCGTCTTGGCGACCTCCACCCGATCGCGCGTCTGCGCCAGCTCCTGCTCGGTGGCGCGGACGATCGAGCGGGCCTTGTTGATGTTGTCCTTGTCGACGGGCGTGGTGGTGAGGCTCCGGCGCAGGATCGACTCCTGGAACCCCTGGAGGGCGTCCTGCTGCTGCCGCAACCGCTCCCGGTAGACCGTGATCTGGTCGCGGCTGAACTCGCCCCGCTCCTGCACGCGCTCCAGGCTCGACCGGCGGCTCTCCTCGATCAGGAGGTCGGTGATCGTGCCGGCGAGACGCTGGGCGTCCTCCGCGGACCAGCTCGACGTCGTGATGTTGATGAAGTTCCCGCCCGCGGGGCCGACGCGGATCCGGCTCCCGATCCGCGCGCTCGCGATCCGCGACGCGAACTCCGACACGGGGATCTCGGGGTACCGGCGGGCGGCGTCCACCGCCGCCGACTCCACGGACGCGTCGTTCATCATGCCGAGGCGGTTGATGACGTCCACCAGGAACCCGCGGCTGTGGACGCGCCGGTCCACCATCGCGAGCTGGTCGCCGATGTTCGATCGGTCGCGGTCGGTCCCGACCATGGACCGGATCTCGCCGCCGACGTTCGCGCGGTCGCCCAGGGAGACGACCACGTTCGCCTCGTAGACGATCGGGCTCGTGGTGTAGTAGACGCTCGCCGCGCAGAGGACGACGACCGGAGGCAGCACGAGCAGCCACGAATAGCGCCGCAGCCGCCAGAGGATGTTCCGGATGTCGATGCCCTGCTGGTCTGGTTCCATGGTCCCCGGTCCGATCTTGCTCACCGCCTCGAGAGGACCACGATCGACGTGGCGATCCCGATGACGGAGGAGAGCGCGCCGACGATCGTCAGCGGGGAGAATCGCTTCTTCAAGCGTGGAACGACGATCGTGTCCCCCGGCTTGAGGCCGGGGTTCCCGTCGAGCCGGGCGCGCGTCAGGTACTCGTCCATGTCGACCCGCATCTGGGTCGTGCGCCCGCCGAGCCGCCGCACGATCTTGACCTTCCGGAGATCGGCGTCGATGGCGGGGCCGCACTGCGTGAGCGTGCTCACGAGGTCGCCCGGCGGGACCAGCGCGTGCGGGCCCTGGAGGCCCACCGCGCCCATGACGAACACGATCTCGCCGCCCCCCTCCGACCCGAGGCCGGTGGCGCGCGGCACGCGCACGGTGTCGCCCGGCTTCAGGTGGGGCATCCCGGTGTAGTCCCCCGAGCGGATCGCCGAGGCGACGTCCACGGTGTATTTGGGCTTGCCGGTGGCCGCTCCCGGGATCACTTCCACCTGGCTCAGATCCGCCGCGTCGGTGGAGCCGCCCGCTTCGGAGATCGCGTCCCAGACGGAAGGTTCCTGGCGGAAGAAATAGGGCCCCGGAACGACCACCTCGCCGAGCACGTAGATGCGCTGGCTCCGCGCCTCGACGACCGTGATCTGCACCTGGGGCGTCTCCCGCTGCGTCAGCGAGATCCGGCGCGCGATGTCCGCGGCCAGGTCCACGGCCGTCCGGCCCGCGGCCCGGATCCAGCCCACGGACGAGAGCGTCATACCGCCCTGATCGTCCACGGTGATGGTCTGGGAGAGCTCGGCGTGGCCCGTGACGTCGACGCGGAGGATGTCGCCGGGTCCGATCCGGTACGTGGAGCCGCCCGATTGCGCGAGGGCCGGCACCGGGCGCGCCAAGACACAGAAGAGCGCCGCGAACATGGCGATCGCGGCCGCTCGACCGATCGCGCCGGCCCACTCCGGCGCGAGGTGCTTCAGAGCCCTCATGCGGTACCCGTCCATAGAGTCAGAACCATAAGTCTATCAAGCCCGTACGTCCCGAGTCAATCGCCCCCGAGCGAGGCCGCCAGGACCGCCGCGATCCGTTCCCCCGCCCTGCCGTCCCAGAGCTTCGGGGAGCGCGCGGGGGGCCCCTGGCCGGCGAGGATCCGATCGACCGCGGGGAGGATGGCGGCCGGGTCGTCGCCCAGGAGGCGGTTCGTCCCCTCGTCGATGGTGATCGGGCGTTCCGTGTTCGCCCGGAGCGTCAGGCACGGGACGCCGAGCGCGGTCGTCTCCTCCTGGATCCCGCCGCTGTCCGTCAGCACGAACCGAGCCGAATCGAGGAGTCCCAGAAAGTCGAGGTAGCCGAGCGGGTCGCACACGGTCAGCCGCTCGGGCGTCACGAAGCCGGTCCGCGCCATCCGCTCCTTCGTGCGCGGGTGGACCGGGAAGAGGACCGGCAGCCGCGACGCGACCCCCCGGAGCGCCTCGAGGATCCGTGCGAGCCCGTCCCCGTCGTCCACGTTGCTCGGCCGGTGGAGGGTCACGACCGCGTAACCGCGGGGCGGGACGCCGAACCGGTCGGGAGCCCGCCGCGCGCGGGCCGCCTCGAGGTGGCGCTTCAGCGTGTCGATCATCGGGTTCCCGACCAGATGGATCTTCGACCGCGCCACCCCCTCGGCGACCAGGTTCTCGATCGCGTCGGGAGACGTGGCGAAGAGGAGGTCCGAGACCTGGTCGGTCACGAGGCGGTTGATCTCCTCGGGCATCGACCGGTCGCGGCTCCGGAGACCCGCCTCGACGTGCGCCACCGACACGCCCCGCTTCACGGCGACGAGGCTGCACGCCATCGTCGAGTTCACGTCGCCGACCACGACGACCATGGAAGCCCGGCGCTCGTCGAGGAGCGCGTCGAACGCTTCCATGATCCGCGCCGTCTGGCGCGCGTGCGTGTCGGAGCCGACCTCGAGGTTCCGGTCCGGCACCGGCAGCCCCAGCTCCTCGAAGAAGACCCGCGACATCGCCTCGTCGTAGTGCTGCCCGGTGTGGACGAGGAACGGGCGGATCGCCGGATAGGCGCGCAGGGCGTCGAGGATCGGCGCCATCTTCATGAAGTTCGGGCGCGCTCCGACGACGCAGATGAGATCGCTCATCGGCTCCCTCCCCCGACGGCGCCCGCGGCGATCGCGAGGAGCGCCGACACGGACGAGACGAACACGTTTCGGCCGAAGTGACCGACGCGGGCGCCCGCGCCCCCGGCCGCCAGGGCGCTCTCGCCCCACGAAGCGGCGACGCCCGCCACCGCCGCGATCGCGCCGCCCGAAGCGTGCACGAGGCCGAGGCCCCACGCAAGCGCGCCCGCCGCCGCGGCCGCCGCGGCCCCCGCGAGGATCCCGGCGACGCTGATCCCGCCGGGGGTGCCGTGCGGCACCGGAGTGAACCCGCCCGGGCCGAGCCTTCTCGCGCCGCCGCCGGCGAGCGGGCCCACCTCGGTGGCCGCCGTGTCGGCGAACGCGCCCGCGATCGAGGCCGTGGTCGCGAGCGCGAGCGGACCGATCGCATCCGGGCGCGCGGCGGCGGCCAGCCCGAGTGCCGCGGGGAGCCCCAGCTTCGCGATCACGTTGGACGCGCTCCTCCGGCCCCGGTTCGCCTCCGCGGCCTGGGCGCGCTCCTTCCGCTCCCTGCCGAGCCGCGTGAGCGCGCCGCCCGCCAGCACGAAGAGGGCGACCGGGCCCATGATCGCGGCGCCGAATCCCCAGACCATCGCGGCCGCGGTGAGGAACCCGGCGAGGGCGGCGCCCCGCGTCCCCTGACCGGTCGCGAGCACGATGGCGGCGCCGGCCGCCGCGATCGCGAGGCCGGCCAGGATCGTCGTGGAGCCGGGCGCGACGCCGGCGGCGCTCACGAGAGCCACCGGTAGGCGGCGGCCACGGCGAGCGGCACGAGGAGGTTGTCCCACCCTGGCGGCGCGGCGGCCTCCGCGACCGCGCCCACGGCGCCGCAGGCGATGGAGAGCCGGAGCGGGAGCACGTACGGCGTCTGCGCGGAGGCCACCCATCCGACGGCCGCCGCGGCGACGAGGAAGAACGCGATCGAGCCCTCCAGCGTGCGGCCGTGGCCGAACGGGCGGAGGCGTCTCTGCCCGAGGCGCCTTCCGACGATCGCGGCCGCCGGATCGGCGAGCGCGAGCGCGGCGACGCCGGCGAGGATCGCGCCCCGCCCCGGCTCGTTCCAGAAGAGGAGGTACGCGATCGCGACGCCGAGCGGGTAGGTCCAGAGGCCGCGATTCGATCCGGCGTCCCCCGCGGCCAGCGACGGGGCCCATTCGCGGGTCTTCCCCGACGCGTTCGTGCCGAGGAAGGCGATCGGCGGAAGCAGGGCCCATCCGAGGTGATGGAAGAGCGGGGTGACGAAGACGGTCCAGAGGCCGACGGCGACGTGGAGCGATTTGCGGAGGGCGCTCGGGGTCATGCCGCGTGCCCCGGCGGCCCGGGCGGCTAGGACGAGCCCCGAGACCACCGCCAGCGAAACGAGGACGAGGATCGGATCGTGGAGCGCCGCGGGCACGGGCAGACCTTAGCCGTCACCCCGATCGGGTGTCAAAACCTATCCCGGGACGATGCCCCCGCGTCGAAGGGGTTCGCCCCGCGCGGCGGAAGATCGTCCGCCGGATCGTTTTGAGCCGTCGAGACCCGGTTCTTCCCCGCCTGCTTCGCGGCGTAGAGCGCGATGTCGGCCGCCTCGAGGAGCTCCCCCGCCGAGATCCCGTTCGCCGGGTACGTCGCGACCCCGATGCTCACCGTGATCACCCCCGGAGGCACGAGCGGGAACGACGTTCCCTCGACCGACTGCTTGATCCGCTCCGCCAGCACGCAGGCGCCGCCGCGGACCGTCTGCGGCAGGATCACGACGAACTCGTCGCCGCCGTACTTCGCGACGAGGTCGATCGAGCGCGCCTCGCGCGTGAGGATCTGCGCCACCACGCGGAGCACCTCGCTCCCGCGGAGGTGCCCGTTCTGGTCGTTGTAGAGCTTCAGGTTGTCGACGTCGATCATGAGGAGCGAGAACTTCTGGCTGAATCGCGCGGCCCGTTTCACCTCGCGCTTCAGGGCCATCTTGAGGAAGCGGTAGTTGTAGACCTGCGTGAGGTCGTCGGTCACCGCGAGCTGCTCGGCGCGGCGGTAGAGTTTCCCGTTCTCGATCGCGATCGCCGTCTGGTTGGCCAGGAGCGTGAGCACGCGGAGGTGGCGCTGGTCGAACGGCTGCGCCTCCTCGATGCGATTGACGGCGACCAGCACGCCGAGCACGGCGTCGCGCACCTTGAGCGGCGCCGCGAGCACGGCGGCGGTGCGGAGGCCGGGCAGCGAATCGATGCTCGGGTGGTAGCGGGGATCGGTGCCGACGTCGGGGACGTGGACCGGCTCCCCTTCGAGGAGCACCCAGCGGCTGATCCCGGCGTGGCTCGGCAGCTCGTAGCGCTCGAGCGACTGGAGCTGGTTGTCCACGCCGACCCGGCGCGCGTACTTCCGGATGCGCCCCTGATCCACGGTCACCAGGAAGACCGCCTGAGCCTCGAGCATCTGGAGCGCGCAGGAGAGGACCGACTCGAAGATCGTCTCCTGCGCCCTGCCCCCGTTGATCAGGCTGGTGATTTCCTGGAGGGTGGCAAAAAACAGGTCGTTCCCTGCAAGGTCATCCATTGCAGAATGCACGATTTTTCCAGGGCGAGGAGGCACGGGGCGGTTGCACTGCAATCTCCGTGCCTTGGGGGCGGCGTGTGGGCGCCTGTGGGGCCGGCCCGGGTCGAGCCGCCCGCTACTCGTCGCGGCGGAAGAGCGCGACCTGGCGGACGACCCGGCCGACGGCGTAGACGAAGATCGCGAAGATGCCGAAGCCGATCGCCGGGACCCACCGCTTGGCTTCCTCCGGAAATGTGCCGCTCTGCTCGAGGAAGACGAAGAAGAGGAAGACGTCGGCCACGACGACGGCCGCGCTCAGGAGGATCGTGACGAGCCGCGCGGCGCGGCGCTCGGTCCAGCGGAACGGCGGGCGTTCGCCGGCCGGGAGCTGCTCCGGCGCTCGGGTCGAGCCGGCGGGCTCCGGCCGGTCGATCCGATCACGATCTTCGCTGGGGTGGCCGTCGGTCATGGGCGCTGACCCGCGGAAAGGTGATGGTGCGCCCGAAGGGATTCGAACCCCTGGCCTTCTGCTCCGGAGGCAGACGCTCTATCCAGCTGAGCTACGGGCGCAACGAGCAGGTGATCTTACCAGTTGCGTGTCCCGGCTCAAGTGCTCTTTGACCGGAGCCGGCGACTCACCACGTGATCCGCTTGAACGTGAATTCCTTCTCCCATCCGACCTTGCCGTCCCGATACTCGATGAAGGCGCGCACGACCGGGCCGAGCGGGATGTTCCGACTCGTCGTCTGGTAGTGGGCGTCCACCGAACCCTCCTGATACTCGAGCGTGAATCCCACGGTCTTGTCGCCTCCGACCTGGATGTACGTCATCTCCGAAGTCCCCATGATCGCGAACGAGTCCACGTTCTTCGTGCTCAGGTTCCCCAGCTCGGTCCGGATCTGCTCGTCCGTCGGGTTCACGATCCTGCGCACGCCGCAGATATCGAGAACCACGCCCTGCGTCACGACGCCTTCCCCCCTCGGAGAGCAGCCGAAGGCCGCGGCCGCGAGGAGCAGGAGCAGGGCGCCGCGCCGCGCTATTCGGTCGGAATGGATCGCCAGACGTTCCACTCGATGTCCCTCCCGGGAAACGCCACCGCCTCGAACGGCCATGCCGTCGCGATCCAGGACTTGACCGCGGCGTAGAGCCGGGTCTCGAGGCCACCGGCCAGCTCGCTCTGGCGCGCCCAGAGGAACACGGCCGCGTCGTAGCCGCGTCGCCGTGTCGGATCGATGTAGACGCAGCCCACGACCCTGTCCTCGGACGGCGTCACGACGGTGTAGGCGAACGACCGTCGGGTCTGGAATTCCCTTTGGTGCCACCCGAGATCGATCAGGTCCTGTTCGAGGGTGAGTCCCTCCGGCCACCCGCTGCCGGGCCAGATGGTCTTCAGGTGCTCCACGCTGGTCATGACCGCGTCGTAGTCCTTGACCACGTCGTTCACGGTCAGCATCCGGAGCCTGAACTCCCCGGTCTCGAGTTTCTCGGGGACCGCGAAGTCGGCCGGGACGAATGGGATGCTCATCCGACCACGCCGTTCTGCATCCCCCAGAGCGCGGCGGCCGCGCGCGTCGAGACGCCGATCTTCGTGTAGATGTGCTGGATGTGGTGGTCGGCGGTCTTCGGCGAGATGAAGAGGCGGTCGGCGATCTGGCGCGTGGTGAGTCCCCTGGCCGCGAGCCGAAGCACGTCGACTTCGCGCCGGGAGAGACCGCCTGGACCGTGGGAACGGCTGCCCGATAGCGATTCCGCCTCGCCGTGCCCCGCCGCCACGAGGACCGCGCGGCTCGCTCGGCTCTCGAGCACGCCGGTGGATTCGAGCCGACTCACCTCCGCGGCCGCTTCTTCGGGCGGGTGCGCGGGGCGGTCGGCGCGGTCGGTTGTCAGCCCGACGTACACCTCGGTCGCGGCCAGGACGCACGCGGCCATGTCGCCTCCGCTGGCCTTCACGCGGCGGTGATAACCCGATCCGTCGCACTTTTCGTGGTGTGTCGACGCGACGGGGTTCAGCGCCGCCAGCGCCGGCGATCGGCGAAGCATCTGCTCCGTCAGCATCGGGTGAAGCTCGACGCGATCGAACTCGGTCCGGGTGAGCGGGCCCGGCTTGTCCCAGATGGAATTCGGCACGGCGGTCGTGCCGAAGTCGTGGACGAGGGCCGCCCGGCCGAGCGCCGTGATCTGGTCGTCGTCCAATCCGAGCACCCGCGCGGCGTCCGAGGCCAGGGTCGCGCAGCGGCGACTGTGGCCGGCCATGTACGGCGACTTGAGGTCGATGAAGTCCGCGATCACCAGGAGTGCCGCGTCGAGATCGTCTCCTTCCAGCGTGCGCCGGGGCTCGGGCTCGAGGGCGAGCACGGCGTCCCACGGCTCGACGGTGCCCAGGCGATCGAGCCACTCGCGTCCTCGGGCGACGAACAGGTCGGCCAGCGCAGGATCGTACGTCCGGTCCCGGCGATCGCGCGCCGCGTCGAGGGCCCGGTCGGGCGAGAAGATCCGGGCGATGGCCTCCATGTCGTGGCTCAGATGAACGACCCGCATCGGCAGCGGGATCGCCTCGCCCGTCACGTGGTTCGGATGCCCGTGGCCGTTCCAGCGCTCGAACGTGCAGCGGAGCGACGCGTCGACGCTCGCGTCAAAGCCCAGCCGCTGGACGAGCATCGAGGCCACCTCGCATCCCGAGGAGAAGTTGTAGACGACCCACTCCTTGGCGGTCTGCTGGATCATGCGGACGATCTCGGCCTGCTCCTCAGACGGATGGCCGGCCGTCGCGAAGGCCATGACGTCCCGCATGACCTCGGCGGGATTGGCCGCGTCGTGGACCAGGGTCTGGGCGCGAATCGCGATCTCGTCGCCGAATACCGTGGCGACCTCGTGGGCATGGCCGGTGCAGCCGACGTACCGAAGCAGCGCCACCCAGTAGGCCGTGTCGCCATCGTCCGCGTCGAGTCCCGCGGCCTCGCAGATCCAGCTGGCCAGCAGGCACGACCGGAGCTGCGACTCGAGCGGCTGGCCGAAGGCATTGTCCTGGGCGAGGGCCAGGGTCGCGACGAACTCGCCGAGTCGTAGGGGGGCGGTCAAAATGGGGTGTTCTCCCGATGTCGGCATCCACGGAACTTCCTATCGTTTCAAGCATACGACGCGATCGAGCGTCGGTGCAAACGAGGCTGTGGACCCATCACGAAGGAGACGGTCATGTCGGGTGCGAAGAATGTCGGTGCGGGCGTCGAGCCCATCAAGGTAGGGGTCATCGCGGATCGGACGGGCCCGCTCTCGTTCGTGGGCGAGGCCATCTCCAACGTGGCTCGGATGGTCATCGGGGACCTGAACGCGAAGGGCGGCCTCGTGGGCCGCACCCTCGAGCTGCTCCTCGAGGACAGCGCGACCGACGACGCCGTCGCCGCCGCCAAGGCGGCGAAGCTGGTCGAGCGGGATCGGGTCCATGTCCTCTTCGGGGGCATCTACAGCTCGACGCGGCAGGCCATCAAGGTCCCCGCGGTCGAGAAGGGTCGGACGCTGTACATCTACCCCGAGCAGTACGAGGGGCAGGAGTCCGATCCGCTCATCTTCTGCACCGGCCCGGTTCCGGCGCAGCAGCTCGATCTGTTCATCCCCTGGCTCATGCGGAGGACCGGTGCCAAGAACTTCTACCTCCCCTCGGCCGACTACATCTGGCCGCACGTCATGAACGCGCGCGTGCGGGAGATCGTGACGGCGAACGGCGGGTCGATCGTCGGCGAGGAGTACTTCCCGCTCGATCACCAGGACTACCGTGCGACGGTCGAGAAGATCGCCGCGAGCGAGGCCGAGGTCGTCTTCAACACCATCGTGCCTCCGGGGGTCGGGCCGTTCTTCGCGCAGCTCCATGACTCGGGGTTCTCGGCGCGCGGCGGAAAGCTCGTCTGCACGTATTTCGACGAGAATTTCCTGAACATGGTCCCGGCGGCGCACGTGGAAGGGCTCTACGGCTGCCTCGACTACTACCAGGCCGTCGACGACCCGTTCAGCCGGAAGCTGCTCGCGCAGTACGACGCCCTCTACCCCGGCCACGCGAAGTTCACGGGGGGGAGCGCCTGCTCCGGGCTCTATCGGGGGATGCGGCTCTGGGCGGCGGCCGTCGCCGAGGCGCATTCGCTGGATCAGGCGAAGGTGATCGCGGCGCTGGATCACGCCCGGATCGCGGAGGGTCCCGGCGGTCCGGCCGCGATGGTGCCCGGCCAGCACCACGCGCGCATGAACATGTACATCGCGCAGGCGCGGAACGGTCGCTTCGAGATCGTCGAGAGCCTGGGGGCCATTGATCCGCAGGAGCGGATGATCGCGGCGTCGGCGGGCGGAAGGTGAGGCGCGAGCGGCGGACGTGGTGGCCGTGACGGGAACGAGAGCCTGATGCAAATCGCCCCCGGGAGGCGACTCCCGGGGGCGACGTTGGAGTCGGCGCTGACGGGCACATGGCCATTCGGCTCGACGTGCGACCGTGCAAGTCCAAGTCGCCCGAGACGGTCCTCTAGGGGATACCGGCGTCCGCGTCGGCCCCTTCCTCGGACTGCGCACTTCCTCGACCGCCCTTTCCCTGACCCGCTTCCGGAGTGCGCTGATCTTCCGGACGGAGCACGGCCTCTCGGCTCCCCGCCCGCCGCGACCGATCCACCATCACGTAGACCACCGTGTCCCACGCGTTGTGGATCCCAACGAAGAGGAGGAGGAGCGCCGCGCCTCCGACGTAGTACGGCGCGTCGGCGTGGCCCCGCTCGAGCTGGAATCCGCCGTAGATCCACGAAGCGTACGCGAGCGTGGGCAGGACCGCGTGCCAGGCCCAGTCCTCGAGCACGGGCTCGTAGTCGCTCTGCCTGACGGCGCGTCGCATCACCACCAGCGAGTAGAGCACGCCGCAGACGCCCGCGACCGCGATCGCGCCGCCGGGCAGCGTGAGGCCCGCCCAGGGCGCGCCGCAGATCGCGGAGACGAGGAGCGCGGCGCAGAAATGGACGACGTTCGGACTTCCGAAGGCCGCCAGCGCTCCGACCCCGCCGCGAAGCACCCCCGATTCGGAGATCAGCGTCAGCACCACGAACTGGAGGCCCGTCAGGGCCCCCGCCGCGCCGCCGACGATGAGGTAGAACGTGTCCCACGCGCGGAGCGGGTTCGCGATCGGCTCACTCATGCTCGTTCGGCCCTCCCTCCTCCCGATCCAGCGTCATCTCGATCATGGTCGGGCGGAAGCCGAGCGAGGCGAAGAGCTCCTGCGCGCCCGTGTTCCGGGTCTTCGTGAGGAGGACGACCTGCGTCCTCCCCTTGGAGAAGATCCAGTCGATCGCGGCCCTGAGGAGCGCCCCGCCGGCGCCCTGGCGGCGCGCCGCGTCGTCCACGTAGATGTCCTGCACCACGCCGCACGGGCCACGGAGCTCCATCCAGTTCGTCGATTCCACGTCCGCGTAGACGTACCCGACGACGGTCCCGGAGCGCTCGGCCACGAGCACCAGGCTCCTCGGATTGGCGAGCTGCGACACGAGGAACCGCCCGTATCCCGCTTCGGGGTTCGGGACCTGGAGGAACCGTCTCGGGTCGGAGGCATGATGCTGGCGCATGAGGGCGCCGCCGAAACGCCCTAGTGTGGCCTCGTCGCCCTCGACGGCCGGACGGATCGTGATCACGTCAGCGGAGCTGGGGAGGCGCGATCCTCGGGGCGCGTCTCACGCGCCATCCGCCGCGCTGCTCTCCACGGACTCCCGGAGCCGGGTGTCGATGTGCGCGATGTGCCGAAGGAGCCAGTCCTCGAGCATCTCGACGAGGGCGGTGGCGGCGCGGCGATCGAACCCCGACCTTCCGAATCGTTCGATCGAATCCTCGAGGACGCCCGAGAAGTGCGCGTGCGCCTCCGCGTTGATCTTCGCGGCCGGGCAGGCGTACTTCACCATGCAGTCCTCTTCGAGGCCGAAGTGGGCCCGCGCGAACCGGGAGAGCGACTCGAGGAAGAGCGCGTAGACCTGCTCGCCCCTTCCCTCGTCCAGAGCGGCGCGGTAGTCCCCCACCATGCGGAAGAGGGTCTGATGCTGCTGGTCCAGGCTGGGAATGCCGGTGGAAAAATCGTCCGACCACTGCACCATGCGGGTCACCCCCTTTGGTGGCGCAACGGTAAGTGCGGGCGCCCGTTCCGTCAATGACATCCGTGCGGCGGAGCGCCGCGCGAGGGAAACGCCCGCGCGGCGGCCCGACAGGGGTTGCCTCCTCGTCGATCGATGCTAGGCTTTGTGGATCGCCGTGAGAAAGGGGGACATCATGCATGATCACGCACGACCGCTCCGGCTCCTGACGTTCAACTACGAGTATCCGCCGCTCGGCGGCGGCGGCGGCGTCTTCCACAAGCAGATCGCGGAGTCCCTGGCGAAGCGCCATCACGTCGTGGTCGTCACGTCCGCGTTCGGCGATCTTCCCCGTCGCGAGCGGGTCGGAGGCGTCGAGATCCGGCGCGTCCCGATCGTGGGCCGCGGCGATCCGTCCGCCGCCTCGCTCGCGTCGATGCTCTCGTATCCCCCGGCGGCGTGGCTCGAGGCGGCCCGCCTCATGCGCGGGACGAAGTTCGATCTCGTGCACGGCCACTTCGCGGTGCCGACCGGACCCGCGTCCCTCCCTCCCGCGATCGTCGGCGGCATCCCGCACGTGCTCACGATCCAGGGGGGCGACATCTACGATCCGTCGAAGAAGCTCTCGCCGCACCGGAGCGCCCTCTTGCGCGCCGCGGTGACGCGCGTGATGCGCGGGTCGAGCGCGGTGGTCGCCGCGTCGCGCAACATCGTCGAGAACGCGTACCGCTGGTTCAGCTATCGCGGGCCGATCGAGACGATCCCGCTCGCCATCGATCCCCCGCCCGAGGTGCCGCGCGCCGGGCGAGCCGCGCTCGGCCTGCCCGAGGGCGCGCTCCTGGCGGTCACGGTCGGGCGACTGGTGAGGCGAAAGGGCCTCGACCGCCTGCTCGAGGCGCTCGCGCGT
The DNA here is from genome assembly GCA_050257555.1 of Hyphomicrobiales bacterium. Taxonomy (GTDB): domain Bacteria; phylum Eisenbacteria; class RBG-16-71-46; order SZUA-252; family SZUA-252; genus DASQJL01. The sequence goes on along the minus strand of JBLMXB010000089.1, from coordinate 25,086 downwards.
CCCGAGTGCCGGGCGATCCACCTCGCGATCATCGGCTCGGGTCCGGAGGAGGTGCCGCTCCGCGCCCTCGCGGGCCGTCTCGGGATCACGACCCGCGTCCGCTTCCTGGGGCGGGTCGACGACCGGGCCAAGTGGCAGATCCTCGACGCCGCCGATTTCTACGCCTCGGCCAGCCTGCACGAGGGATTCGGCCTGGTCTATCTCGAGGCGATGGCGTCGGGGCTCGCGGTGGTCGCGCCCGACGAGGGGGGGCAGACCGATTTCCTCCAGGACGGCTCTTCCGGGTACGTCGTCAAGGCGGGCGACCCGAGGTCGCTCGTCGACGGCCTCTCGCGCGCCGCGTCGCGCCGGCACGAGCTGGAGGTGATCGGAAGGCGGAATCGCCAGCGCGCGGCCGCCTTCTCGATCGAGCGATGCGCCGCCGCGTACGAACGGCTCTTCGAGCGCGTGCTCCGCGGCGCGCGGGCGAAGGCCGGCCGGCGGCAGCCGTCGAGCCCGGCCGGAAGCGGCCTCACCGGCGCCACCCTGCTGCCAGGTCTCTTCGGCGGGGACGGCGTCGAGGTGATCGGGTGGGTCGCGGATTGGCTGCCCGCCCTGGTCGGGGGTTGAGCGGACCGAGCGAAGACCGTCGAATGATTCTTGGGATCAGTCGCCGCGGCGCGCCGCGGTGACGATCCCGAGGTCCTTGTCGCCGCGACCGGAGAGATTGACGAGGACGAGCGGGTCGGCCCCGAGCGATCCAGCCTTGCCCTCGCGGAGCAGCCACGCCAGCGCGTGGGAGGACTCGAGCGCCGGGAGGATCCCCTCCGTCCGCGCGAGCGCGTCGAACGCGTCGAGCGCCTCGCGATCGGTGACCGACGTGTACGCCGCACGGCCGGTCGCGCCGAGCATCGCGTGCTCGGGGCCGATGGCGGGATAGTCGAGGCCCGCCGAGACCGAGTGCGTCTCGCGGATCTGCCCCGCCTCGTCCTGGAGCACGAGCGTGCGGGTCCCGTGCAGGATGCCCTCGGCCGGCTCCGCGAAGCGCGCGGCGTGTCGTCCCGTCGCGATTCCCTCCCCGCCCGCCTCGACGCCGACCAGCCGCACGTCCCGGTCCTCGAGGAACGCGTGGAAGAGCCCAATCGCGTTGCTCCCGCCGCCGACGCAGGCGACGAGTAGGTCGGGAAGCCGGCTCTCGGCCTCGAGGATCTGCGCGCGCGCCTCGCGGCCGATCACCGACTGGAAGTCCCGGACCATGGTCGGATAGGGATGCGGGCCGAGCACGGAGCCGAGCAGGTAGTGCGCGTCGCGCACGCTCGCCGACCAGTCGCGCATCGCCTCGTTGATCGCGTCCTTGAGCGTGCGCGCTCCGGAGCCGACCGCCACCACGTCGGCGCCGAGGAGCCGCATCCGCTCCACGTTCGGGCGCTGGCGCTCCATGTCCACCTCGCCCATGTAGACCGTGCACGCGAGGCCGTATCGCGCGGCCACGGTCGCGGTCGCGACGCCGTGCTGCCCCGCGCCGGTCTCGGCGATGAGTCGGCGCTTCCCCATCCGTCGCGCGAGGAGCGCCTGCCCGATCGCGTTGTTGATCTTGTGCGCGCCGGTGTGGAGCAGGTCCTCGCGCTTCAGGTAGACGCGAGGGAGCGACGCGAGCGCGGCGAACCGCGGCACGGCGAGGAGCGGCGTCGGGCGGCCGGCGAACACGCGCAGCTCCCGGGCGACCTCCGCGTCGAACGCGGGGTCGGCACGCGCCTCGTCGTACGCGCGCGTGAGCTCGAGAACGGGACCGAGGAGCGTCTCCGGGACGTAACGCCCGCCGTACGCGCCGAACCGGCCCGGCCCGACCGGAACGCTCACGAGCGCTTCGGGCGGTCGCGGTCGGCGAGCCGCACCCGTTCGAGGAACGCGCGGACGCGCGCCGGATCCTTCCGCCCCGGCGCCGTCTCGAGGCCGCTCGAGGCGTCGACGCCGAACGGCCGCACGTCGCGCACCAGCTCGCCCACGTTCTCCGGCGCGAGCCCGCCCGCCACGAAGATCCGGAGCCCCGCCTCGACGGCGCGGGACGCCCAGGCCCAGTCGGCGCGACGTCCCGTGCCGCCCGGTCGCGCGGGGTCGTGCGCGTCCAGGTGATACGTCCGGAGCGGGATCATCGGGAGCGAGGCCGGATCCGGGAGCGTCTCGTCGCGAAGTACGTGCCAAACCTCGAACGGCTCGGGATCGGGGCGATCGAGCCACCCGCGCACCTGGACCGCGCCGAGCGCGAGGTCGATCGCGATCGGCTCCACGATCCCGGGCGGCTCGTCGGCGAAGACCCCGACGAGCGGCGCCTCCGGCGGGAGCGCGGCGCGGATCGCGCGGGCGGCGTCGCGGGAGACGCGCCGGGGGGAATCGGTCAGGACGAGCCCGACGAAGTCGGCGCCCGCCTCGAGCGCGTCCCGCGCGTCCTCGACGGTCGTAATCCCGCAGATCTTCACGCGGGTCCTCATCGCGTTCCCTTCCGATCTCCGAAGAGCGCCGCGAAGCCCTCGGCCACGGTGGCCGCGCGGAGGAGCGATTCGCCGACGAGGACGCCGTCGGCGCCGGCGCTCGCGAGCGCTTCGATGGCGGCACGGTCCCGGTAGCCGCTCTCGCCGATCCGGACGCGGTCGGCGGGAAGGAGCGGCAGGAGCGACTCCGCGTGTCCCGGGCGCGTCACGAGCGTCCGGAGATCTCGATTGTTCACGCCGATCACCCCTCCCTCGACCGCGAGCGCGCGGTCGACCTCCTCCGCTTCGTGCACCTCGACGAGCGGGGTCATCCCGAGCGCCAGCGCGATCGCGGCGTAGTCGCGGAGCTGCGCCGAAGCGAGGAGCGCCACGATCAGGAGCGCCGCGTCCGCGCCCCGCGCGCCCGCCTCGAACAGCTGCCGCTCGTGGACCACGAAATCCTTGAGCAGGACCGGCACGCCGACCCGCTCGCGCACGCGCGCGAGGTGCTCGATCGAGCCCCGGAACCGGGACGGCTCGGTCAGGACCGAGATCGCCGCCGCGCCTGCCGCCTCGTACTCCATCGCGAGCGCCGCCGGATCGTACCCCACCCGGAGCGTCCCCGCCGACGGGGACGCCTCCTTCACCTCGGCGATCACGCGGAGCCGCTGCCCCGCCGGCCGCCGGATGGCCGTGTCGAGCGGGCGGCGGTCGCCCCGGCGCGCCTCCGCCTCGCCCCGAAGCGTCGCGAGGGAGGGCCCGCGAGCGGCGTCCCGCTCGACCCGCTCGAGACGCTCGCGGCCGATCGTGCGCAGGAAGTCGCTCATCGCCCGATCTCCCGGCGGGAGGCGGCTACGTAGCGCTCGAGCGCGCGGGCCGCGGCCCCCTGATCGATCAGCTCCCTCGCGTACGCCACGCCGATCCGGAGGTCCGGCACCGCCTCCGCGATCCAGAGGGCCGCGGCGGCGTTCAGGATCACGGCGTCGCGACGCGGGCCCGGCTCCCCCGAGAGCACCGAGCGGATGATGGCGGCGTTCTCCGCGGCGTCGCCGCCCCGGAGCGCCTCCGGCGGCGCCATGCCGAGCCCCAGGTCCTGTGCCTCGATCGCGTGCGCCCGCGTCTCGATCGCGGCCGCCGACGTCGCCCACGCCGACTCCACCGCCGTGTTTCCCGGCTCGAGCCCGAGCTCGTCGAGCCCTCCCGCGCCGTGCACGACGAGCGCCCGCGCCACGCCGAGCCCGCTCAGCACGCGGGCGACGATCTCGACCCGCCCGCGGTCGGAGACGCCGACGAGCTGGTGACTCGCGCCGGCGGGATTCGCCAGGGGGCCGATCCAGTTGAAGAGAGTCCGGATGCCGAGCCGCTCCCGGACGGCGGCGACTCGCTTCACGGCCGGATGGTAGCGCCGCGCGAAGAGGAACGTGAACCCGGACGCCTCGAGGACGCGGGCGGCCGCGTCGGGGCCGAGGTCGATCTCGCCTCCGAGCGCCTCGAGCACGTCGGCGCTGCCGCACCGGCTCGACACCGAGCGGTTCCCATGCTTGGCCACGGCGATCCCCGCGCCCGCCGCGACGAACGCGACGGCGGTCGAGATGTTGAACGTGCCCCGGGCATCACCGCCGGTGCCGCACGTGTCGAGGAGCGGGCCGGCCGGCGTCCGGAACGGCACGGCCTCGGCGCGGAGTGCTTCCGCCCCGCCCAGGAGCTCCGCTTCGGTCTCGCCGCGCTCCGCGAGGATCGTGAGGAAGGCGGCGACGTCCTCGTCCGGCTCCTCGCCGCGCACCATGGCGCGCACGATCCGCTCGGTTTCCTCGCGGGTGAGCGTCTCGCCGCCTCGGAGGCGCGGGAGGAGGCCCCGGATCACGGGACCGTTACCGCGCCGCGGCGGAGGAGGTGCCGGGGACGAGCCGGAGGAAGTTCCGGAGGATCTCCTTCCCCTGGGTCGTGAGGATCGACTCGGGGTGGAACTGGACGCCCCACGTCTCGTGCTCGGCGTGGCGGAACGCCATGATCTCGTTCTCCGGCGTCCAGGCCATCACCTGAAGCGCGGCCGGGAGCCCCTCCCGCGCCACGAGGAGCGAGTGGTAGCGCGTCGCCTGGAAAGGATTGTCCACGTCGAGGAAGAGGCCGCGCCCGTTGTGGATCACGGCGGAGGTCTTCCCGTGGACGAGCCGGTCGGCACGCACGACGCGCCCGCCGAACACCTCGCCGATGCACTGGTGGCCGAGGCAGACGCCGAGGATCGGCACCGCGCCCGCCGCGCGCCGGATCAGCTCCTTGCTGATCCCCGCGTCGTCCGGCCGCCCGGGGCCGGGCGAGATCACGATCGCCGACGGCTTCGTCGCGAGCGCCGCCTCGGCGGTCAGCTCGTCGTTCCGCACGACGCGCGGGGTCCGGCCCAGCTCGCCCAGGTACTGGACGAGGTTCCACGTGAAGGAGTCGTAGTTGTCGATCATCAGGATCATGCGTCGAGCCCCGCGGCGGCGAGGCGGACCGCCTCCTCGACCGCGCGCCCCTTGTTCCGGGTCTCCGTCCACTCCTCGGCGGGATCCGAATCGGCGACGATGCCCGCGCCGACGCCGACGTGGACGCGGCCCCCCTCGAACGTGGCGGTCCGGATCGTGATGCAGAAGTCGGCGTTCCCGTGGAAGTCGAAGTAGCCCATCGCGCCCGCGTACGCCCCGCGGCGGGACGGCTCGAGCTCCTCGATCAGCTCCATGGCGCGCTTCTTCGGCGCGCCGCTCACCGTGCCCGCCGGGAAGCAGGCGCGGAGCACGTCGAACGGGCCGAGGCCGTCGCGGAGCTTCCCTTCCACGTGGCTGACGAGGTGCATCACGTGGGAGTAGCGCTCCACGCGGAGGAACTCGCCCACCTTCACGCTCCCGATCTCCGAGACCTTGCCGAGGTCGTTTCGGCCCAGGTCGACGAGCATCACGTGCTCCGCCCGGTCCTTCTCGCTCTCCCTTAGCTCCCGCTCGAGCGCCTCGTCCTCGGTCCGGGTCCGCCCGCGGGGGCGGGTTCCGGCGATCGGCCGGAGCGCGACCGTCCGCCCGGACGTGCGGACCAGGATCTCGGGCGAGGAGCCGGCGATCGCCCGGTCGCCGTACCGCAGGTAGTACATGTACGGGGACGGGTTCAGGATCCGGAGCGCGCGGTAGACGTCGAACGGCGAGACCGCCGCGGTGGCCGTGAGCCGGTGGGCGACCACGATCTGGATCGCGTCGCCGGCCCGGATGTGCTCCTTGGCGGTCGAAACGGCACGCCTGTAAGCATCCTCTCCCATGTTGCTTACGAAGCTCACTTCGCGCGCGCTCTGAGCTGTGTCCGCCGCCCGCGGCGCCGGCTGGCCGAGCCGGGCGAGCATCTCTTCGATCGTGGCCACGGCGGCGCGGTAGGCGGCTTCCGGGTCGTTCCCCGGCCGGCTGTTCGCCACAAGGAGGAGGCGGTGGCGGAAGTTGTCGAAGACGAGCACGAGGTCCGGGAACACGAAGTGGAGATCGGGCTGGATGAGGTCGTCGGGGAGCCGGGCCGGGAGCCGCTCGAGGAACCGGACGTAGTCGTACCCGACGAGGCCGACCGCGCCGCCGCTGAAAGGCGGGAGGCCCGGGACCGGCGCCGCCTTCACCGCGCCCAGGAGCGTCTGGAGCGAAGCGAGCGGGTCGTCCGATTCGGCCCGCTCGGTCCGCTCGCCGCGCCGGATCTCGACGATCCGTCCCTTCGAGCGAAACTCGACGGAGGGACGGAACCCGAGGATCGAGTAGCGGCCCCACGTCTCACCCCCCTCGAGGCTCTCGAGCAGGAACGCGGCGTCGCCGCGGTTCAGCTTGGCGAACGCCGAGACCGGCGTGTCGAAGTCGGCGAATACCTCGCGCACCACCGGGATCAGATTGTGGTCCCGGGCGAAGGCGCGGTACGCCTCGATCGTCGGGGTGATCATCGTCCTCCCTTGGCCGCGCGCTTCCGCCGCGGCGCCGCCGCGACGGGCTCCTCCGCGATCGCGCTCCGCTCGGAGGCCGCGCGCAGGAGCTCCCGCGCCTGGCGGAGCGTCGTCTCGCTGACGCGCGCTCCGGCCAGGAGCCGCGCCAGCTCCGCTTCCCGGTCCGCTCCCTCGAGCGGCGCCACCGTCGTCGACGTCCGCCCCGCGCGAAGCCCCTTCGCCACGACGAAGTGCCGCGCGCCGTACGCCGCGATCAACGGCAGGTGCGTGATGCAGAGCACCTGGCGCCGGTCGCCGATCGCCCGAAGGAGACGCCCGACCTCCTCGCCGACGGCGCCGCCGATCCCCTGGTCGACCTCGTCGAAGACGAGCACGGCCACCTGGTCCCGCTCGGCCATGAGCGATTTGACGGCGAGCATCACGCGGGATAGCTCCCCTCCCGACGCGATCCGCCGGAGCGGTCGGGAGGGCTCGCCCGGGTTGGGCTGGAACGCGAATTCTAGGGCCGGGATCGGAACGGGGTCAATCGCGGCCCGGCTCCGGTCCGCCTCGACGGGGCCGACGCCGAGGGCGGCCTTTCCGAATCCGAGCCGCTCGAGGCGCGCGCCGACCTCGCGCGCGAAGGGCGCGTAGCGCTCGGCCCGGTGCGCGACGAACGCGTCGAGACGGCGCTCGAACGCATCCTGGCGCTCGGTGTGCTCGCGCTCCAGCGCCGCGAGTCCGCGCCCGTCGGGGTCGAGCATGGAGACGCGCTCCCGGAGCGACGCGTGCGCGGCGCTTAGCCCGGCCACGTCGGTCCGGTGCTTCCGCTCGAGACGGCGCAGGCGGTCGAGCCGCGACTCCACGTCGTCCAAGTCGAGCGGCTCCTCCGCGAGCCGCCCGCGCTCTCCTTCGAGCCGCGTCGTGAGCGCGGCGAGCGCCTCGGCCGCCGCGTCCGCGTCGTCGAGCACCGGCGCGAGGCCGGGGTCGAGCGCCGCCGCCGCGCGGAGCGCCTTGGACGCGCGATGGAGCCGCGCCTCGGCGCCGTCCTCGTCGTCGGCGAGCGCGTGGAGCGCCTCCCCCATGCCGATCAGGAGCCGCTCCCGGTGCGCGAGACGGTCGCGCTCGCGGCGGAGCTCCTCCTCCCGGTCGAAGTCCCCGGCCGCCGCCTCGAGCTCGGCCAGGTCCTCGCGGAGCGCCGCCTCCTCGTCGCGGTCGCGCTCGAACGCGATCCGCCGCTCCTCGAGCGCGCGCCGCGACGCGAGCAACGCGTCGCGCTCGGTCTCGAGCGACCGGCGCTCGAGGTGGAGCCCGGCCCAGGCGTCGAAGAAGTCGGTCTGCCGCTCGGTCCGGAGGAGCTGCTGGTGCTCGTGCTGTCCGTGGAGGTCGACCAGGAGCTCGCCGACCGCCCGGAGCTGCCCGAGGAGGACGCCGCGGCCGTTCACGAACGCGCGGCTCCGGCCGTCGGCCGCGATCTCGCGGCGAAGGACCACGCATCCCTCCTCCGTCTCGACGTCGAGCGCTTCGAGCGCGCGGGCGAGGTCGTCGCGGCCGGTGAGATCGAAGACGCCCTCCACGGAGGCGCGCTTCGCCCCCGCGCGGAGCCAGGTGGCGTCGGCGCGCTCGCCCAGGAGGAGTCCGACCGAGCCGACGACGAGCGACTTCCCCGCGCCGGTCTCCCCGGTGAGGACGTTCAGGCCGCCCGCGAAGGCGAGCGTGACCGACTCGACGAGCGCCAGGTCCTCGAGCGAGAGCGAGCGGAGCACGGGGTCAGTCCGGCTTCGTTCCGAGCGGGTTCGTGGCCCAGGCGAGCTTCGTCCGGAGCACGTCGTAGAAGCTGTCGGCCCGGAGGAGGATGATCGAGGCACGGCGTCGCGCGCGGCGGATCCGGATCTCGTCGTCGGGGGTCACGCGCCGGAGCACCTGACCGTCGAGCGCGAGCACGGCGGCGGGATGCCCCGGGCGGATCCGGACCTCGAACGATTCGTCGCCGCCCACGACCAGCGGGCGCCAGGCCAGCGTGTGCGGGCTGATCGGGGTCGCGAGGAGCGCCTCGACCGTCGGGCGGAGGATCGGCCCGCCGGCGGAGAGCGAGTACGCGGTCGAGCCGGTCGGGGTCGCGACCACGAGCCCGTCCCCGACGAGCGTGCCGATCGGCCTCCCGCCGATCGCGAGGTCGAGCGCGATCACGCGCGAGCGCTCGCTCGGATGGATCACCGCGTCGTTCAGCCCCACGCCGGTCCACTCCCGTCCGTTCCGGCGGCCGCGGGAGCGGACGCGCGCCTCGACCATGAGGCGCCGCTCGAGCACGTATTTCCCGTCGAAGAGCTGCGTGAGCGCGGGGTAGAGCGAATCGGCCGCCGTCTCGGTCAGGAAGCCGAGGCCGCCCATGTTGACGCCGAGGATCGGCACGCCGGCCTCGGACGCCGCGCGGGCGGCATGGAGCATCGTGCCGTCGCCGCCCAGGACGAGGAGCGCGTCGATGCGATCGATCAGGGTCGGGAGCGCGAGCCCCGCGCCGACGCCCCGGAGCCCGCGCGCCAGCGAGCGCTCGAGCGAGACGCGCCTCCCCCGCTCGCGGATCCAGCGGACGAGCGGAGGCAGGAGCGCGCGGACGGCCTCCTTCTCCCGATTGCCGACGATCCCCAGGTGGCGGGGCGGGCGGCTCATGCGTTCGTGACGACGGGGTCGAGCGGTTCCGAGTTCGTGCGGGTCTCGTCGCGGAGCCAGCGGAAGATCTCCGCGGCGAGCGGATCGGGGGCGAGCCCGGCCGCGCGGACGAGCGAGTCGCGCGCGCCGTGGTCGATGAAGCGGTCCGGGACGCCGAAGCAGCGCGTCCTGAGGCCGGGGATCTCGTGGCGCGAGAAGAGCTCGAGCACCGCGTCGCCGAATCCGCCGGGGAGCGCCGCCTCCTCGAGCGTCACCACCCGCGGCACCTTGCGCGCCCACTCGAGGAGGAGCGTCTCGTCGAGCGGCTTCGCGAAGCGGCCGTTCACGACCGCGGCCCGCACGCCGCGCGCGTCGAGCAGCTCGGCCACCTTCCCGGCCGTGGCGACCATCGTGCCGTAGCCGACCAGGACGACGTCGTTCCCGGGACGGAGGAGCTCGGCCTTCCCCACCGGGATCGGCTGGGGATCGGCGTCGAGCGCGACGCCCAGGCCCGAGCCCCGCGGGTAGCGGATCGCGGAGGGTCCGTCGTCGAGCGCGGCCATCGTGACGAGCATCCGGCGGAACTCGTTCTCGTCCTTCGGGGCCATCAAGACCATGCCCGGGAGGCAGCGGAGGTACGCGATGTCGAAGAGGCCGTGATGCGTCGCGCCGTCCTCGCCGACCAGCCCCGCGCGGTCGAGCGCGAAGCGGACCGGGAGCCGCTGCACGGCCACGTCGTGGACGATCTGGTCGTACGCGCGCTGGAGGAACGTAGAGTAGATGGTCGTGAACGGCTTCATCCCGGCCGCGGCGAGCCCCGCCGCGAAACAGGTCGCGTGCGGCTCGGCGATCCCGACGTCGTGGAACCGGTCCGGGAACTCGAGGGCGTACTTGGCGAGGCCGGTGCCGTCGGTCATCGCGGCCGTGACCGCGATCACCTTCGGATCGCGCCGCGCGATCTCCTGCATCGCGGCGCCGTAGACCTCCGTGTACGCGGGCGCCGACGCCTTCTTCGCGCTCGCGCCCGTCAGCTTGTCGAACGAGGAGACGCCGTGGAACTTCCGCGCGTCGTCCTCGGCCGGCTTGTACCCCTTCCCCTTCCGGGTCAGCGTGTGCAGGAAGACCGGGCCCTTGAGCTCCCGAAGCTGCTTCAGGACGTCGAGCAGCGTGGGGAGATCGTGCCCGTCGATCGGCCCGTAGTACTTGAAGCCGAGCTCCTCGAAGAGGATCGTCGGGACCACGAGGTTCTTCATGCTCTCCTTGATCCGGCTCGCGAGCTTCCGCGCCGTGCCGCCGGCCGGGAGCTTCCCGAGCAGGTCCCAGAGGTCCCCCTCGAGGCGCCGGAAGATCGGTCCCGACGTGAGGCGCGTGAGGTACTGCGAGATCGCGCCGACGTTCGGGGAGATCGACATCGAGTTGTCGTTCAGCACGACGAGGAGATCGGTACCGGTCGCCCCCGCCTGGTTCATCCCCTCGTACGCGAGCCCGCCCGTGAGCGCGCCGTCGCCGACGACGGCGATCACCCGGTTCGTCTCCTTCCGGAGGTCGCGGGCGCAGGCGAAGCCGAGCGCCGCGGAGATCGCGGTCGAGGCGTGCGCGGTGCCGAACGGGTCGTACTCGCTCTCGACGCGGCGCGGGAAGCCGGAGATGCCCCCCTCCTGGCGCAGCGTGTCGAAGCGGTCGTTCCGGCCGGTCAGGATCTTGTGCGGGTAGGCCTGGTGGCCGACGTCCCAGATCAGGACGTCCCGGGGCGTGTCGAAGACGTAGTGGAGCGCGATCGTGAGCTCCACGGTGCCGAGGCCCGGCGCGAGGTGGCCGCCGGTGCGCGAGACGACCTCGATGATCCGCTCGCGGATCTCGGCCGCGACCTCGGGGAGCGATTCGGGCGGGAGGCGCTTCAGGTCCTCGGGACTGTGGATCGACGCCAGGTGGTTCGTGCTCACGGGCTCCCCGGAGGTTGATAGAGGGCGAACGCGTACAGGATGCCGATCATCGCCCCGACCAGGACTTCGATCGGCGTGTGGCCGAGGAGCTCCTTCAAACGCTCCGCCGGCGGTCCCTTGATCTCCAGGTGCTCGTACAGGATCCGGTTGATCAGCGTCGCCTGGCGACCCGCCGCGCGACGGAGACCGGCCGCGTCGTACATCACGATGAGGCTGAAGTAGAGGACCACCCCGAAGAGGATCGACCCGAACCCCTCGCGGAGTCCGACGCAGGTGCTGAGCGCCATGACCGACGCCGCGTGGCTGCTCGGCATTCCGCCGGTCTCGACGAAGCGCCGCACGTTGATTCTCTTCTCCCGGAGGAGGAAGGTCAACACCTTGCTGAGCTGGACGAGGAAGCCGCACGAGAGCGCGTGGAAGAGCGGGCTCGACGCGAGGGACATCGTGTCGTCTCCCTGTCAGTGGGTCCGGTGGAGCAGGAACGCGGCGAGCGATTCGAATTCGGCCGCGCGCCGCCCGAGCCGGGGCGCGAGCGCCGCGGCCTCACCGAGGAGTCGCGCCACCTCGCGCTCCGAGCGCGCCATCCCGCCGCGCGACGGGGCGGTCGCCTTCCCCCGCGCGCGGTCGGAGCGGACGCTCTTCCCCGTCGCGCGCCGCGACGACCGCTCGTTCAGGATGTCGTCCGTGATCTGGAACGCGAGCCCGATCCGGTCGCCGTATGCCGTGAGCCGGCCGAGCTGCGCCGGCGAGGCGCCGCCGATCTGCGCCCCGAGGCGGAGCGACCCGCGGATCAGCATCCCGGTCTTCCGCCGGTGCATGCCGAGCACCCGGGGGTACGAGACCGCCTTTCCCTCGAAGAGGAGGTCGAGCGCCTGGCCGCCGATCATCCCCTCGGGGCCGGTCGCCTCGCAGACCGTGCGGAGGAGCGCGCGCGGATCGCGCACGCGCCCGAGCGGAGCGAGGGCCAGCGTCTCGAACGCGAGCGCGAGGAGCGCGTCGCCGGCCAGGATCGCGATTCCCTCGCCGAAGACCTTGTGGTTCGACGGGCGCCCCCGGCGCCAGTCGTCGTCGTCCATGCCCGGCAGGTCGTCGTGGATCAGGCTGAACGTGTGGATCATCTCGAGCGCCGCGGCGGCCGGGAGCGCGGCCGCGGAGGCGCCGGAGACCGACTCGCACGCGAGCAGGCAGAGCGCCGGGCGGAGCCGCTTCCCTCCCGCGAAGACGCTGTAGCGGATCGCCCGGTGGAGGCGCGTCGGCACCGTCCCCGCGGGCGGGAGGAGGCGGTCGAGCGTGCGGTCCACGCGGACCCGCGCGCGCTCGAGGTACCGCTCAAAACGGGAGTTCGCCGTTCTGCTCCTCGTCATCCCCCTCCTCCTCGTCCTCGGTCACCTTCACGACGGGCGTCCCGTCCTGGCCCCGCGTCAGCTCCTGGATCCGCTTCTCGGCGACGGAGAGCACCGCGCCGCACTTCTTCACGAGGGCGACGCCCTCCTCGAAGGAGCGGATCGATTCCTCGAGCGGGAGGTCCCCCTCCTCGAGGCGCGCGACGATCGTCTCGAGCCGCTCCATCATCTCCTCGAACGTGCCCGTCGGCTCCGCCGTCTCCGGCGCCCGGGCGTCGGCCTTCCGCTTCATGCCGGCTCCTCCTCCTTCGGCGGCGCCGTCCCCGCGACCTTCGCGCGGGCGCGCGCGTCCTCGAACTGTACCTGAATCTCCTGCCCCGCGCGTAGCGCCGCCGCGCGGCGGACGAGCGCGGTGCCGTCCTCGGTCCAGACGAGCGCGTAGCCGCGCCGGAGGACGCCGCGGTAGTCGTAGGAATCGAGGAGCCGGGCCCGTGCCTCGAGGTCCGCGCGCCGTCGCGCCACGGACGCCGCGAGCCCACGCGCCGCGCGCCGGCCGAGCCCGTCGAGGCGCTCCGCGGTCCGGGCGATCACGTGGTCGGGCGACTGCGCGCGGAGCCGCGCGTCGAGCACGTCGATCCGGCGCCCGCGCGCCACGGCCCAGCCGGCGAGCCCGCGGGCGAGCCGCTCGCGCGCGAGGTCGACCCGCTGCATGGCGTCCTGCACCAGCCGCTCCGGGTGGCGGAACGCGCGGTGGCTCCGGTACCCGCGGAGCCGTTCGGCCAGCGTCGCGACCTCCCGGCGGAGGCGAGCCCGGGCGTGCTTCGAGAGCTCCTCGAGCGTCTGGCGGATCTCGTCGGCGTCCCGGACCACCTCCTGCGCGGCGTGCGTCGGGGTCGCGGCGCGCACGTCGGCCGCCAGATCGGCGAGGGTGACGTCCACCTCGTGGCCGACCGCGGAGATCACGGGGATCCGCGACGTAACGATCGCGCGGACGACCGCTTCCTCGTTGAAGGCCCAGAGATCCTCGAGCGAGCCGCCGCCGCGGCCGACGATCATCACGTCGACCTGGCCCCAGTCGTTGACGAGCTCGATGGCCTCGGCGATCTCCTCCGCCGCGCCCTCCCCCTGGACGCGCGTCGGCGCCACCGTGACGCGCACGTACGGGGCGCGCTGGCGGAGGATTCGGAGCATGTCCCGAATCGCCGCTCCGGACGAGGACGTCACGAGGGCGACGCGCGTCGGATAGCGCGGGAGCGGCCGCTTCCGCTCCGTCGCGAAGAGGCCCTCCATCTGGAGCTTCCGCTTGAGGGCCTCGAACCGCGCCTGGAGGGATCCGAGACCGACCGGCATCACGCGTGTCGCGACGAGCTGCATGTCGCCGCGCTGGTGGTAGACGGACATCCGGCCCTGCACCTGCACGGCAACGCCGTTCTCGAGCGCGAGCGACTTCGCCCTCCCGGCGGCGCCGAACCACGCGACGGAGATCTGCGCGTCGGCGTCCTTGAGCCGGAAGTAGACGTGGCCGGAGCTGTACGCCTTGTAGTCGGAGATCTCGCCCGCGACGACGATGTCCGCGTACTCGCCCTCGAGGAGATTCTTGAGCGAGCGGACGAGCTCGGTGACGGTCCAGATGCGCGGCTCCCCTTCGCGCGGGGAGAACCGCGGCGCGGCGCGGCGCGCGCTCATGCCCGTCCGGCCGCGGCCTCCGCGGCGTCCGCGAGATTGCGGAGGAGCATGGCGACCGTGAGCGGGCCGACGCCGCCGGGGACCGGCGTGATCGCCGAGGCGATCGTCCGCACGGCCTCGAAGTCGACGTCGCCCTCGTACTTCCGCTCCCCCTCCTTCGCGTGCGGGATCGGGTGGATCCCGACGTCCACGACGACGGCGCCGGGGCGCACGTGGCGCGGGCCGATCGCGCGCCGCTGGCCGAGCGCGGCCACGATCACGTCGGCGTCGCGGCAGATGGCCTCCAGGTCGGTCGTGCCCGAGTGGCAGAGGGTGACGGTGGCGTTCATCCCGGGCTCGCGGGAGGAGAGGAGCACCGAGAGCGGCCGGCCGACGATCCGGCTCCTCCCGATGATCGCGACCCGCTTGCCGGCCAGATCGCCCAGGTGCCGTCGGAGGAGCTCCTGGACGCCGAGCGGCGTTGCCGGGCGGGGTGCCGGGAGCCCGTTGACCCAGCGCCCGACGTTCACGGGATGGATTCCATCCACGTCTTTAAGCGGCGATACGTCTTCGAGATGCCGCTCTTCCTTCAAGTGCTTCGGGAGCGGTAGCTGGAGGATGGCTCCGTGGACGGCCGGGTCGGCGCCCAGCTCCGCCAGGGTCTCGCGGAGCGCCGATTCCGAGATCTCGGCGTGGAGGCGGACCACCCGCGCCATGGCGCCGGCCGCCTCGGCCGCCCGCACCTTCGCCCGGACGTACGGGTTTCCGGCCGGAGGCTCCCCCACCGTCACGACCGCGAGCCCGGGCACGATCCCGACCTCGCGGAGCGCGCTCATCCGCTCCTTCACCTGGGCCCGGATCTCGTTCGCGATCGGCGCGCCGGCGAGGAGGACGGCCGGTGTGGCGGTGGTCATCCCGCCGGCACCCGCGGGGCCGGCTCGAGCGCGAGCGAGAGGCGCTCGATGTGCCGGCACTGGCCCGTCGCCTCGTCGATCTCGAGATGGAGACCGTGGAGGCGGGGGTCGCCCGTCGCGGGCTCGAAGCGCGTCGGCAGGAGCGTCAGGAACTTCCGGATCGCCTGGTCCTTCCGGACCCCGATCACCGAATCGTGCGGGCCGGTCATCCCGGCGTCGGTGATGTAGCCGGTGCCGCCCGGGAGGATCCGCTCGTCCGCGGTCTGGACGTGGGTGTGGGTTCCGATCACGGCGGAGACCCGCCCGTCGAGATGCCAGCCGAGCGCCACCTTCTCCGCCGTCGCCTCCGCGTGGAAGTCGACCAGGATCACCGGGGTCGTCTCGCGGATCCGCGCGACGACCTCGTCGGCCACGCGGAACGGACAGAGGAGCTCGCGCATGAAGACGCGCCCCATCAGGTTCACGACGCCGACCTTCACGCCTCCCTTCGACGTGACGACCGTGACGCCGGTCCCGGGGACGCCGGGCGGATAGTTGTGCGGCCGGAGGAGGAGCGGCTCCGTGTCGAGGAGCGGCATCACTTCCCGCCGGTCCCAGATGTGGTTCCCGCTCGTCATCACGTCGACGCCGAGCGCCTTGATCTCCTCGAGGATGTCCTTCGTGACCCCGAAGCCGGCGGCCGCGTTCTCGACGTTCACGATCGTGAAGTCGATGCCCATGGACGACACCAGCTCCGGCAGGAGGTCCTTGACGGCCCTCCGGCCGGGCGAGCCGAAGATGTCCGCGACGAAGAGGACGTTCATCGACCGCTCACCGCGCGTAGTCCATGGCGCGCGTCTCGCGGATCACGACCACCTTGATCTGGCCCGGGTACTGGAGCTCCCGCTCCACGCGCCGCGCCACGTCGCCCGCGAGCTGGAGCGCGCGCGCGTCGTCGACGTTCTTCGGCTCGACCATGATGCGCACCTCGCGTCCCGCCTGGATCGCGTACGACTTCTCGACGCCCGGGAACGAATCGGCGATCTTCTCCAGCGCCTCGAGGCGCTTCACGTAGTTCTCGATGCTCTCGCGGCGCGCCCCGGGACGCGCGCCCGAGACGGCGTCGGCCGCCATGACGAGCACCGCGTACAGGTTCTCCGCCGTCGGATCGTGGTGGTGGTAGCCGACCGCCTTCACGACCTCCTCGGGCTCTCCGTACTTGGCGCAGAAGTCCATGGAGATCTGCGCGTGCGCCCCCTCGACCTCGTGCGTCACGGCCTTCCCCAGGTCGTGGAGCAGCCCCGCCCGCTTCGCGAGCTGCACGTCGAAGCCGAGCTGCGCGGCCATCACGCCGCAGATCCAGGCCACCTCCTTCGAGTGCTGAAGGATGTTCTGCCCGTACGAGGTCCGGTACTGCAGGCGCCCCAGGAGCTTGATGATCTCGGGGTGCATGCCGTGGACGCCGACGTCGAGCACGGCCTCCTCGCCCAGCTCGAGGATCTGCTCGTCCACTTCCTTCTGCGCCTTCTGGACGATCTCCTCGATGCGCGCGGGGTGGATCCGGCCGTCGGTGATCAGCCGCTCGAGGGAGCGCTTGGCCACCTCGCGACGCACCGGGTCGAATCCGGAGAGGATCACCGCCTCGGGCGTGTCGTCGATGATGACGTCGATGCCGGTCGCCGTCTCGAACGCGCGGATGTTCCGTCCCTCGCGCCCGATGATCCGGCCCTTCATCTCGTCGCTCGGCAGGTGCACGACCGAGACGGTCGTCTCGGCCGAGTGGTCGGCGGCGCAGCGCTGGATCGCGAGCGTCAGGATCTCCCGCGCCTCCTTCTCGGCGCTGCGGGTCGTCTCCTCGCGGATCTCCTGGAGGCGCTTGGCGGCCTCGACGCGGGCCTCGTTCTCCATGTTCGTGATCAGCTGGAGCTTGGCCTCTTCGGCCGTCATGCCGCTGATCCGCTGGAGGCGGGCGTTCTGCTCGGCGACGACGCGCGCGGTCTCGGCGTCCCGCGCGTCGAGCGTCTCACTCTTGAGCGCCAGATCGCGCTCGAGCCGCTTCTGGTCCCGCTCCTTCTTGTCGAGGACCTCGGCGCGCCGGTTCAGGTTCGTCTCGAGCTCCTGGAGCTGGCGCTCCGCGCGCTGCACCTCGAGCTTCTGCGCCTGCAGCTCGCGGTCCAGCTTCGACTTCTCCCGGAACCACTCGTCCTTCGCCTCGAGGAGCGCGCTCTTCTTCTGGTTCTCGGCCTCGCGCTCGGCCTCGCGGATGATCTTCGCGGCCAGATCCTCGGAGCGGAGCACCTTCCCCTCGCCGATCCGGCGATGGGCGATCCACCCGAAGAGGAACGACAGCGCCCCCGCGCCGATGGCCGCGAGGACGAGGGTGAGGGGCGTGAGCGTCATGACGGAGCTACCTCCCGATATAAAAAAGGCCCCGCCGATGCCGTGGGTGCGAGACTTTTGAACCTGGAAAGTCCAGGTGGGTGTCCTTCCCCCGGGTTCGCGTCGCCCGCGGACTGCGGGCCATCACTTCGCCGAGGATCGGAACTCCCCAGTCTTGGTTTGTGGCTCAAAAATACCTGGCACGTCACGAGCATGGCAGGGTGCCGTGTTCCCCCGCTTCGATGGGCGTCCTAGCCGATATGCCTCCGCATCGTGGGGAGAAGCCGCCGGAAGGGGCTCATTCGTCGTCGAGCACGGCTTCCAGGGCCCGGGCGAGGGCCTGCGTCCGGCCGGTCGCGTCGGTCTCTTGACGGTCCCGTTCGGTCCGCTCCCGGAAGAGCTCGTCGGCGATGTTGAGCGAGGCGAGGATTGCGATCTTGGTGGGGGTCCCGGTCGCGAGACGGCGCTCCAGCTCGCGCATCTTGCCGTCCACGTACGCGGCGACGCTCTGGATGTACTCGGGGTCGGCGCCCTTGATCTTGTACTCGCTTCCGAAGATCGAAACGCTGACCGTATTCGATTCCTGACCCACCGCAGTCCTTTCGTTCGTCGATTCCGGCGGCGATCCACGACCGGACGCATCCGGCCGGACCGCCCGCATCAGGCGTGTACGGCCTTCTCCAGCACCGCCAGCTTGGCGAGCATCTCTTCCACCCGCCGCGCCAGCGCCCGGCGCTCGTCGAGGAGCGACGTCCGCTCCGCTTCCAGCGCCTTCATGCGGGGCTTCAGATCCTGTGCCGCGTGCTTGCCCATCGCGGCCTCGAGCGCCCGCATCTTCGCTCGAAGTTCTTCCCGCTCGGCCTCGAGAGCGCGGTTCTCCTCGCGAAGGCGTCCGACCAGGTCGGACACCCTCTGGATCCGCTTCTCCAGCGCGGCCAGCTCGGCCATCATGCCGCTCATCGGCCCTTGCCCTCCGCGCCGCCGCGCAGCGTGGCCCCTCGCTCCTTCGTGAGGGCCCGCACGATCGCGGCGAACGCCTCGTCGACCTCGCGGTCGGTCAGCGTGCGCTCCGGCGAGCGGAACTCGAGGGCGAAGGCCAGGCTGCGCCGGCCCGCGTGCGGCCCCTCGCGGAACGCGTAGACGTCGAACAGGCGGACGGAATCGAGGAGCGGCTTCCCCGCGGCGTGGATCGTCGCGATGAGATCCTCGTGCGTCACGTCCGGCTGCACGATGACGGCCAAGTCCCGCTTGGACGACGGATACCGCGGCACGTCCCGGTACCGGCGATCCGTCGGCACGCAGGCGGCGACGGCGGCCAGATCGAGCACGGCCGCCCACGCCGGATGCGTGAGCCCGAGCGGTCGGGCCAGGGACGGGGCGACCTCCCCCATCCGGCCCACCACGTCCGCGGACAGGCGGAATTCCAGTCCCGTGCCGCGAACCCAGCGCGATTCATGGTAGGAGGCGGTGCGCCATCCGTCAATTCCCAATGCCCCGAACAGGGCCTCCAGGAGCCCCTTCAGCTCGAGATAGCGGTCGCTCTCGGCGCCCGGACGGTCCCAGGGGTCGGGCGCGCCGGCCAGGACGAACGCGGCCTCGAGCCGCTCGCTCCCCAGCGGCCCCGGATGCGCGCGGAATACCTTCCCCACCTCGACGAGGCGGACGTCGCCCACGCCGACATGGAGGTTCCGCGCGGCGCACTCCAGGAGATCCGGAAGGATGCTCGTGCGGAGGTGCTTGAGCTCGCGGCTCTTCGGGTTCTGGATCGACCAGATCTCGTCGTCCGCGACCCCCTCGCGGGCCTCCGGCGGGATTTCGCCGACCAGCACGTGCGTGATCGCCTCGTGGAACCCGAGGCCGACCGAAGCCTCGGCGATCCGCCGGAGGAGGATCGTGTCGGCCGGCGGCGCGGACGCGGCGATCGTCGTCGGGACGAACGCGGTCGGGATCGTGTCGTAGCCGACCACGCGCACCGTCTCCTCGATCAGGTCCTCCTCGATGGCGAGGTCGTAGCGGTGCGGCGGCACGCGGAACCACGCGGCCTCGTCGCCGCTCTCGCGGCTCCAGGCCCCGTCCTGCTCGATCCCGAGCGAGGCGAGCGCACGCGTCGTCCGCGGGCCGTCGACCGGAAACCCGAGCAGGCGCTCCATGCGGCCGAGCCGGAGGCGCACCCGCGCCGGCTCGCGCCGCCCGGGCCAGGCGTCGGCCACGGACGCCGCGACCGTGCCGCCGGCGACCTCCGCGAGGAGCCGGGCCGTGGCGTCGAGGGCGAGGGCCACCGCCACCGGGTCGACGCCCTGCCCGAAGCGGATCGACGCGTCGGTCTCGACGCCGAGCGAGGCGGCGCCGTTCCGGGTCACCCCCGGATCGAAGTACGCCGACTCGAGCACGACCGACGTCGTTCCGTCCGTGACCCCCGTCTCGCGGCCACCCATCACGCCGGCCAGCGCCATCGGCCGGTCCCGGTCGGCGATCACCTGGACCGCCTCGTTCAGGGTCACCTCGCGATCGTCGAGCAGCGTCAGCTTCTCCCCCGGGCGCGCGCGGCGCACGCGGATCTCGCCCCCGCCGATCCTGGTCGCGTCGAACGCGTGGATCGGCTGGCCGTACTCCCGGAGGACGTAGTTCGTGGCGTCCACGACGTTGTTGATGCTGCGGAATCCGGCCGCCGTCAGCCTCCGGACGAGCCAGGCGGGCGACGGGCCGACGCGAAGCCCGGTGACGAGGCGCGCCATGTACCGCGCGCAGTCGTCGGGCCGCTCGATCGTGACCTTCGGCAGCGTCCCCGCGCCCTCCGCCCGGAGCGCGGGAGGCGCCTTGAGCGGCCGGTCGAGCGCGGAGGCGATCTCGCGCGCGAGGCCGCGGACCGACTGGCAGTCGGTGCGGTTCGACGTGATCTCCACGTCGAGCACGGCGTCCGTGGAGCCGGCCACCTCCTGGAGCGGCCGTCCGACGGCGGGCTCCCCCGGGAGCACCCAGATCCCCTGGGACTCCTCGCTCAGGCCGAGCTCGCGCTCGGAGCAGATCATTCCCTGCGACTCGACCCCGCGGATCTTCGCCTTGCGGAGCTTCGTGCCGTCGGGGAGCTTGGCGCCGAGCTGCGCCACCGCCACGCGCTGTCCCGCCGCGACGTTCGGCGCGCCGCAGACGATCGAGAGCGTCGCGTCGGACGCGATGTCGACCGTGCAGAGCCGGAGGCGGTCCGCGTTGGGGTGCGGCTCGGCCGCGAGGACGAGCCCGACCACGATCAGCGGGTCGAACGTCGTGCCGCGCTCGAGCGACTGCACGGGCAGTCCGCGCATCGCGAGGATCTGCGCCAGCGCTTCGGGCGTCTTCGGGAGCTCGGTCCAGTCGCCGAGCCAGGACCACGTGACCTTCATCGCCTCATCTCAGAACTGCCGGAGCATGCGCACGTCGCTCTCGAGGAACATGCGGATGTCGGGGACGCCGCTCCGGAGCATGACGAGCCGCTCGAGCCCGGCGCCGAACGCCCATCCGGTCCAGCGCTCCGGGTCGTAGCCGACGGCGCGGAGCACGTTCGGGTGCACCATGCCGGCGCCCAGCACCTCGAGCCAGCCGCCCGAGAGCGGCCCGCAGACGCCGCACCCCTTCCCGCCGCAGAAGAAGCAGCGGATGTCGACGCTCGCGCCCGGCTCCACGAACGGGTAGTAGGACGGGGCGAAGCGGATCTCCGTCTTCGCGCCGAAGAAGCGCTTCAGGAAGTGGTCGAGCGTCGCCTTGAGATCCGCCATCGTGACGTCCCGATCGATGTAGAGGCCCTCGAGCTGATGGAACTCCACCTGGTGCGTCGCGTCGATGGCCTCGTTCCGGTACGCGCGGCCGGCGCAGATGATCCGGACGGGCGGCTCCTGCGTTTCCATCACGCGGATCTGGACCGACGACGTGTGCGGGCGGAGGAGGATGCCCCGGCCGAGGTAGAACGTGTCGGTCTCGGCGCGCGCGGGGTGCCCCTCGGGCATGTTCAGGGAGTCGAAGTTGTGCCGGTCGTCTTCCACGTCGGGACCGACCGCGAGCGTGAAGCCGAGCCCCGCGAAGATGTCGGTGACCTCGTCGAAGACGGCGTGGAGGAGATGGCGGCTCCCGACGGGGGGCCGGCGCCCGGGCAGCGTGACGTCGCGGTCGGTCGCGGCGCCGGAGGCCGCGACCCGCGCGGTGGCCCGCTCGAAGGCCGCCTCGAGCCGGACGCGCGTCTCGTTCGCGCGCGCACCCACCGTCGCGCGCTCCTCGGGCGCGAGGTCCTTGAGACCGCGGAGGATCTGGGTGAGGTCGCTCTTCCGGCCGAGGAAGCGGACGCGCGCGGCCTCGAGGTCGGCGGAGGTCCGCGCGGCCTCGAGCAGCCGCTCCCCTTCCGCCCCGAGGGCTTCGATCCGCTCGATCACGAACGCGAAGCCCGGTTACGCGGCGGCTTGGGCTTGCTTGGCCACCTCGGCCAGGCGCGCGAAGGCGGCGGCGTCCCGCACGGCGAGATCCGCGAGCACCTTGCGATCGATCTCCACCTGCGCCGCCTTGAGGCCGCGGATGAACGCGTTGTAGGAGAGGCCGTTCAGACGGGCGGCGGCGTTGATGCGGACGATCCAGAGACGGCGGAAGTCGCGCTTCTTCGCGCGGCGGTCGCGATACGCGAACTGGAGGCTCCGCATCAGGGTCTCGCGGGCCGTCTGGTAGAGCTTGCGGCGACCCCCGCGATTCCCCTTCGCCGCGGTCATCACCTTGCGGCGGCGTTTGCGTCCGGGTACGACGGTCTTGGTGCGTGGCATGGTCGAATCCTCGTCGGGGCGAGATCCGGGAAGGGATCAGCCTCCGTAGGGTAGGAGCTTCTTGAGCATCCGCTTCTCGGTGTCCTCCGCGAGGGCCGACGATTGGAGATGCCGCTTGCGCTTGCGCGCCTTGACCCCGAGGTGGTGCCGGGCGAAGGCGTGTCCGCGCTTGAATTTTCCGGAAGCCGTCCGCTTGAAGCGTTTCGCGGCCGCCCGGTTGGTCTTCATCTTCGGCATGGTGGCTCCTAGGGTTTCGCCTTCGGGGCCGCCGGCGTCTTCGCCGGGGCCGGGGCGGCGCTCGGAGCGGCGGGGGCCTTCTCCAGCGGCTTGACCAGCTGCGGCCGCGGGACCATCAGGAGCACCATGCTCCTGCCTTCCATGCGGGCCGGGATCTCGACCTGTCCGATGCCCTCGAGGTCGCGGATCACCCGATCGAGGAGCTTTCGCCCCGCGTCGGTGTGCGCGAGCTCGCGGCCGCGGAACGTGACCGTGAACTTGACCTTGTCGTGCTCCTCGAGGAACCGCCGCCCGTGCTCGATCTTGAAGCGGTAGTCGTGGTCCTCGATCTTCGGGCGAAGCTTCACTTCCTTGAGGTGCGTGACGTGCTGCTTCTTCTTCGCCTTCTGAGCCTTCTTGTTCTGCTCGTACTTGTACTTCCCGAAGTCCATCACGCGGCAGACCGGCGGCTTCGCCGTGGGCGAGACCTCGACCAGGTCGAGGTTTCGTTCCTGCGCGTACGCGAGCGCCTCGCGGATGCCCAGGATGCCGATCTGCTCCCCGTCGGGCCCGATCACGCGGACCGAGGGGATGCGGATGCGATCGTTGACGCGAATCTCCTTCGATGTGGCGATTAGGCGTTCCTCCTTCTCAGGACGGGATGACGGATCCAGCGGCAGGAAACGCGGGCTCGGCTGGCGGTCGCACGGTGCGGGCGCCCCGCGGGGGCCTCGACCGTGGATGCGTCGCGCGATACGGCACCGGCGCGGCGCGCAGAACCCCGGTAGCGTTGCGCCTCGGGGTGAGAAGCCAGCGGCTCCTGCTTAACGACTGAGATTGCGGAGTTTAGGCTCTGCTCCGGATCTCCGCAAGGAGTTTTTCGACGAAGGCGTCGAGCGGGACGCTCCCCTCGTTCCCCTTCTTCCGGCTCCGGACGGAGACCGCCCGGTCCTCGACCTCCTTCCGGCCGAGCACCAGCATGTACGGGATCTTCTGGAGCTCCGCGTCCCGGATCTTGGCCCCCATCTTCTCCTCGCGGAGGTCGGCCTCGACCCGGACCCCCCGCTCCCGAAGGAGTGCGCGGATCTCCTCCGCGTACGGGATCTGGGCGTCGGCGATGGTGATCAGCTGCACCTGGACCGGGGCGAGCCAGACCGGGAAGTCGCCGCCGTAGTGCTCGATCAGCGTCGCGAAGAACCGCTCCAGCGATCCCAGGAGCGCCCGGTGCACCATGTAGACCTGATGCTCCTGCCCGTCGGGCCCGACGTATCCGACCTCGAACCGACGCGGCAGGTTGAAGTCGAACTGGATGGTCGAGCACTGCCAGAAGCGGCCGATCGCGTCGGTCAGCTTCACGTCGATCTTCGGGCCGTAGAAGACCGCTTCGCCCTCGGCGCGGTGGTACGGGATGCCGGCCCGTTTCAGCACGTTCTCGAGCGCGTGCTCCGCCAGCTCCCACTCCGCGTCGGTGCCGAGGTAGTCCTCCTTCCGCTTGGGATCGCGGACGGAGAGATCGACGTCGTACTTCTCGAACCCGAAAGTCTTCAGCATGAACTGCGCGAGATCGAGGACGCCCTGGATCTCCGACTCGACCTGCTCCGGGGTGCAGAAGATGTGCGCGTCGTCCTGGGTGAAGCCGCGGACGCGGGCCAGGCCGTGCAGCACGCCCGACTTCTCGAAGCGGTAGACGGTGCCCAGCTCGGCGAGCCGGATCGGGAGCTCGCGGTAGCTGTGCTTCTTCCGCTTGTAGATCATGACGTGGAACGGGCAGTTCATCGGCTTGAGCACGTACTCCTTCTCGTCCACGTCGAGGAAGTACATGTTCTCGCGGTAGAAATTGGTGTGCCCGGAGCGCTGCCAGAGATCCACCTGCGCGATGTGCGGCGAGACCACGAGCTGGTAGCCGCGGCGCACGTGCTCGGACTTCCAGAAGTCCTCGATCTCCCGGCGCATGGCCGCGCCGTTCGGATGCCAGAAGATGAGCCCGCCGCCCGCGTCCTCCTGGACGCTGAAGAGGTCGAGCGCCTGCCCCACCTTCCGGTGATCGCGGAGCTTCGCCTCCTCGAGCCGCTTCAGGTGCTCCTCGAGGGCGTCCTTGCTCGGGAACGCGGTGCCGTAGATCCGCTGGAGCATCGGCCGGTTCGAGTCGCCGCGCCAGTAGGCGCCCGCCACGGAGAGCAGCCGGAAGTGCCGGAGCAGCTTCGTGCGCGGCACGTGCGGGCCGCGGCAGAGATCCATGAAGAACGAGTGCGTGTACGTGCTGACGGACGGATCGGGAAGGTCCCGGATCAGCTCGACCTTGAAGCGCTCGCCGTGCTCGTCGAAGTACCGGAGCGCCTCGTCCCGCTTCATCTCGCCGCGCACGAATCGGTGGTCCTCGTTCGCGATCTCGTGCATCAACGACTCGATCTGCTGCAGGTCCTCGGGGGTGAACGGCCGGTCGACCTGGAAGTCGTAGTAGTACCCCTCGTCGATGGCCGGCCCGATGGCGAGCTTCGCCTCCGGGAAGAGCTTCACGACGGCCGACGCCATGAGATGCGCGGTCGAGTGGCGGAGCACCGCGAGGCCCTCGGGGGTGTCGAGCGGGATCAGCTCGAGCCGCCCCGATTCGCGGATCGGGGTGTGGAAATCGACGATGCGGCCGTTCAGCTTGGCCGCGATCCCCTGCTTGAAGCCCTCCTTATACTGCGACATGAAGAGGGCGTCGAGGGTGGTCCCCTCCTCGGCTTCGAGGCGGCGGTCGTTCAATTCGAGGTTCAGCATGGCTCGGGGATCCGTCTTCGGATGGGTGGAAATGGTGGGCGATAGTGGACTTGAACCACTGACCTCCTGCATGTCAAGCAGGCACTCTAACCAA
>JBLMXB010000088.1:0-2696 GCA_050257555.1 Hyphomicrobiales bacterium | reverse complement strand
CGGTTCCGCCAGAACCTGCTCGGCAAGCGCGTGGACTACTCCGGGCGCTCCGTGATCGTCTCGGGCCCGAGCCTGAAGCTGCACCAGTGCGGGCTGCCCAAGCTCATGGCGCTGGAGCTCTTCAAGCCGTTCATCATGGCCCGGCTCGTCGAGCGCAAGGCCGTCCAGAACATCAAGGCGGCCAAGAAGATGGTCGACTCCATGATCCCGGAGGTCTGGGACGTGCTCGAGGAGGTCATCAAGGAGCATCCGGTGCTCCTCAACCGCGCCCCGACGCTCCACCGCCTGGGCATCCAGGCGTTCGAGCCGGTGCTGGTCGAGGGCAAGGCGATCCAGATCCACCCGCTCGTCTGCCACGCGTTCAACGCGGACTTCGACGGCGACCAGATGGCCGTGCACGTCCCGCTTTCGGCGGAGGCGCAGGCCGAGGCCCGGATCCTGATGCTGTCCTCGAACAACATCCTGTCGCCCGCGCACGGCTCGCCGCTGGCGACGCCCACGCAGGACATGGTGCTGGGCCTCTACTTCCTGACCTACGCGGACCAGGACGTGGACGCAGTGGACCGGTCGAAGCTCAAGAAGACGCCGCATCCGTTCCGGACGGCGCAGGAGGCCGAGCTCGCGTACGAGAACCGCATCGTCGACCTCCACGACTGGGCGGAGTACCGGCGTGCCGGGCGCGAGCACTTCCTGACCACGGTCGGGCGGATCATCTTCAACGACAAGGTCGAGCGCGCGCTCGAGGAGGCTCTGGGCGACGAGTACGACGCCGACAAGTACGAGTTCGTCAACCACAACCTGAAGAAGAACAGCGTCAACGAGATGGTCTCCGACCTGGTCGAGGCCTACGGGGCCCCGGCGGTCGCGCAGGTGCTCGACGCGTTCAAGGACCTCGGGTTCCACTACGCGTCGCAGGCCGGGATCACGATCTCGAAGAACGACATCGTCTCGCCGCCGAACAAGGAGGAGATCCTGGACGGCTACGAGAAGCAGGCCCAGGAGATCCAGGCCAACTACGAGGAGGGCTACATCACCGCCGAGGAGCGCAAGGAGGCGGTGACGGACAAGTGGGACAAGGCCACCGAGGAGGTCGCGAAGGCCATGGAGGACAACCTCCACGAGCTGAACCCGATCTTCATGATGGCCAACTCCGGGGCCCGTGGCTCGTTCAAGCAGATCCGCCAGCTGGCGGGGATGCGCGGCCTGATGGCCAATCCGAAGGGCGAGATCATCGAGCGTCCGATCAAGGCCAACTTCATGGAGGGCCTGTCGGTGCTGGAGTACTTCATCTCCACTCACGGCGCCCGGAAGGGCCTCGCCGACACCGCGCTGCGGACGGCCGACTCCGGCTATCTGACGCGGCGCCTCGTCGACGTGGCCCAGGACGTGATCGTGCGCGCCGACGACTGCAAGACCAAGGAGTTCGTCGAGGCTCCGCTGCGCCTCGACGACGGCAACCTCAACACGAACCTCATCGGTCGCATCGCGGCGAAGAAGTTCGCGACCAAGCGCGGTCGCGAGCTCTTGAAGCGCGGTCAGGAGATCGACCAGGCGGAGCTCGACGCGATCGCCGAGTCCTACGGCGACGAGGAGGTCACGGTGCCGGTCCGCTCGGTGCTCAAGTGCGAGCTCGAGTCGGGCGTGTGCCAGACCTGCTACGGCCGCGCGATGGCGACCGGAGCGATCGTCGAGCTCGGCGACGCGGTGGGGATCATCGCCGCCCAGTCGATCGGCGAGCCGGGCACCCAGCTCACCATGCGGACGTTCCACACCGGCGGCATCGCCGGCCAGGACATCACGCAGGGCCTGCCGCGAGTCGTGGAGCTGTTCGAGGCGCGCAAGCCCAAGGGCCTCGCGCAGATGGCCAAGGCCGCCGGCAAGGTCGCGGTCGAGGAGACGGACAAGGCGATCAAGGTGATCGTCACCGACGCCAAGGGCGAGGACGAGAGCTACACGTTCCCGCCGCGCTCGCGTCTCAACGTCAAGCACGGCGATCGCATCGAGGTCGGCACGCAGCTCAACGAGGGCTCTCTGTACCCGGCCGAGCTGCTCGAGATCCGCGGCCGCACCGAGACCGAGCTCTACCTCGTCAGCGAGGTGCAGAAGGTCTACAAGGCCCAGGGCGTCGACATCAACGACAAGCACATCGAGCTGATCGCGCGCCAGATGATGAAGAAGGTGCGGATCGACTCCAAGGGCTCGACCACGCTCCTGCCGGGCGCGCTCGAGGATCGTCACCGCCTCAAGCGGCTCAACAAGTCGGTGAAGGACGACGGCGGCACGCCGGCCAAGGCCGAGGAGACGATCCTCGGGATCACCAAGGCGTCGCTCGCCACGGAGTCCTTCCTGTCGGCGGCCTCCTTCCAGGAGACGACCAAGGTGCTCACCGACGCCGCCCTCGAGGGCAAGCGCGACCGCCTGGTCGGCCTGAAGGAGAACGTCATCATCGGCAAGCTGATCCCGGCCGCGACCGGCCTCAAGCACTACCGGTCGCTCGAGATCGAGCCGGTGGAGCCCGCCCAGCGGCCCGAGGAGGACCTCCTGGACGAGGAGGAGCTGGCCGCCGAGCTCGGCCTGACCGAGGACGGCGACGAGGTCACTGAGCTCGAGGGCTTCGGCCCCTCCTTCGCGGACGAGCTCGAGGAGCTCGCCTCCGAGATCGAGACCACCGAGGGCGACGGGGAGAAGTAGGGCCC
>JBLMXB010000087.1:0-12269 GCA_050257555.1 Hyphomicrobiales bacterium | reverse complement strand
TTCGAGGAGTTCCTGGCGAATCCCCACGGCCGTTACGCGGTGGTCCAGGACGGCGGCCGCCTGGTCGGGTGCGGCGGCTACGTGACGGGTCGGGAGGGAAAGAACGCCCGCCTCGTCTGGGGGATGATCGCGCCCGACTGCCACGGGCGCGGCTTGGGCCGCCTCCTCGCGCTGACGCGGCTTCGCTGGATCGCCGCGCTCGAGGGCGTCGAGCGCGTGAGCCTGGACACGTCGCAGAAGACCGCGGGCTTCTACCTGCTCTTCGGCTTCGGCCCCGCGAAGGTCGTCCACGACGGCTACGGGCCGGGCCTCGATCGCGTCGACATGGAGCTGGCGCTCGACGCGAACGCGCGCGAGATTCTCACGGGTGGTGCCACGCAGCGGGACGCCCACATAGCCTGATCTTCGCGGAGCCTCGCGGTCCGGGCCGCCACGAGCCTCCGAACGCCCCGCCGTCCTCCCGCCGCGATACGATCCGTTCCCCGGGCGATACGCCGCCGCGCGCCGCCCGCGAGGCCTCCTCGCTTCCCGCTCCCCCGGAAACACACCTCCCGAAGCACGTTACGGGACCTTTCAGCCCGGACGCAGATCCCGGCACGCCCCATGCGATTTCCCTCGTCGGAAGCGCGGGACTCGATCGTCCCGCGCCACGAAAGGGGGAACCGAGATGAAGCGACTCCTGGGTACGATCACCGCCGCGGCGCTCGCCGCGCTCCTCGTCGCGGCGCCGGCGGCGCGGGCCGACGATTCCAACGATTCGATTCCGGGTCTTCATTCGCCGACGACCGCGACCCTTCTCTCGACGGTCTTCACCGTCGTGCCGGCGGTCGCCGGGATCGTGATCACCAATGGCGAGGGTCGCTCCAACGGCCCGGACCAAGGCGCAGGGGGCCCGCTCCTGTTCACCGGGGCCTATCTCTTCGGCCCGGCGGTGGGTCACTTCTACGCCGGGCGATCCGGGCGCGCGTTCGTCGGCATCGGCGTGCGCGCGGCGGCGCTCGCGGCCGCGACGGGCGCGGTCGCCGCGAGTTGGGACAACGGGTCCGACACGAGCGGGGCCGAGACCGTCGGGCTCGTCGCCCTCGGCGTCGGCGTGGTCTCGGCGGTCTACGACGTGGCCACGGCGGGGAAGTCGGCGAAGATCAAGAACGATGAGCTGCGCGCGCAGCGCCTCACCGAGCCCAAGGTCTCCGCGAGCCTGGGCTCCGTGGCCGGAGCCCCCGGGGTCCGGATCGGCGTGAAGTTCTAGCCGTAGGGGAGCGCCCGCGAGATCGTCGCCGCGGGCGCCCCTTCCGTCGGCCGCCGGAAGTCCGCCGCTAACCCCCTACCACAGAAACAGTTATCCGCCCCTCAACACCGCCCCGCCACTTGCCGATGATTCCTCCCTGGATCGCCGCGTTTCCTCTCCGACCGTACGAGGAGTCAGGCCATGATTCAGTCCACGCCCGATCAGTTCTCCACGCTCTTCCGTTTCGGCATGCCCGCGGTCTTCGTGGCGCTCGCGGTCGTCGCGATCGCGCAGCAGGGAAAGCGGCGCGCGAAGCTCGAGAGCGCGTGGCGCGGGCTGGCGGACGAGACGGGCGGGGCCTATTCGCGCGAGAAGATGACGATCCGGAACAACGAGTGGATCGGCGGGCCGACGGTCCGGTGGACGATCCGCGACGTTCCCGTTTCCCTCCTGTGGCACCGCCAGGGGAAGAATTCGACGGGCACGCGGCTCCGGGCGCCGCTCCGGCTATCTCGTCCGTTCCAGTTCCACGTGATGACGCAGAGCGCGCTCGCGCGCTTCGCGACGTCGCCGAAGCTCTGGAACGTGATCCTCACGAACGCGGAGAAGGAAGCGGAGAAGAAGGCCGAGGGGGCGGGCGCGAGCGTCGAGAGCGCGCGCGACGCGATCCGGAAGCTCCGCTTCATGGCCTCCGAGCCGGTCAAGACCGGCGACCCGCTCTTCGACGAGTCGTTCCTGCTCAAGACCGACGATCCCGAGCGGGCGCGCGACGTCCTCTTCTCCTCGGGTGTGAGCTACTGGATGCACGAGCTCCAGCGGGTCGAGAAGGGCTGGTCGTGCTCGCTCGCGTCGGCGGATCTGAACGGGGGATACGGGATCACCGTCGAGCTGCAGGGGATGGTGTCGAACCCCGAGTCGCTGCGGGCGGCGCGCTCCCTGGTCGAGGCCGTGATCGGCCGCCTCGCCGACCAGAACGCCATCGCGAGCACGAAGACGTCGGCGGCCTGACGCCGCCGCGGTAAGGCGACGTCTCGGACCGGACGTCGCTACCCGCTGACCTCGCCGTCCAGACCCACCCGGTCCCACGCCTTGTGCAGGTCTCCGCGCTTCACGCGCGCGGCGCGCTCGAGGTGCCCGAGCGCGCTCCCCGTCGCCATCGTCAGCTCCTTGTCGGCGTGGGGGACCGTCTTCGCGTAGGCGCGCATCCATTCCAGGAGCGTGATCATGTCCTGGTGGAGGCCGAGGAAGTCCTGGAGCGACGTGATCCGCTTCGCGCGCTTGATCGCGCCGGGCCCGGCGAGGTCGCCGAAGAACTCGTACGCGTACCGCGCCTTCTTGGCCGCGATGCGGAGCGCGTGGAGATCCTCGTTCGCCATCGAGCGCTCCGCCGCCTCGTACGCGGCCGCCATCTCGCGCGTGCGATCGGCCGCGAGCCGCGCGGCCGTCGCGTAGGCCGCCGCACCGCCCGCCGGCACGCTGTCCGGCGACGCGGGCCCCGCATCGACCCACGCGCGCGCCGCCGCGACGAACGCGGGGTAGCGCTCGGAGTCGAGCCGCTCGATCAGGCGCACGCGCCGCCGCGCCCGCTCGATCTCGATGGAGCGCGCGAAGACGGCCCACGCGGGCCGCTCCAGCTCCGGCGCCTCCTCCGCGAGCGCCGCCACGTGCTCGAGCGCGACGTCGCGATCCCGGATGCGGCCGAGCGCGCGGCCCACCCAGCGCAATTCGGTCGCGAACGCGTCGCGCCGCTCCGCGGGGATCGCGTCGGCGAAGACCTCGAGCGCGCTCCGGAGCCGCCGCGTCGCGACCCGCATGTCGTGCAGGTATTCGGCGTCCACGCCGAGGCGCGTGCCCGGCTCGTTCCAGAGCATGCGGCCGAAGTGGCGCGCGAACGTCTTGTGCGCGACGTCGATCAGGCGGTCGGCGGGGTGGATCTCGAAGTGCCGCTCGTCCCGCTCCGGGGTCGCGGTTCCCGCCGCCGCGAGCGCGGTCGCGAGCTTCGACGCGACGTTCGCGTGGAGGCCGAGTCCCTCCTCGACGGCGCGGCGCACGGCGGTGAGCGCCTCGGCGCCGTGGGCCCCGGCCCCCTCCTCATCGCCGGCGTCGGGACGCTCCTCGACCTCGATCTCCTCGAACGTCACGGCGGGCGCGTCGGTGCCGTTGAGCGCGCTCACGTGGTCCACCGTGAGGGAGCCGAGCTCGTGCTCCCCGTCCATCCAGCGGAAGCACTCGCGGTCGTTCCGAATGCGGGCGCGGACGCGGAGTCGCGACGGCACGCCCATCGCCGCGAGCGGCGCGAGCAGCGTCGCGACCGGCCCGGGCTCGAGCGTCTCCCAGGGCAATTCGCCGAGCGGCGCCTCCTGGGTCCACTCCGTGCGGACGAGCGCCTCGGCGCTCGTGGACCGGATCGACTTCGCCTCGAGCCGCTGCCGCGCGCCCTGGCTCCGGATGCGGAGTGCCAAGCCGGCGCGATAGAGGGTCCAGTCGTCGGTGTCGAGGTAGCGGTCTTCATGGGCGATCGGGGGGGCCGGCTCGAGGTGGTACCCGGCGGCGCTCACGGCATCGCGCACGCGCGCCGCGTCATACCCCTCGGGGAGCCGGAACTTGATTTCGCGTTCGATCGCGGGCACGGCCGCTCTTCCTTCAGCCGGGTCGCGCCGTCCGTGGCGCCGGACCGGCGGGTCGGGTCAGTCTTTGGCGAGCATGCGAAGGGCGCCGGGCTGGATCAGCCACTCCAGCATTCCGGATCCGGCGGCGGGGCCGTCCTCGAAGAGGATGCGCGCCACCGCGCCCTTCTTGAACTCGATGGCGGCGGCTTGCCCGCCCCCCATCAACAGGTACGACGTGAGCCCGCTCAGGTGCGGCTCGTGCCCGACCACCGCGATCACGTCCTCCTTGTACTTGCGGACCTCCTTCACGACGTCCGCGTAGGACGTGGCGGGATGGAGCGCCTTGGAGATCGTGATCTCGACGTTGGGGGCGACCATGTCGCGCAGGATCTCGGCGGTCTGGCGCGCGCGGACGAGGGGGCTCGAGACGATCCGCTTCGGCTTCGCGCCGATCTCTTTGAGCCCGCGGGCCGCGAGGCGGAACTTGTGGATCCCCTCGGGCGTCAGCGGCCGGTCGTCGTCGTTGGGGTAGGCCGGGTCACCGTGGTCCACGGCGATCGCGTGCCGCACTACGTAGAGTTCCATGGGGAAATTGTCTCATCCCCGCAACGAACCCGTCAACAGGCCGTCATATCGGATGTTACAGCCGCGTGGGGTCCGTTCGCACGGGGCCGGCGGAGCTAATCGACGTCCTGCTGGCCTTCCTTGTATCCCTCGACCAGCCAGGGGCGCATCGAGTCGCGGAAGTTGGAGAGGAGCCCGCGCTCCCAGGGGCGCATGTCGTCGAGGGCCATCGGCTTCTTCTCGTCGGCGTACACGAACCGGAGGCGTCCGCCCGGCACCGGGACCATGTCCTGCCCCTTCTCGTCCACGAGCCGGCCGACCTTCGCGACGCCGTCCAGCACGCAGACGCACGTGCCGTTCGACTGCGTGATCACGGCGAACGTCGTGCCGACGACCTCCACCGCGGCCTCGCGGGTGTGGATCTTGAGGTGGGCGCCGTGGAAGTCGACGCCGGTAGCGAAGCGGACCTCGCCGCCTCGGATGTGCATTTCGGTGCTGCGGCCGAACCAGCGGTGGGGCGGTGGCGGGATCGTGATGCGGGCCCGTTCGGTGAGCTGCATGCCGAGGACGCCGTTGCTGCAGAGGTCGATCCCGGCGCCGGCGGGAAGCTCGATCTCGACGCCGGGCTTGATCGCGCGATCGAGCGCTTCACGGTCCGAGAGGGCGATCGGCCGGCCGTCGATCATCGCCTGGCCCTCGCCCCGAACCCCGGCGATCCACCATCGCGGACCTTGATTGAGCGTCCCGACGACGATCGCGAGCGCCGCCGCCGTCGCCACCGCGGCGGCGATCCAGAATCCGGTGCGCACTTTCGGGGAGCCGCCCGGGAATCGGACGACCGGCCTCCGGGCGCGCTCGCGCGCCTCGCGCGTTCCGCGCACCTCGATCGCGCCGGTGACGAAGTCCTCTCGAAGCCGCGCCCGATATTCGGGGTCGGCTCCCGGCTCCGGCGCCTCGTGGAGGAGACGCGCGACCCGCGCTTCCTGCTCGTTTCGCGGCTTCGGCTCGTTTCGCTCGTTCACAGTCCCGCTTTCCTCAGGAACTTGCCCATCTCCGCCAGCGCGCGCGAGTACCGCTTTCGCACGGCCGCCTCGTTCAGCCCGGTGATCGAGGCGATCTGATCGTACCCGAGCGCCTGGTATTCGCGGAGCACCAGCACCTCCCGGAGCGGCTCGCGGAGCGCCTGGACCGCCGCCTGCACCAGGCGCGCCCGCTCGCTCGCGAGCGCCTCCGCCTCCGGATTCCGCGCGGGCGACGCCAGCGTCTCACGAAGCCCGGGCGTGTCGTCGATCGGCAGCGACTTGTGCGACATCCGGTACGCGCCCGAGCGCCACAGATCCCGGCAGACGTTGGTCGCGATCGTGGTGACCCACGGCCCGGGGTCGCGCCCCGGATCGAGCATGTGCGCGCTCCGGTGCACCTTCAGGAAGACCTCCTGCGCGGCGTCCTCCGCCAGCGTCCGGTCGCCCAGGAGCCGGAACACCAGTCCGAACACCCGGTCGAAATAGGCGTCGAAGAACGCGCCGAGCGCCCTCGGATCGCGCCGCCGCACCCCCTCGAGATCCAGCGCATCGAATGTCGAGGCCGTGGCGGGGCGGTCGGACGCGCGCGCGTCCGGACTCCCGGAATCCGAGGGGTATACGGAGGGGACCGGGTTTTGTCCCGGATTTTCTTGGGGGGGAGTCACCGAGGCAGGCTCGCCGCGTACACGGGGTTGGGCGACCTCCGGAGACGGGCCCTCGTCGGGGCGCCTCCCTGATGTGACCGTGCCGGCTCGGCCCCGAGCGGGACCCGGCCGGCTGCCTTCGCTACCATCCGCAGGAGCCTAGCACAGGAAGGGCACTTCCGCTCGTCTGCCGTCGTCGAGAGGGCAGGGGCCGCCGATTCCACCCAAGCGCTTGCACCGGCCCCGGTTCGGAGGGAGGCCCGGCTTGACGCCGGGCCTCCGCCGGGCCACCATGGGCCCGATGCCCGCACCGCCCCGGAGCGCCTATCCCATCCGCTGCGCCGGCATGGACGTCGGCAGCAACGCCATCCGCCTCGCCATCGCCGAATTCAAGACTCCGACCCAGTACAAGATCCTCGACCGGGTCCGGATGCCGGTCCGCCTCGGCGAGTCGGTGTTCCACGCGCACCGGATCGATGCCACGACCATGGACGCGGCGCTCGACGCCTTCCGCGCCTTCCGGCGGAAGATGGAGCAGCACGGCGTCGTCGTGCACCGCGCCGTCGCCACGAGCGCGACGCGGGAGGCGAAGAACCGCTTCTCCTTCCTGGAGCGGGTCCACGCCGAGACCGGCCTCGACCTCGAGCTGATCGAGGGGACCGAGGAGGCGCGTCTGGTCGCGCTCGGCGTCCGGAGCCGCCTGTCGCTCGAGCGCGGCCTCTCGATGATCCTCGACGTGGGCGGCGGCTCGAGCGAGATCGCGCTGGTCGGCCACGGCGAGATCCTCGTCGTCGAGTCGCACGACGTCGGCGCGGTGCGGCTCCTCGAGCGCGCGGTGGACGCGCCCCCCGAGAAGCTGCTCCGGCTGATCCACGCCACGCTCCACTCGTCCCGTTTCCCGATCCTCGACTACTTCAAGCGGCGGAAGCTCGCGCGCTTCGTCGGCACGGGCGGGAACATCGAGGCGCTCGCGCTCCTCGCGAACGGGAACGGGAGCGGGCGGGGCGCCCGCGGGTCCCGCGGCGGTCGCGACGCGGGCCGCGCGGCGCGAGGTGCGGAGCGGGCGCCGGCGCAGGTCACGCTCCCGCGGCTCCGCCGCGTGCTCCACGCGCTCTCCCGGATGACGCCGGCGGAGCGGGCGGCCCGGTACGCGCTCCGGCCCGATCGCGCCGACGTGATCGTGCCCGCGGGCGCGATCTTCGACTACGTCGGGACCCGGCTCCGCGCGAAGGACGTCTGGGTCCCGTTCGTCGGGCTCGTGGACGGCGTTCTCGTGGACGTGGCGCGCGCCGCGGGCGCCGAGGGGATGAAGCAGCTCGAGGTGAGCCAGACGCGGAACGCGGCGCTCGCCGTGCTCCGGAAGTACGATCCGGAGCCACGGCACGCGCAGCGGGTGAGCGCGCTCGCCGTCTCGCTCTTCGACCAGCTCCGGCCGATGCACGGCCTCGGGAAGCGGGACCGGCTCCTCCTCGAGCTGGCGTCGCTGCTCCACGAGGTGGGGAACTTCATCGGGGCGTCCGGACACCACCGCCATTCCTTCTACATCATCGCCCAGACGCCGCTCCTCGGCCTGACGGACGAAGAGCTGCTCGTCGTGGCGAACGTGGCCCGGTATCATCGGAAGGCGCCGCCCGACCTGAGCCACGAGGGCTATCGCGATCTCGACGACCGGGACCAGGGGCGGGTCCGGATGCTCTCGGCGATCCTGCGCGTCGCCGACGCGCTCGATCACGACCACCGGCAGCTCGTGGCCTCGGTGAAGGCGAAGGCGCGTGGCTCGGAGCTCCGGCTCCGCGTGCGCGCGCGCGGCGACGTGACGCTCGACGAGTGGTCGGTCGGCAACAAAGGGGACCTCTTCCGCGAGGAGTTCGGCTTGAGACCGGTGGTGGACGTTGGCTGAGTTCCCGATCCTCTCGGTCATCGACGTGGGGGCGAGCGGCATCCGCATGCTCCTCGCCGAGCTGCGGCCCGGCGAGGTGGTCCGCACGCTCGAGGAGCTGGAGCGGCCGCTGGCGCTCGGGCGCGAGGTCTTCCAGACCGGCACGCTCTCCGCCGCGTCGATCCAGAAGGCCGTGAACGTGCTCCGGCAGTTCCGCGCGCTCATGGACACGTACGGCGTCGCGCACACGCGGGCCGTGGCCACGAGCGCCGTGCGCGCGGCGCTGAACCGGGACACGTTCGTCGACCGCGTCTTCCTCGCCACCGGGATCGAGCTCGAGGTGATCGAGGGATCGCAGGAGACGCTGCTCACGTTCGCCGCGGTGCAGCGCGTGCTCGAGGCGCATCCGGAATACCGCGAGGGCGACTCGCTCATGTTCGAGCTGGGGGGCGGCGCGACGGAGTGGGCGCTGGTCCGGAACGGACAGGTCGCGGCGTCGATCACGCACGACGTCGGCACGGTGCGGCTCCGCGAGACGCTCCGGGCCGGCGAGTCCGACCGGCGGTCGCGGACGCGCCTGATCCAGCACAACGCGCGAGAGATGATGAGCGTCGTCCGCCGCGCGCTCCCGTTCCAGAAGGTCGCGAATCTCGTGGCGGTCGGCTCCGAGGCGCGGTTCGCGGCGCGCGTGATCGCGGGCCAGTCGGGCGGGAACGGATCCGGCCACGGGCCCGCCGACGTGAGCGCGGTCGAGGCGAAGGATCTCAAGAAGCTCGCCGACCAGATCTTCCCGCTGACTCCCGACGAGATCGCGACGACGTACTCCGTGCCGCCGAACGAGGCCGAGTCGCTCGCGCCTGCGTTCCTCGTCTACGCCGAGCTGATCCGCGTGAACCAGGTCGACCGGCTCCTCGTGCCGCGGGCGAGCATGCGCGACGGGCTCATCCTCCACATGATCCGCTCCATCGAGAGCGGCTCGACGGTTCTCTTCCCGGACCAGACGATCGCCGCCGCCGTGAACCTGGCGCGCAAGTACCAGGCGGACGAGCAGCACGGCCTCCAGACGGCCGCCCTCGCGCGCGCGATCTTCCAGGCGACCCGCGCGCAGCACCAGATGGGGGAGCGGGAGCTGCTCCTCCTCGAGGTCGCGTCGATCGTGCACGACATCGGCGGATTCATCGCGGCCCGCGGGCACCACCGCCACACGTACTACCTGCTCGTGAACTCGGAGGTGTTCGGGCTCTCCGGCCAGGACCTCGAGATCGTCGCGAACGTCGCGCGCTACCACCGTCGCGGCGGGCCGCAATCGGACCACCCCGCGTACGCCTCGCTGCCGCGGCCGGCGCGCCTCACCGTGAACCGGCTCTCCGCGATCCTCCGCGTCGCCGACGCCCTCGACAAGAGCCACAGCCAGCGCGTGCAGAACCCGACGATCACGATCGTCGGCGACGAGCTCCGGATCGAGGCGCCGGGTGCCGAGGACTTGGGCCTCGAGCGCCTGGCGCTCGACGCGAAGTGCGGTCTCTTCGAGGAGGTCTTCGGGCTCAAGCCCGTGCTGGTCGAGGCTCCCGCCGCCGCCCCCGCGCTCTGAGCGGTTGAAACTCCCCGTAGTCTGTGGTAAATTCTATAGTTACCGCAATGTGACCTAACGCCGGAGGTGTGCCGTGACCCAGCACGCGCGCCGAGGGGCGGCGCTACTCATTTGTCTCGTCACCGCCCTTTCGGTCTCTTCGTTGTTCCGCCCCCGCGCCGCATCGGCGCAATACCTCTACGTCGACACGAACGGGGATGGCGCCTCGAGTGCCGCCGACGTGATCGACCCCTCCGGACCGACGACGCTCGACGTCTGGATCCGGACCGACCGGAACGGCGACGGGTCCGCGGCGGCGTGCGCGTCCACCGACGGCGACCTCACGATCTCGGGCTACCAGGTCGTCCTGACCGCGACGAACGGGTCGGTCACGTGGGGCACGCCCGTTAACCAGCGGAGCGAATTCCCGAGCGACTTCGGCACCACGAGCGACGGTTCCGAGATCAC
Organism: Hyphomicrobiales bacterium; assembly: GCA_050257555.1. Classification (GTDB taxonomy): domain Bacteria; phylum Eisenbacteria; class RBG-16-71-46; order SZUA-252; family SZUA-252; genus DASQJL01. The sequence continues at coordinate 2,285 of JBLMXB010000087.1, read as the reverse complement.
GATCGGCTTCGGCGGCGGCTCCGCGCTTCCGGCGGGCGACTACCGACTCTGCAGCGTGACGGTATCGGTGGGGACGGGAACGCCGGCCGTCGGCTTCGCGGCCGAGAGCACCCTCTCGCCCGGCCTCCAGACGCTGTTCTACTCGTCCTGTTCGGGCTCCGACCTCGACAACGCGATCAAGCTCGGCGTCGACTTCACGGACGCCGACGGCGCGCCGTACGGCGGCGCGGCCAACCAACCGCCCGTCTTCGAGCCGATCTCCGACGCGACGGTGCCGGAGGGCACGACGCTCGACGTCCCAGTCGTCGCAACCGACGCCGACGGCGACCCGCTGACGTACGCGCTCGTCTCCGGGCCTGCGTACGCGTCGATGACGTCGGGATCGGGTAGTGCCTCCGTGCGCTTCGCCCCCGGGTTCGCCGACTCGGGGAGCGCCTCGGTCACGGTTCGCGCCTCCGACGCCTTCGCGTCCACGTCCGCGACGTTCGGGGTCGTCGTCCCGAACGTGAACCGGCCGCCGGTGCTGATCCCGCCGACCGACATGAACGCGGCCGAGGGGTTCGTGAACCAGATGGGCATCGAGGCCGACGATCCCGACGGCGACGCGATGACGTTCTACGTCGCGTCGGGACCCTCCTTCGTCACGGTGGCGACGACCGGATCCGAGCTCGGGACGGCGCACGGGCTCCTCACCTCGACGCCCGGATACTTCGACGCGGGGATGTACACGATCACGGCCGGGGTGCGGGACTACTCGCTGAGCGACGAGAAGGACTACACGCTGATGGTGCGGAACACCGACCGGCCGCCGGTGCTCAACGCGCCTGCCTCGGTGCAGGTCGATGAAGGGGGGCGTGCCGACTTCATCGCGCACGCGACCGATCCCGACTACGAAATCCCGGGCCTCACCGCCGCCGGCCTGCCCGGCGACGCCACGTTCACCGACAACATGGACGGGACCGCGACGTTCCACTGGCGCCCGCTCTACGACGCGGCCGGCGACTACGCGGTCACGGTCACCGCCGACGACCGGGCCGGCCTGACGGTCTCGGCGACGACGTCCATCCACGTCGGGGTGAACGTCGACCCGCTGGCGCTCGCGCAGCCCGAGGACATGTCGATCGTCGCGGGTCACGCCGCATCGCAGATCCTCTACGCGATCGACGCGAACGGCGATCCCGTTACGTTCGCCCTCGACGCCGGACCCAGCTTCGCCTCCGTCTCTCCGCTGGGTCCGACGGGTGGAATGGCGCGCGCGGGATTCGACGTCAGCGCGCCCGCGAACGCGGGCAACACGACCTACCTGGTCACGGTCTCGGCGACAGCCGGCGGCGAGCACGTGGCGCGGATCTTCGCCATCCACGTCATCGATCCCGCGACGCTGCCGGGCCAAACACCCTTCGCGCCGCCCTTCCGAACGGTGGGCACCGGACTCACGCCCCACACGGTGACGATCGCGGACATGGATCGCGACGGGATCCCCGATCTCGTCACGTCGAATCTCGGATCGAACTCGGTCTCGACGTACCACGGCTTCGGCGACCTCACGTTCGACGTACGCCGCGATTGGGCGACGGCCGCGAACCCACACACGGTCGTCGTGAGCGACCTGAACGGCGACGGGATCCCGGACCTCGCGATGTCGCAGATGGGGGCGAAGGAAGTCGGCTCGCGGCTCGGGATGGCGGGCGGCGGCTACGCTCCTATTGAGCAGTGCGCGATGGACGGCTCCCCGATGTACCTCGGCGTCGCCGAATTCGACGGCGACGGGATCCCCGACGCCGTGGCGACGGACCTGACGAACGGGGCGCTCGAGGTCTTCCACGGGAACGGCGACGGCACGTTCACGCGCGTGCACACGTACCCGACCGGCGCCGCGGCGCACGGCCTCGTGATCGGGGATCTGAACCGCGACGGGAACCAGGACGTGGTGGTCGCGAACCCGGGTCCCGGGACCGTGACGGTCCTGCTGGGTCACGGCGACGGCACGTTCACGCCGAAACCCGACTTCTCGACGTCGGCGCCCCACACGCTGAATCTCGGCGACCTGGACGGCGACGGCATCCTCGATCTGCTCGTCGTCAACTTCGACTCCGGCACCGTGACGATCCTCCGCGGCGTCGGAGACGGTGCGTTCGTCGATCCCCAGGAGATCCCGACCGGCGCGAACGCGCACGGCGGCGCGATCGCAGACGTGGACGGCGACGGGCGCCCCGACGTCCTGGTGGCGAATCAGACGGCCGGGACGCTCTCCGTGCTGATGAACCGGGGCGGGATGAAATTCG
>JBLMXB010000086.1:0-13198 GCA_050257555.1 Hyphomicrobiales bacterium | reverse complement strand
CGGAGCCAGCGGGGCGCCCAGTCGGCCTTGGGGTAGAGGCGCGCGGCGAGCCCGAAGAGCGGGCGGCGAATCGGTCCCGGCACGACCCCGCGCACGCGCTCCTCGACCATGTGCCAGCGATAGCGCCGGTACCCGGCGACGTTCTCGTCCCCGCCGTCGCCCGAGAGGGCGACGGTCACCCGCTTCCGGGCGAGCCCGCAGAGCCGGTACGTCGGCATGGCGGAGCTGTCCGCGTACGGCTCGTCGTAGAAGGAGGCGAGCCGGTCCACGAGATCGAAGAGATCGGGGCTGACGCGCTCCGCGAGGTGATCGGTCTTGTAGCGGCGGGCGACCTCGCTCGCGTACTCCGACTCGTCGAAGCGCGGCTCGCCGAACGCGATCGTGCACGTGTGCACCGGTTCCGACTGGAGCGACGCCATCATCGCGACGACCCCGCTCGAATCGACGCCGCCCGAGAGGAACGCGCCGAGCGGCACCTCGGAGACGAGGCGCACCCGCACGGCGTCCCGCATCCGCTCGAGCAGCTCCGCGCCGCACCGTTCCTCCGACGCTGGCGCCGACGCGCCGTCCTCGGTGAAGGATACGTCCCAGTACGGCTCGGCCACGGCGGACCGGTCGCCCTTCCGGAACACGACGCGGTGCGCCGGGGGGAGCTTTCGCACGCCCGTGAAGATCGTCCGCGGCTCGGGGACGTAGCCGTACGCGAAGTACTCCTCGATCGCCGCGGGATCGATCGCGCGGGGGAGATCGGGGTGGGCCGCGATCGCCTTCAGCTCCGAGGCGAAGACGAGCGCGCCGTCCGGGAGCACGGCGTAGTAGAGCGGCTTGATGCCGAGGCGGTCGCGGGCGAGGAAGAAGCGGCCCTGCCGCCGGTCCCAGAGCCCGAACGCGAACATGCCGCGGAACCGTTCGACGCACGCCGGGCCCCACTCCTCCCACGCGTGCACGATCACCTCGGTGTCGCAGCGCGTGCGGAAGCGGTGCCCGCGCGCTTCGAGCTCGGCGTGGAGGTCGGCGAAGTTGTAGATCTCGCCGTTGTACGTGATCACGACCGAGCCGTCCTCGTTCGTGAGTGGCTGCTGGCCGGAGGCGAGGTCGATGATGGCGAGTCGCCGGTGCGCCAGGCCGACGCCTGGCTCGACGTGGTAGCCGACCTCGTCCGGTCCCCGGTGGGCCTGGAGGTCGTTCATGCGGACGAGGAGCTCCTGCGAGGGAGTCCTGGAGCCCTCGAGGTCTACGATGCCGGCGATGCCGCACATGGTCCGCTTCGCGCTCCGGGAAGGGGGTCCGCTCGGACCGGCTCCTTGCGAGCCGATCGCAGTTATCGTATTATCTTACCATGAGCTACGGGTCTCTGGAAACCGCACCTACCGCTTCCCGACGGGGCGCGGACCGACCGCGCGCCTCGACGGGCGTCTGACGCATCCCGATCCGGCGAGTCGAGCATTGTCTGGCATTTGCGGGTTTTCCTTAAACCGGGACCTTAGCGATCCTACCGGAACCCTCGACCGCATGGTCGCGGGCCTCGCCTGGGGACCGGACCACGCCCCGATCCGGTCCACGGCACGTTACCCTCGCGCGGGACTCGGCTCCTCCGGACGGCTCCCGGCCGCGGCCGGGCTGGCCCGCTCGGGGGATGGCGCCTCGGCGATCGGCGTCGCGTTCGTGGGCAGCCTCTACGACCGGGACGGACGGACCGCGCTCGCCGCCCCCGAGGCCGCGCGCGCGGTGCTCGAGTCGTACCGGAACCGCGGCCTCGACACGCTGGCAGAGCTTCGCGGCGAGTACGCCCTCGCCGTCTGGGACGGCCGCTCGGAGTCGCTCCATGCGGCCACCGATCCCTTCCGAACCCACCCGCTCTTCTACGCCGAGGATAGCGACGGGGTCCGGGTCTCCTCCCGCATCCGCTCCCTCCTCGCCGGGCTCGATCCGTCCGCGCATCCGATCGATCCCCGGGCGGTCGTGGACGTCGTCGCGTTCTCCTACATCCCCGCGCCCCGCACGGCCCGGCGGGGCGTCCGGAAGGTGCCGGCCGCGCACGTCCTCACGGCCCGCCACGGGGAGGTCTCCGTCCGGCCCTACTGGGACTTCGACTTCCTCCATCCCTCGACCGATTCGTGCCGCGATCTCACCGGGAGGTTGCGGGACACGCTCCGCGGCTCGGTCGCGGCGCGGCTCCGGGCCGACGAGGGCGTGGCGTCCGTCGGGACGTTCCTGAGCGGCGGCGTCGACAGCTCCACGGTGACCGGGCTGGTCGGCGCCATCACGGGCGCCCCCGCCCGCTGCTTCTCGATCGGATTCGGCGAGCAGGGCTACAACGAGCTCGAGTACGCACGCATCGCGTCCCGCCACCTGGGCGCCGCGTACCACCAGCGGCTGGTCGCGGCGTCCGACGTGCCGGCGATCCTGCCGCTCCTGCTCGAGGCGTTCGACGAGCCGTACGGGAACGCCTCCGCGGTGCCGACGTACGCCTGCGCGCGGTTCGCGCGCGAGACCGGGATCGACGTGCTGTACGCGGGAGACGGGGGCGACGAGCTCTTCGCGGGGAACCAGCGATACGCGTCGCGGCGCGTCTTCGATCGGTACGAGCGCGTCCCGGGCTGGATCCGGAGCTCGCTCCTCGAGCCGGCGGTCTTCACGGCGGCCCGCCTCGTCCCGGTCAACGCGGTGCAGCGCGCCAAGCGGTACATCCTGCGCGCGAAGACGTCCCACTTCGACCGGATGACCGGCTACGACCTCCTTCGCCTCCATCCGATCGCCACGCTCTTCCAGGACGACGTGGTGTCCGCGCTGGGCACCCCGTACGACCCCTACGAGGAGGCGCGCGCGCACTACGAGAACGCGCCCGCGCGGACGGCGCTCGATCGCGAGCTCTACCTCGATCTCAAGATGACGATCTCCGACAACGACGTGGTGAAGGTGACCCGGATGTGCGAGGCCGCCGGCGTGACCGTCCGGTTCCCGTTCCTGGACGGGGCCGTCGCCTCGTTCGCCACGTCGGTGCCGGCCTCCCTCAAGATGCGGGGCGGGAAGCTCCGCTGGTTCTTCAAGCAGGCGTACCCGGACCTCCTCCCGCCCGAGGTGCGGGCGAAGAAGAAGCACGGCTTCGGCCTGCCGATCGCCGTCTGGCTCCGGTCCGATCCCACGCTCCGGGCGATGCTCCACGACCTCGTGCTCGGGGCCGACGGCCGCGCCGCGGCGTACCTCCGGCGCCCGGCGCTCGAGGACCTGGTGCGACGGCACGAATCCGACACGACCCAGTTCTACGGGACGATCCTCTGGAACGTGCTCGTGCTCGAGCTCCACCTCCGCGCCGCGGGCGGGAGTGCGGCGTGACCCTCGTGGTCGAGACCATCGGGACGCGCGAGGGGATCGAGGCCCTGCAGGGCGAATGGGAGTCGCTCCGGGGCGCCGATCCCGACCGCTCCCCGTTCGTCTCGTGCGAGTGGTTCCGCTGCTGCCTCGAGGACACGGAGGGGGCGGAGCCGATGGTGCTCGCGGTGCGGTCGGGCTCCGCCCTCCTCGGCGTCGCCCCGCTGGCGCGGCGCCGGGTCCCCGGCCGGTGGGGGACCGCGCGCGCGATCGAGTTCCTCCGCTGCCGCGAGACGGCCCACGCCGACTTCGTCGTCCACCCCGACCACCGCGACGCGGTGATCGCCGCCGTCGCCGGACATCTGTTCGACGAGCGACCGAGGACGTGGGACCTCCTGTCGCTCGGTCCCTGGCCGGAACGGTCCCCGAACGCCGTCGCCGTCCGCCGGCTCCTCGCCGCGCGGAACGCGCGGTGGACGGAGCGGACCGCCTCGCTCGTCCCGGTCGTGCGGATCGATCGGGACTGGGAGTCGTTCTGGGGGACGCGGACGTACCTCTTCCGGAAGTCCCGGCGCGGGATCCAGAATCGAATGCGGAAGCTCGGTACCGTCGAGGTCGAGGCGGTGCGCGCGGACGCCTCGGGCGAGGGGCTGCGCGCGCTCCACCGGGTCGCCGACCGGGCGTGGAAGCGGGAGGAGGGGCTGGCCGTGACGAGCCGCGAGGAGTCGAAGCGGTTCTTCGCCTGCCTCACCGACGCGGCGGGACGGCGCGGGTGGCTCCTGCTCTGGGTGCTCCGGCTCGACGGCACGCCGATCGCCGTCGAGTACAACCTCGCGGAGGAGGGAAACGTCTACGCGCTCCGCGCCGATTTCGACCAGGAGTACCGGTCCTACTCGCCCGGCGCGTACCTGGAGCACCACATCCTCCAGACGCTCTTCGCGGAGGGCTACCGCGCGTATCACGCCGGGCCGGGATTCGACGCGTACAAGCTGCGCTGGACGGAGGAGGTCCGGCGGAACGTGACGCTGAACGTCTACAGCGCGCGCGGGCCGCGGAACCTGCTCCGCTGGGTCGTGGAGGGCCGGCTGGCGCCGCGTCTCCGTCGGGAATCCACGCCCGCGGCCGGGCCGACCGCGGAGGACGCTCTCGAGGACGGCGCCACGGAGCGGGGCCGGTGAGCGGCGGCGCGTGGCGCCGCTCGGTCGTGCGGGGCGCCGGCGGCTTCCGGATCCGGCGCGACGGCCGCGGCCGGGTCGCGTTCCCCTTCGTCCAGCGGCGGCGCGAGCGCGTCTACCAGGTTCTCGTCTACCACCGCACGGGGGACGACGGCTCGCCGTACTTTCCCGGCGTGCCGACGGCGATCTTCGACCGGCAGATGGAGCTGCTCGCGACGTCGCACACCGTGCTGCCACTGGAGGAGCTGATCGAGCGGGCGGGGCGGCGGGACCTGCCGCCCGGCGCGACCGCCGTCACGTTCGACGACGGCTACGCCGACCTCAGGACGCATGCCGCCCCGATCTTGACACGCTATCGCATCCCGGCCACAATCTTCCTCACCACGGGGCCGTTGGACGGGGCAGGGCCCCTGTGGCACGATCGGGTGTTCTCGGCCTTCCGTCGCTCCGACGGGCGGCCGATTTTGGTAGGTGGGACGCGCTTTCCCATGTCCGGCTTCGACGAGCGCCGGCGCGCCCTCACCGCCTTCATTCGAGCCGCTCGACGACGGGCGCCGGCGGAGCGCGACCGACAATTCGAGGAGCTCTGCGCGCAGATGGGTCTCGATCCGGGCGAAACCGATCCGCCCGCCATGCTCTCGTGGGACGATGTCCGGGCGCTCGCCCGGGAGGGGGTCCGCTTCGGCGCGCACACGGTCACGCACCCCATCCTGACGACGATCGATCGCGAGGACGCGGCGCGCGAGATCCGGGAATCGAAGCGGATCGTCGAAGCGAACCTGGGGGAGCCGATCCGGTACTTCGCCTACCCGAACGGCGCCCGCCCCGACTTCGACGAGGACGTCAAGCGGATGACGCGCGAGGCCGGGTTCGCGGGAGCCGTCACCACCGTGTGGGGTACGAACGATGGCGCGACCGATCCGTTCGAGCTGCGTCGCGTCCATTTCTGGGGGGCGAGCCCGGAGCGGGGCCTCTGGCGCCTGCTCTGGTACCGGCTCAACGGATAGCCCAGGATACGGAGATCCCATGACCCGCCGACTCCATCGCGCCTTCCTCGTCCGAGCCGGACTCGCGTCCGCGCTCCTCGTCGCGTGGCTCGGGCTCCAGGGCGTCTGCCTCGCGCAGACGCCGGACGCCGAGCCGATCCCGAGCTCCGGCGAGGCGGGCCAGACCGGGATCAAGCCCCGGGACTACTTCACGCGCGCGACCGATCCCATGACCGCGAAGCTGGTCGACGTGGTCGAGCGGTACCACCTCTCCGAGGACAACTACTACCAGAAGTACCGCCAGGGGCTCTTTCCCGCGGCCCGCTCCGATCTCCTCTACGTGCTCCGGCTCCTGCCGAACCACCCGAGGGCGCTGCACCTGATCGCGTACGATCCGAACGTCATGATGAGGACCTCCGAGGTGATCTGGTACTTCGAGCGCGCCATCCGGATGTTCCCTCGGAGCGCGTTCACGTACGCGCAGTACGGGCGGTACATGATCGATCACGGCGCGAAGAACGTCGGCATCGACCTCCTCGACGAGTCGCTCCGGCTCGATCCGAAGCTGCTCGACGCCCGCGCCTGGCTCGCCGAAGCGACGGAGGCGGATTCGACCCGCTCCGTGCGGTGACCGCGGGCTCGGGCTGGACGGAGCGCCTCCGGCGACCCGAGTTCTGGATCCTGCTGTCCCTGCTCGCCGTCGCCGCGTTCCTCCGTCTGACCCACCTCGGCGCCCTCAGCCTCTACGGCGACGAGGACATCTCCGCCGCCGCGGTCCGCTCCCTCTGCCACGACGGATATCCCCACATGCCGTCGGGTCTCCTCTACACGCGCGGACTCCCCTATACGGTGGCCGCCGCCGCGTGCTCCCTCGTCGTCCATCCGATCGAGCTCGCGCTGCGCCTCCCGAGCGCCCTGGCGGGGATTCTCGCGGTCGCGCTCCTGTATCGCTTGCTGCGCGATTTCACCGGGCGGGAAACCGCACTCCTCGCCGCCGGACTGCTTGCGTTCTCGGCGTGGCACGTCGACATGTCCCGCGAGGGACGGATGTACTCGATGTTCCTCTGCTCCCTCCTCTTCGCGCTCCTCTGCTTCGACCGATGGATCCGGACCCAGAGGCGCTGGGACGGCGTCGGCGCGCTGGCGGGCGCGTTGCTGACCATCCTGCTCCACGAGCTGGGCCTCCTGGTCTTCTTCGTCTGGGGCCTCCTCCTCTACGTCCGCCGCGCGCCGCGGCGCACGGTCCTGGGCGCGCTCTACCTGGCGCTGGGGTGCGGGATCGTCTGGATCGCGTACCTGGTCCAGTGGCAGATCAGCGTCCACGCGTTCGGTTCCGGGAAGGCCGTCGCGACGCCGTCGAAGGCGCACACGGGGCTCCTCACGCTCATTCGGGCGACGTTCCACCTGGGACATCATCCGTCCTTCCACCTCGTGGGAGCCGCGTGGCGCGCGGCGCCGATCCCGTACTCGCTGGCGGTCTTCGCGAGCCTCGCCGTCGCCATCGCGCTCGCCTGGCGGGAGCGGGGAACCGCGGGATCGCGCGCGGTGCTCGCGGCGCTCCTGGCACTCCTCGTGCTCGCCTCGAGCGCAGGGCTCTTCGGGATCGCGGCCGCCCTGGTGTTCTCAGCGGTCCTCCTGCTCCCGAGCCGGGTTCGCGAGGCCGGCCGATCCCGTGCCGGGCGCTGGTCCCTCGCCCTCTCCGCGGCCTGGCTGGCCGCCTGGATCCTCTGGAGCGGCGCCGTGCCGCTCCTCCCGGGCTCGGGGGAACGCTGGAGCCTGGTGGGCGGTCTCCGCGGCCTCGTGCTCGACCTGTTCGGCTATCCCGCACCGCACGCCACGATCTACCTGGAGACGATGCCGGTCATGACGAGCCTCGTCATCCTGGCCACCGTGTTCCTCGCGCTTCGCCGTCTCCGGTCGGCGACCGCGCCCCGCTCCGATCTGCTCCTCCCCGCGTGGATGTGGCTGCCGCTGCTCGCCACGGGACTCACGACGCGATGGATCGCGCTTCGCTACGCCCTCCCCACGTACCCCGCGTTCGTGGCCCTGGACGCAACGGCGGTGATGGCGGCCGCGACCGCGGGGGCGCGCTTCCTCCAGCGGCACGGAAGCGGGGCGCGGGTGGCGTGGGCGACCCCGTGGGCGGTGGGCGCGCTGGTGCTGATCGTTCCGTTCGCGAACGAGTACCACGGTCTCGTTCCCGCCTGGCGCACCGCGGAGCTGAACTACCGCGATCCGATCGAGACGGAAATCCACGGCTATCCGTTCCATCCGGACCACCAGTCCGCCGGCCGCTGGGTGCGCGCGCGCCTCCGCGCGGGAGACGTGGTCGTGGCGGCGGACGAGATGGTCCAGACGGAATACGTCGGCCACGTGGACTACTGGCTCCGCGGCCAGGCCGACGCGCGGTACTTCTCCTACATACGGGACGGCGTGCCGCATAGCTTCTACACGAACGATCCGATCCTGGAGCGTGTGGACGAGTTGGAGGCGTTGATCGCCGAGCCGTCCGCCGGCCGCGTCTGGGTGATCACCTCCGCCGAGCTGTCCGGACGACTCGATTCGTTGAACCCGCCGGGTCTCGATCGCTTCCTCGCCGCGCACCAGGCGGATCGGGTCTACACGGCGCGCGACGGCATGACGCAGGTCTATCGCTTCGCGCGCGGGGCGACGCCGTGACGGCGGCCGCCGAGAAGCAGACCAGCCTCTTCGGGGAGCTGGCGCGGATCCTCCGCCACTCGAGCGTCTACGGCCTCGGGAGCGTGAGCCGGAAGCTCATCGGGTTCCTCATGGTGCCGGTCTACACCCGGTTCCTCGACCCGGCGGCGTACGGCATCGTCGAGCTGCTCGACCTGACGCTCTCGATCGGCGGCCTCGTGCTCTACGACCTCATCATCGAGGCGCTCTTCCGCTTCTACTACCTCGACGAGGATCCCGTCCGCCGCCGGAACCTGGTCAGCACCGCGCTCTGGACGCACGTCGGGCTCTCCGTCGCGGCCGTGGGGCTCACGGAGCTGTTCGCGGGGCCGGTGTCGCGCGCGGTCCTCGGCTCGACGAAGTACGCGCCGTATCTCCACGTGAGCCTCCTCACGTTCGTCTTCATGCAGATCAACGCGATCCCCCTCGGATACCTGCGCGTGCGGCAGCGCTCCACGATCTACGCGGCCGCGTCGCTGACGAGCCTCGTGGTGGGGCTGACGCTCAACATCGTCTTCATCGTCATCATGCACATGGGCGTCTGGGGGGTCCTCTACAGCAACCTGGCCGCGAACGCGCTCATGGCCGCCTGGCTCCTCCCGATGACGGCGCGCGACGTCGGCTTCCACTGGAAGCCCGGGGCGGTCACGCAGATGTTCCGGTACGGAGGACCGCTGATCCCCGCCGGCATCGGGAACTTCAGCCTGAACTACTCGAACCGGCTCTTCCTGAACATGTACACGGCGCTCGCGGACGTCGGCCTCTACGCGCTCGGCGCGAAGTTCAGCTTCATGATGAGCGTGCTGATCATCCAGCCGTTCCTCAACATCTGGGACGCGAAGATGTTCGAGATCGCGGATCGCTCCGATGCGGGAACGATCTACGCGCGCGTCTGCACGTACAGCGTGTTCGTCACCCTCTTCGCGGCGCTCGGCCTCTCGCTCCTCATCCCCGACGTCCTGACCTGGATGGTGCCGCCGAGCTTCTATCCGGCGGCGGGCATCGTGCCGATCCTCAGCCTCGGGTACGTCTTCCAGCTCCTCTACTACAATTTCTACGTGGGACTCCTCATCCGGAACAAGACGGGGAAGCTGGCCGCGGTCATGGTGACGTGCGCCGTGATCGGCCTCGCGCTGAACCGGTACCTGATCCAGCCGTTCGGACTCCACGGCGCGGCCTGGAGCATGTGCCTGAGCTACGTGGTGCTCGCCGGGCTCTGCTACGCGGCCGCCCAGGCGACCCATCGCATCCCGTACGAGTGGAGCCGCCTGGGCAAGATGGCCGCGATCGCGGCGATCCTCTTCTTCGTGGGCCGCTCGATCCACGGGCCCGCGCCGTGGGTCGGCCCCGCGTGCCGGATCGCGGCGCTCGTCCTCTTCCCGGCGTTCCTCTTCGCGATCCGCTTCTTCCAGTCGGACGAGATCGAGCTGCTCCGCTCCCGGCTCGGGCGCTTCGGCGTGCGGGTGCCCGGCGGTGCGTGAGGCGGGGCCGGTGCGCATCCTCCACGTGATCAACACGCTCCGCGTCGGCGGCCTCGAGAACGGCGTCGTGAACCTGATCAATCACATGGACGCCGCCCGGTTCCACCACGACATCTGCTGCCTCACGGTGTCGGGCCCCCTCGCCGCCCGGATCCGCGACCGGGACGTCGCCGTGCACGAGCTCCACAAGGGACCGGGGCAGGACTGGTCGGTGTACGGGCGGCTCGTCGCCCTCCTGCGGCGGGTCCGGCCCGACATCGTGCACACGCGCAACTGGAGCACGCTCGACCTGGTGGCCGCCGCGCGCTGGGCCGGCGTCCCCGCCGTCGTACACGGCGAGCACGGCTGGAACGCGGACGACGTGCGCGGCACGCGGCGGAAGTCGATCCTGCTGCGCCGCGCGCTGGCGCCCTTCATCGACCGGTGGATCGCGGTCTCCGGGGACATCCAGCGCTGGCTCGTGGGCACCATCCGCGTTCCGGAGCGGAAGGTCGTGACGATCCGGAACGGCGTCGACACGGAGCGGTTCCGCCCCCGCGCGACGGGCCGCGACCCCGGCGCGCGCGGCGACGGTGCGGTCGTGATCGGCACGGTCGGGCGGCTCGATCCGATCAAGGCGCAGGGCGACCTGATCGCGGCGTGCGCCGCGCTCCACCGTGCCGGGAAGCCGGTCCGGCTCGTGATCGTGGGCGACGGTCCGATGCGGGGCGCGCTCGAGGCGGAGCGGAACCGGCTCGGTCCGGGCGTGGCGGTCGAGCTGGACGGGGAAGTCGCGCGCCCGGAGGACGCGTACGCGCGCTTCGACGTCTTCGCGCTGCCGTCCCTGAACGAGGGGATCTCGAACACGATCTTGGAATCGATGGCGTGCGGCCTGCCGATCGTGGCGAGCCGGGTCGGGGGGAACCCGGAGCTCGTCCGGGACGGCGACACGGGGACGCTCGTGCCGCCCTCGGACGTCGGCGCCCTCGCGGCCGCCCTCGGGCGGTACGTCGACGACGACGCCTTGCGGGAGCGGCACGGCGCGGCGGCCCGCCGTCGCGCCGTCGAGGAATTCTCGCTCGAGCGGATGACGCGGACGTACGAGGCGACGTACACGGAGGTCCACCGCGCGCGGGGCGGGCGAAGCGTCGGGAACGGCCGGGGCCCCTCCGGAGCCGGCCCGTGAGGATCCTGGTCGTGGCGAGCCTCTACCCGAATCCCGCGGCCCCGCGCCGCGGGCTCTTCGTCCGCGAGCGGGTGGTCCACGTCGCGCGGAGGGCGCCAGACGTGCGCGTGATCGCGCCGGTCCCGCGGCCGGCCGGCGCTCGTGACGACGCGAGGATCCCGGAGCGCGAAACGCGCGACGGGCTCCCGGTGGCGCACCCCCGGTTCCTCGTGGTTCCCGGGATCGGCGCCCCCGTGCACGGCTGGACGTACCTGGCGGCGCTCCGCCGGGCGATCCGGACCGACGGCGGCCCGCCGCCCGACGTCGTGGACGCCCACTACCTCTACCCGGACGGCTACGCCGCCGTCCGCTTCGCGCGCGATCGCGGCCTGCCCGTCGTCGTGTCCGCGCGGGGCACCGACGTGAACGTGATCGCCCACGATCCGATCCTCGGGCGCTTCGTGCGGGAGACGCTCCGCCACGCGACCCGGGTGGTGGCGGTCTCGGAGGATCTCTCCGGGAAGCTCCGCAGCCTCGGCGTCCCGGAGTCGCGCCTGCGCACGATCCCGAACGGGGTCGACGCCGATCGCTTCCGCCCCGGCGACCGCGCGGCCGCGCGGCGGCGCCTCGGCGCCCCCGAGGGGATCCCGCTCCTGCTCGCCGTGGGGAACCTCGTCCCGAACAAGGGGCACCATCACCTGGTGCGCGCGCTCGCCGCCGGCGCCGCGCCGCTCGCGGCGGCCCACCTCTGGATCGTCGGCGAGGGTCCGGGTCGACCGGCCCTCGAGCGGGAAATCGCGGCCCGGGGTCTCGCGGGCCGCGTGCGCCTGGTCGGGCCGGTCGATCCCGATGCGCTTCCGGAGTACTATGCGGCGGCCGACCTCTTCTGCCTCGCGACGGCGCGGGAAGGATGGCCGAACGCCGTGACGGAAGCGCTCGCCTGCGGGATTCCCGTGGTGGCGACCCGGACCGGCGGAATTCCCGAGCTGGTGACCGACGGACGGAACGGATTCCTCGTGGACGATCCGGCCCGCGGCCTGGCGCGCTCGATCGTCGACGCGCTGGCCCATGCCTGGGACCGGGACGCCATCGCGAATCGCGTCCGGGCGAGGACCTGGGACGTCGTGGCCGGCGAGGCGCTGGCGGTCCTCCGCGAGGCGAGGGACGAACGGGCGGGCGCGCCGCAACCGGAGACATCGGCTCGATGAAGGTCCTCCACATCCTCGACCATTCGCTTCCGCAGATGAGCGGCTACGCGGTGCGGAGCGAGACGATCGCGCGGACCGAGCAGGCGCTCGGCCTCGACGTGGCCGTGCTCACGTCGCCCAACCAGGGCCCCGCGCCCGCGCCGGTCGAGACCCGCTACGGGATCCCGCACCATCGGAGTCCGAGCTTCTTCGGGGAGAGGCTCCCGCATCGGATCTTCGTGCGCGAGGCGCTCTTCCTGGCCTCCTTCGCGCGGACGATCGATCGCGTCGTCCGGGAGGAATCGCCGGACGTCCTGCACGCGCACTCCCCATCGCTGGTCGGCCTCCCGGCGCTCCGGGTCGCGCGCCGGCGCGGCCTGCCGGTCGTCTACGAGGCGCGGTCGAGCTGGGAGGACGCGGGGGCGACCCGCGGCAGCTATGCCCAGGGATCCCCGACGTATCGCCTGAGCCGTGCGCTCGAGACGAAGCTCTTCCGCGCCGTAGACGCCGTCGTCACGCTCTCCGCGGGTCTCCGCGAGGACATCGTCGCCCGCGGGGTCGCGCCGGACCGGGTGACGGTCGTCCCGAACGGGGTCGACCCCGACCGGTTCACGCCTCGACCCCGGTCGTCGGAGCTCGAGGCGTCGCTCGACCTCCGCGGGAAGCCGGTCGTCGGCTTCGTCGGATCGTTCCACGGCTACGAGGGCCTTCCGCTCCTGCTCGAGGCCTTCGCCCGTCTCCATGCCCAGGATCCGTCGCTCCGGCTCCTCCTGGTCGGCGGGGGAGAGGACGACGCGCGGCTCCGGGAGACCGCCGCGCAGCGCGGCCTGGACGACGCGATCCGGTTCACCGGCCGCGTGCCGCACGAGCAGGTCCTCGACTACTGCTCCCTCATCGACGTCTTCGTCTATCCGAGGCTCTCGCTCCGGGTGACCGAGCTCGTGACCGCGCTCAAGCCGCTCGAGGCGATGGCGATGGAGCGCTGCGTGGTCGCGAGCGACGTGGGCGGGAACCGCGAGCTGGTCGAGGACGGCGCGACCGGCCTCCTCTTCCGCGCCGGGGACGTGGACGACTTGGCCGCGACCCTGCGCGCGGCCCTCGCCGATCCCGAGCGCCGGCGGACGCTCGGGGCGGCCGGGCGCCGACGCGTGATCGAGGAGCGGAGCTGGCGGGCGCTGGTGGCCCGCGACGTCGCGCTGTATCGCCGCCTGGTCGA
>JBLMXB010000085.1:0-11242 GCA_050257555.1 Hyphomicrobiales bacterium | reverse complement strand
CCGGTGGTTGGCCGGCCGAAGGAACTCGATCGAGCCGCGGCCGAAGACGCGGCTCGACCGCCGCACCTGGATGAGCCGCTTCGTCCAGCTGAGCAGCGAGTTCTCCTGCCGCCGCTGGCTCTCGACGTTCACCGCCTGGTAGCCGTACACGGGGTTCGAGATGAGCGGCTGGTAGAGCCTCTCCGGGTCCGCCGACGAGAAGCCGCTGTTCCAGCCCCCCGTCCACTGCATCGGCGTCCTCACCCCGTTGCGGTCGCCGAGGTAGACGTTGTCGCCCATCCCGATCTCGTCGCCGTAGTAGAGGACGGGGCTCCCCGGCAGCGACATCAGGAGCCCGTTCATCAGCTCGATCCGGCGCCGGTCCCCGTCGAGGAGCGGCGCGAGGCGCCGGCGGATCCCGAGGTTGATCCGCGCCACCGGGTCGCGCGCGTACTCCTCGTACATGTAGTCGCGCTCGATGTCGGTGACCATCTCGAGCGTCAGCTCGTCGTGGTTGCGGAGGAACGTCGCCCACTGGCAGCCGTCGGGGATCGCCGGCGTCCGCTCGATGATCTCGATGAGCGGCTTCCGGTCCTCGAGCCGGAGCGCCATGAACATGCGCGGCATGATCGGGAAGTGGAACGCCATGTGGAACTCGTCGCCGTCGCCGAAGTAGGGGCGCACGTCCTGCGGCCACATGTTCGCCTCCGCGAGCAGCATCCGCCCCGGATAGTGCTCGTCCATGCGGGCGCGGAGGAACCGGAGCACGTCGTGCGTCTCCGGCAGGTTCTCGCACGACGTGCCCTCGCGCTCGATCAGGTACGGCACCGCGTCGACGCGGAACCCGTCCACGCCGATGTCGAGCCAGAAGCGCATGACCTTCCACATCTCCTCGCGCACCGCCGGGTTGTCGTAGTTGAGATCGGGCTGGTGGCTGAAGAACCGGTGCCAGTAGTACGCCTTCGAGACCGGGTCCCAGGCCCAGTTCGACAGCTCGGTGTCGAGGAAGATGATCCGCGCGTCCTTGTAGCGGTCGTCGGTGTCGCTCCAGACGTACCAGTCGCGGCGCGGGCTGTCGGGGCCCTGGCGGGCCTCCTGGAACCACGGGTGCTGGTCCGACGTGTGGTTCACGACGAGCTCGGTGATCACGCGGAGCCCGCGCGCGTGCGCGGCGTCCAGGAACCGGCGGAAGTCCTCGATCGTGCCGTAGTTCGGGTGGATGTCGCAGTAGTCGGAGATGTCGTACCCGTCGTCCCGGAACGGGGAGGGGTACATCGGCAGGAGCCAGACGCACGTGACGCCCAGCTCGACCAGGTGGTCGAGCTTCCCGATCAGCCCCGCGAAGTCGCCGATGCCGTCGCCGTTCTGATCGGCATACGCCTTCACGTGCAGCTCGTAGAAGATCGCGTCCTTGTACCAGAGTTCGTCGGCCATGGTCTTGGATTCGCCGTCCGGGGAACGGATGGGTGCAACGTCGAGCGTGGCGGTGTCGCGCGAGCGTCGCATTCGCGTGCCACATCGAATGCGTTCGGACCCAGCGTATCTCATTTGGCCGCAGCGGTCAACCGCCGCGGCCGCCTCGCGATCGCGCGCCGTTGTCGCGCCGCGCGGATTCGGGGCATGATGGGGGCGACCGC
This sequence comes from Hyphomicrobiales bacterium, assembly GCA_050257555.1. Classification (GTDB taxonomy): domain Bacteria; phylum Eisenbacteria; class RBG-16-71-46; order SZUA-252; family SZUA-252; genus DASQJL01. The sequence goes on along the minus strand of JBLMXB010000085.1, from coordinate 9,626 downwards.
GCCCCGGCCCACTCCACCGAGAGGAGACCGCATGGCGTACGCGCCCATCGAGAACTACGGCGTCATCGGCGACCTGCACACGGTCGCGCTCGTCGGCCTCGACGGCTCGATCGATTGGTTCTGCTATCCCCATTTCGACTCGCCCAGCGTCTTCGCCGCGATCCTCGACGACGCGAAGGGAGGCCGCTTCCGGATCGCGCCCGCGCCCGACCACGTGACGCGGAAGCAGCTCTACCTCCCGGACACGAACGTGCTGGTCACGCGCTTCCTCACGGTGGCCGGCATGGCCGAGGTGACCGACTTCATGCCGGTCCGCGTGCCGGGCGCGGACGACGACCGCCGCCAGATCATCCGCATCGTCGAGGGGGTGCGCGGGGAGCTGCCGTTCCACCTCGAGTGCCGTCCCGCCTTCGACTACGCGCGCGCGCCGCACGACGTCGTCCTCGAGCCGAAGGGCGCGGTCTTCCGTAGCGACGGGCTCACGCTCGCCCTCGCGTCGCCGGTGCCGCTCCGGCGGGACGGGGCCGGCGTCCGGGCCGAGTTCACGCTCCGCGCGGGCGAGCGGCGGATCTTCCTCCTCGCCGAGGTCGACCGGGACGCCGAGCGGTTCGAGCGCCTGACCGGCGAGCACGCCGACCGGCTCTTCCGGCTCACGACGCGGTACTGGCGCGCCTGGACGGCGGGATCGCGCTATCGCGGCCGCTGGCGCGAGATGGTGAACCGCTCGGCGCTCGCGCTCAAGCTCCTGACGTTCGCGCCCACCGGCGCGATCGTGGCCGCGCCCACGTGCAGCCTCCCGGAGCGGATCGGCGGCGCGCGGAACTGGGACTACCGCTACACGTGGATCCGTGACGCCTCCTTCACGGTGTACGGGCTCATGCGCGTCGGCTTCACCGAGGAGGCGCGCCGGTTCATGGACTGGCTCGCGGCGCGCATCCACGCGCTCAGGCCGGACGGAACGCTCCAGATCATGTACACGATCGAGGGGCGGGAGGACCTCACGGAGCGGACCCTCGACCACCTGGAGGGCTACCGCGGGTCGAAGCCGGTCCGGATCGGGAACGGCGCCGCGCGCCAGGTCCAGCTCGACATCTACGGCGAGCTGATGGACGCGGTCTACCTCTTCAACAAGCACGGGACGCCGATCGGGTACGACCTCTGGCTCTATCTCCGCCGGATGCTCGACACCGTCGTCGAGCACTGGAGGGATCCCGACGACGGGATCTGGGAGGTCCGAGGCGGTCCCCGGCACTTCGTCTACTCGAAGTTCATGTGCTGGGTGGCGCTCGACCGCGGGCTACGGCTCGCCGACAAGCGGTCGTTCCCGGCGGACCGTGCGCGGTGGCGCGCCGCGCGCGATGCGATCTACGAGGAGATCATGGAGCGGGGCTGGAGCGAGAAGCTCCACGCGTTCGTGCAGTCGTACGGGAGCGAGGTCCTGGACGCGAGCCAGCTGCTCATGCCGCTCACGTTCTTCCTGTCGCCGACCGACCCGCGCATGATCGGGACGCTGCGCGCGATCCAGGAGACGCTGGCGTCGGGGAGCCTGGTCCACCGGTACGACCCCGCGGAGACGCCCGACGGGGTCGGCGGCGCGGAGGGGACGTTCAGCATGTGCAGCTTCTGGCTGGTCGAGGCCCTCACCCGTGCCGGCCGGATCGAGGAGGCGCAGCTCGTCTTCGAGAAGATGCTCGGCTACGCGAACCACCTGGGGCTCTACGCCGAGGAGATCGGGCCGAGCGGCGAGGCGCTCGGGAATTTCCCGCAGGCGTTCACCCACCTCGGGCTGATCAGCGCCGCGACGAACCTCGACCGGGCGCTCGACGGGGGCGGCGCGTGACCGGCGCCGGAGCGGAGGGGCATGCCGGAGCACCCTGAGACCGTCTTCCTCCTCCTGTTCATCATCGCCTCGACCGTGGCGATCGTCGCCCGGCGCTGGCGCATTCCGTACACGGTCGCGCTCGTGCTCGCCGGCCTCGGGCTCGGCGCGCTCCACGTCGTGCCGGCGCCGCACCTCACGCAGTCGCTCCTCTTCGCGCTCTTCCTGCCGGGGCTCCTCTTCGAGACGGCGTTCCACCTCGAGCTGAGCGCGTTCCGGCAGAACCAGGCCGCGATCCTGGCGCTCGCGATCCCGGGCGTGGCGGTCTCCACGGCGCTGACCGCCGCCACGCTGACGCCGCTCGTCGGGGCGCTCGGCCTCGCGACCGGATTCGACTGGCGGCACGCCGTGGTCTTCGGCGCGCTCATCGCGGCGACCGACCCGGTCGCGGTCTCCGCCCTCTTCCGAAACCTCGGGGCGCCGCACCGCCTGACCGTGCTCGTCGAGGGGGAGAGTCTCCTGAACGACGGGTCCGCGATCGTCCTCTTCGGCCTCGTCCTCGCGATCGCCCAGGGACAGGCGACATCGTGGGGCGCGGTGTCGGTCGACTTCGTGCGGATCGTCGGCGTCGGCGCGCTGATCGGCGTCGCGATCGGGTTCGCCGCCTCGCAGGTGATCCGCCGGGTGGACGACCCGATGGTCGAGATCACGCTCACGACCGTGGCCGCGTACGGGTCGTTCGTGGCGGCCGAGACGCTCCACGACTCCGGGGTGATCGCGACGGTGGTCGCGGGCATGTTCTGCGGCAACTTCGCGGCGCGGACCGGCATGTCCCCCTCCACGCGCGTCGCCGTCGAGACGTTCTGGGAGTACGTCGCGTTCGCGCTCAACTCCGTCGTCTTCCTGCTGATCGGATTCGAGGTGCGGCTCCGCGCGCTCGGCGCGGCGTGGCAGATGATCCTCGCGGCGTATCTCGCCGTGACGCTCGCGCGCGTGGCGGTCGTCTGGGGCGCGGCGAGCCTCCTCCGCTCGGGGGCGGGGCGGATCCCGCACGCCTGGCGCGCCGTCCTCTCCTGGGGCGGGCTCCGGGGAGGGGTGGCGATGGTGCTCGCGCTCAGCATCCCGACCGCGATCGCGCACCGGGAGCTCCTCGTCACGACGACGTTCGGCGTCGTGATCCTCTCGATCCTCGTCCAGGGGCTCACGATGGATCCGCTCCTCCGCCGGCTCGGCATCGTCCGGCGCGACGAGTCGCGCGCGGCGTTCGAGCTGGCGCGGGCCCGCGCGCAGATCGCGAACGCGGCGCTCGGCGATCTCGAGGAGATGCGCCGGACCCATTTCACCGACCCCCGCTTGCTGGAGAGCCTCCGGCGCGAATACGAGGGCCGGATCGAGACCGTCCAGGAGGAGATGCGGCAGGTGCAGGGGAGCGAGGAGCGGCTCCGGGACGAGGAGGTCCGCCGCGCCCGCCGGCGGCTCCTCCTCGCCGAGAAGCAGGAGCTGATCGACGCGTTCTATCACGGCCGCGTGAGCGCGGAGGCGTACGAGCGGCTCCTCGCGGAGACCGACGCGCGGCTCCTCCGTCTGGACGAGGAAGGGCGCGCGTGACGCGAGGCCGGGGACGCGGTACGATGCCGCCGTGGCCTTCGCGATGAACGCGCGGACGATCCTCCTCTTCACGATCGCGTTCCTGGGCGCCGGATACGTCCTGTACGGGCGGTTCGTCGCCCGCGTCGTCGGCGTCGACCCGTCGCGCCGCACGCCGGCCCACGATCGGTACGACGGCGTCGACTACGTCCCCGCGCGGCACTGGTTCGTCCTCTTCGGCCACCACTTCTCCTCGATCTGCGCGGCCGGCCCGATCGTCGGCCCCGCGCTGGCCGTCGCGTACTGGGGCTGGGCCCCGTCCCTGATCTGGATCCTGCTCGGCGGCGTCCTCCTCGGCGCCGTGGCCGACTTCTCCTCGCTGGTCGTGGCCGTGCGGCACGGCGGCGTCTCGATCGCGGAGGTGACCGGACGGATCGTCACGCCGCGCGCCCGCGCCTTCTTCTCGATCTTCATCCTGATCGCGCTCGTGCTCGTGCTCGCCGTCTTCGCCGTGCTCACGGCCGGGACGTTCGTCCAGGCGCCCGAGATCGTGACGCCGTCCTGGGGGATCCTGCCGGTCGCGTTCGTGGCCGGCCTCTTCCTCTACCGCGGACGCGCGGGGCGCGGGCGGCTCGCGCTCGTGACGGGGCTCGGGCTCGCCGCGATCGTGGGGCTCCTGGCCCTCGGGCACCGGTTCCCGCTGGCCGCGCCGGCCCTGGGCGGGCTCCCGCCGCAGACGCTCTGGATCCTCGTCCTCTTCGCGTACTGCTTCGTCGCGTCCGTCGCGCCGGTCCAGTACCTGCTCCAGCCGCGCGACTACCTCTCGTCGTTCATCCTCTTCGCGACGATCGGGATCGGGGTCGTCGGCGCGCTGATCGCCGCGCCGGCGATGCAGCCGGTCGCGTTCCACGGGTTCCTCCCGCGCGACTGGCCGGTCGCCGGGCCGCTCTGGCCGCTCCTCTTCGTCACGATCGCGTGCGGCGCGATCTCCGGCTTCCACTCGGTCGTCTCCTCGGGCACGACGTGCAAGCAGCTCGGCAGCGAGGCGCACGCCTGCCGGATCGGCTACGGCGCCATGCTGACGGAGTCGCTCGTGGCCGCGCTGGTCGTCGTGGCGGTCGGGGCCGGGCTCACGGCGTCGCGGCACGCGGAGCTCCTCCGCGCGCCCGGCGGCGCCATCGCCGCGTTCGGCGAGGGGTACGGCGCCCTGACGCGCCGGTTCCTGCACGGCTACGGCGCGACGTTCGCGATCATGGCGCTCAACTTCTTCATCCTGACCACGCTCGACACGGCCACGCGGCTCGGCCGCTATCTGCTCGAGGAATTGACCGGGATCCGGAGCCGGTACCTCGCGACGCTCGTCATCGTCCTCGCGGCGGGCGCGCTCGCGTTGACGGGACAGTGGCGCGTCCTCTGGCCCGCGTTCGGCGCCTCGAACCAGCTGGTCGGCGGGCTCTCGCTCCTCGTCGTCTCCCTCTGGCTCATGCAGCGCGGGGCGCGGAGCGCCGTGACGATGGTCCCGGCGGTCGTGATGCTCGCGACCACGATCGGGGCGCTCGTCTGGCAGCTCTACGGCGCCCTCGCGCGCGGCGGCGGGAAGGGGCCCGACTGGTTCCTCGCCTTCCTCTGCGGCGTCCTGATCGTGCTGGCGGTCCTCGTGGTGGGCGAGGCGCGCGGCGCCATGCGGGCGCGACGCGCGCGCGACGCCGCGGCGGCGGCCTCCTGATCCGGCCGTGACCGCGTTCGGACGCGCGCTCCTCCCCGAGTGGGGCCTCGATCCCGAGATCGCCTACCTGAACCACGGCACGGTCGGCGCGGCGCCGCTCCGGGTCCTACGCGCCGCCGAGCGGATCCGTCTCGAGGTCGAGCGGCAGCCGGCGCGATTCCTCCTCCGCGAGCTGGCGGCGATCCGGGTCGGGGGGCCGCGCGCGACGCCGCCGCGCCTCCGGACCGCCGCCGCGCAGGTCGGGGCGTTCCTCGGCGCGGCCGGCGACCACGTTGCGTTCGTCGACAACGCGACGACCGGCGTCAACGCGGTCCTCCGCTCCCTCCCGCTCCAGGAAGGGGACGAGATCGTCCGCCTCGATCACGGGTACGGCTCGGTCGGGCTGATCGCGGGGTACGTCGCGCGCGAGCGGGGCGCCGCCGTGCGGACGGTCACGGTGCCGTTCCCCGAGATCGCGCCGGACGCGCTCCTCGACGCGCTCGACCGGGCGCTCGGCCCGCGCACGCGGATCGCGGTGCTCGACCACGTGACGTCGGAGTCGGCGCTCGTCCTGCCGATCGCGGCCATGACGGCGCGCTGCCGCGCCCGCGGCGTGCCGGTGCTCGTCGACGGCGCGCACGCGCCGGGCGCGATCGCGCTCGACATCCCGTCGATCGGCGCCGACTGGTACGCGGCGAACCTGCACAAGTGGGCGTGGTCGCCGCGGAGCTGCGGGATCCTCTGGGCCGCGCCGGAGCGCCAGGCGGGGCTCCACCCCGCCGTGATCTCCTGGGGCCTCGACCAGGGGTTCACGACCGAGTTCGACTGGGTCGGCACGCGCGATCCGGCGCCGTTCCTCGCGGCGCCCGAGGGGATCGAGGCGATGCGCGCGATCGGCGTCGAGGCCGTGCGGCGGCACAACCACGACCTCGCGTGGAGCGCGGCGAAGCTGCTGGCGGAGCGCTGGGAGACGCGCTTCACGACGCCGGAGCCGGCGATCGGCTGCATGGCCACGCTCGCGCTGCCGGAGCGCGCCGGCCACACGGCGGAGGACGCGGCGCGCCTCCGCGACCGGCTGCTCGAGCGGGACCGGATCGAAGTGCAGCTCCACGCGTGGGGCGGCCGGCTCTGGGTGCGTATCTCGGCGCAGGTCTACAACGAGACGGCCGACTACGAGCGCCTGGCGGAGGCGGTCCTCGCGCGGAGCGGCGCGTGAGGTTCCGCGCGGCGATCGTCCGCCCGCCCGGCGCGACGTTCGCCGCGGGGCTCACGACCGCCGGTCTCGGCGCGCCCGACCTCGCGCGGGCGCGCGCGCAGCACGAGGCGGTGGTCGAGGCGCTCGAGCGGGCGGGGCTCGAGGTCACGCGGCTCGCGCCCGACGACGCGCGCCCGGACGCAACGTTCGTCGAGGACGCGGCCGTGATCACGGCGCGCGGCGCGGTGCTGACGCGCCCGGGCGCGCCGAGCCGGCGGGACGAGCCGGAGGGCGTGCGCGACGCGGTGTCCGCGCTCGCCGGCCCGCCGCGCGCGATCGCGGCGCCGGGCACCCTCGACGGCGGCGACGTCCTCGAGGCGGGCGACCGGTTCTTCATCGGTCTCTCGGCCCGGACGAACGAGGCGGGGGCGGCCCAGCTCGGGACGATCCTCGCCGGGTGGGGCTACGCCGTCACGACCGTCGACCTCCGCGCCCGCGCCGGGCTCCTCCACCTGAAGAGCGGCGTCGCGGCGATCGACGAGCGGCTCCTCGTCCTCGATCCGGCGCTGGCGGAGGACGACGCGTTCCGCGGGATCGCGCGGATCGTCGTGCCGGCGGGGGAGCGCTACGCGGCGAACTGCGTCCGCGTGAACGACGTGATGCTGATCGCGGACGGCTTCCCGGAGGTCCGGAGGGCGATCGCGGCGCGGGGCATCCCGGTCGTCGCGCTCGACGTCTCCGAGTTCCGGAAGATGGACGGCGGCCTGAGCTGTCTCTCGCTCCGCGTTCCGGAGCGGCCCGAGCCCTAGGCGTAGCGGTCGGGGTCGAGCCCCTCGAGCGCGACGTCGGGCGTCTCGCCCGAGAGCGACTGGGCGATCAGGAGCCCGGTGACGGGCCCGAGCCCGAACCCCATCATGGCGTGGCCCGTCGCGACGGAGACGTTCTCGTATCGCCGCGTCCGCCCGACGTACGGGAGGCCGTCGGGGGAGAGCGGGCGGAGCCCGCACCAGCGCGGCGCCCGCTCGAAGTCCTCCGGGCGGAACCCGGTCAGGTACCGGGTCAGCGAGCGGACGATGCCGCGGATCCGCGGCGGGGAGATGGAGAGGTCGAAGCCGCCCAGCTCCATCGTGCCGCCGACGCGGACGGTCCCGCCCATCGGCGTGACCGCGACGCGCGCCTCGTTCAGGATGATCGACCGGCGGGGCATCTCGCGCGGCGCCTCGAGCGTCATGCTGTATCCCTTGCCCGGCTCGAGCGGGAGCGCGAGGCCCAGGCGGCGCGCGAGGAGCCCGGTCCAGGAGCCCGCGGCCAGCACCAGCTCGTCCCCCTCGATCGCGCCGCGGTCCGTCAGGACGGCGCGCACCCGCCGCCCCTCCGTCCGGAAGCCGCGCGCCTCGGCGTTCCATTCGATCCGGCCGCCGCGCTCCGTCACGCGCCGCAGGAGCGCCGCGACGAACCGCTGCGGCGTCACGTGCGCGTCGAGCGTGTAGAGCCCGCCGCCCCGCACGTCGAGCGTGAGGCCGGGCTCGAGCGCCGCCACGCCCGCCGCGTCGAGCAGCCGCGCGGGCATGCCGAGCTCGACCGACCGCTCGACGAGCCGCGCCTCGTGCCGGAGCCCCTTCTCCGTCCGGACGAGGACGAGGAGCCCTTCCTCCTGGAGCAGGAACTCGTTCCCGGTGGAGGCCGCCAGCTCCTCGAAGAGAGCGCGGCTCCGGAGCGCCAGGTCGCGGAGGAGCGGCTCGGCGCGACGCGCTCGCTCGGGCGCCGTCGCGCGCCAGAAGCGCCAGGCCCAGCCGAGGAACCGCGGGCTCGGGCGCGCGTGGACGAAGAACGGGCTCTCCGGGTCGCGCATCCACGCGAGCGCCTGGCGGACGATCCCCGGCGAGGCGAGCGGCACGAAGTGGCTGGGGGAGATGAACCCCGCGTTCCCGAGGGAGCAGCAGTCGCGGTCGGGACCGCCGCGCTCGACCAGCGTCACGGCGTGGCCGCGCTCGAGCAGGTAATGCGCCGTCGCGAGACCGACGACGCCCGTCCCGATCACCACCACGCGCTTCATGGCGCCAATCTACCGGGAACGGGGCGCGCCCGCCAGCGCCGCGAAGGGGTGGCGCGCGCGTCGCGCCGGGTCCATACTCGGGCCGGATCGGCGCACGATCACGGGGCTCGCCCCGAACAAGGAGTCGTCCATGAGCTACGACGCCCGTCGCGTGGAGTACTTTCATACGACCGTGAGCGGGGTGCCGGGGGAGGCCTACGAGGTCCTCACCCACCTCGCCAATCTGGGAGTCAACTTCCTGGCCCTGACCTCGGTGCCGCTCGGCCCCGAGAGCGTGCAGCTCACCCTCTTCCCCGAGGACCCGCTCAAGCTGCAGAGCGCCGCGCGCAACTCCGGCCTCACGCTGAACGGCCCGCATCCGGCCGTGCTCGTGCAGGGGATCGACGAGATCGGCGCGCTCGCCCGGGTCCATCGCGTCCTGCGCGAGCACGGCGTCGAAGCGTACGCCTCGAGCGGCGCGACCGACGGGCATGGCTACTTCGGGTACATCCTCTACCTGAGGGCCGAGGACGCCGCGAAGGCGGCGAAGGCGCTCTCCGCCTGACCGGGCCGCGGACGCCGCACGTCGTCCGGTTCCTGAACCTGGACGTGGTCCTGGGCGGCGTCGCGGGCGGCGCCCTGGCGGTCTGGTCGACGGGCGCGCGGCCTCCCGCGGCCTGGTGGGCCATCCTCGCGGCCGCGATCTGGGTCGTCTACACGGCGGACCACCTGCTCGACGCGGCTCGGATCGGTCCGGGCGCGACGAGTCCCCGCTACCGGTTCCATCTCCGGCACGCCCGCTCCCTCGAGGCGGCGCTCGTCCTCGTGGCCGCAGCCTGCGGCGTGGCGGCGCTCGTCGCCCTGCCGCGCGCGGTCTTCGTCGGCGGGCTCGTGCTGGTCGCGTTCTCGACCGTGCATCTCGTCGTGGCGCAATCCCGGGCGCGCCGCTGGGTGCCGAAGGAGCTCTCGGTGGCCGCCGTCTACACGGCCGGGATCTGGCTCGCGCCTCTCGTCCTCGCGACGCGGCGCTCGGCCTGGATCGCGTGGATCGCGGGGCTCCACTTCCTCGGCGTGCTCCTCAATCTCGGCATGTACGCGATCCTCGAGGAGCCGATCGACCGGGAGGAGGACAGCGCGTCCGTGTCGCGCACGATCGGCGCGCCAGCCGTGCGCCGGATCGTGAGCGCGCTGACGATCGCGGGGGCGGCGGCGGCGGCGATCGGGTTCTGGGCGTCGCCCGAGCGGTACGCCGCGGCCTGGGCGCCGCTCCTCCTCGTCGTCGGAA
>JBLMXB010000084.1:0-3105 GCA_050257555.1 Hyphomicrobiales bacterium | reverse complement strand
GGCTCTTCTGCGAGCGCATCTTCGGCCCGACCAAGGACTGGGAGTGCTACTGCGGCAAGTACAAGCGCGTCCGCTACAAGGGCATCGTCTGCGAGCGCTGCGGCGTCGAGGTGACGCGCTCCAAGGTGCGCCGTGAGCGGATGGGCCACGTCGACCTGGCGGCGCCCGTCTCGCACATCTGGTTCTTCAAGGGCGTCCCCAGCCGCATCGGCTACCTGATCGACATGGCTCCGAAGGAGCTCGAGAAGGTCCTCTACTTCGCCGCCTCGATGGTCACCTGGGTGGACGAGGAGGCCCGCGACAAAGACCTCGGCAAACTCGAGAAAGAGGTCAAGAAGGTCATCGAGGGCTACGAGGCCGAAAGGCAGAGCCGCACCCAGGAACTGAATGAGTCGCTCGAGCGCCGCATCGCCTACCTCGAGGAGGGCGTGCAGGAGAAATTCGACGACGACGACCACATCTGGGCCGACTCGCTGAAGCTGACCGCGACGCAGCTGCGCAAGCTCAAGGACGAGGACCGGGCCAAAATGGTCAAAGAGCTGCGCAAGACGTTCGAGGCGGAGATCTCCGACACCGAGGCCTACATCGAGGAGGCCATCGAAAGGATGGACGAGGTCTGGAAGATCTTCACCGAGATGAAACCGAAGGACGTCATCAACGACGAGACGGTCTTCCGTGAGCTCAAGGACCGCTTCGGCTCGCCGTTCGGCTGGGGCGAGTACTTCCGCGGCGGCATGGGTGCCGAAGCGGTGCGCGACCTGCTCGAGCAGGTCGACCTCGAGGCCGAATGCGAGGAGCTCGAGCAGGTCATCAACAGCTCCAAGGGGCAGAAACAGGCCCGCGCGGTAAAGCGTCTGAAAGTCGCCTCCGCCTTCCTGCACTCCGAAAACAAGCCCGACTGGATGGTGCTGGACTGCGTGCCGGTCATCCCGCCGGAGCTGCGCCCGATGGTGCAGCTGGACGGCGGCCGCTTCGCGACCTCCGACCTCAACGACCTCTACCGGCGCGTCATCAACCGCAACAACCGCCTCAAAAGGCTGCTCGACCTCGGCGCGCCCGAGATCATCGTCAACAACGAGAAGCGGATGCTGCAGGAGGCCGTCGACGCCCTCTTCGACAACGGCCGCCGCGGCCGTCCGGTGACGGGGCCCGGCAACCGCCCGCTCAAGTCGCTCTCCGACATGCTGAAGGGCAAGCAGGGCCGCTTTCGCCAGAACCTGCTCGGCAAGCGCGTCGACTACTCCGGCCGCTCGGTGATCGTCTCCGGGCCGAGCCTGCAGCTGCACCAGTGCGGCCTGCCCAAGCTGATGGCGCTGGAGCTCTTCAAGCCGTTCATCATGGCCCGCCTCGTCGAGCGCAAGCAGGTTCAGAACATCAAGGCCGCCAAGAAGATGGTGGACTCGATGATCCCCGAGGTCTGGGACGTGCTCGAGGAGGTCATCCACGAGCACCCCGTGCTGCTCAACCGCGCGCCGACGCTTCACCGCCTGGGCATCCAGGCCTTCGAGCCGGTGCTGGTCGAGGGCAAGGCGATCCAGATCCATCCGCTGGTCTGCCACGCCTTCAACGCCGACTTCGACGGCGACCAGATGGCCGTGCACCTGCCGCTCTCCGCGGAGGCGCAGGCGGAGGCGCGCATCCTGATGCTCTCCTCCAACAACATCCTCTCGCCGGCGCACGGCGCGCCGCTCGCGACGCCCACCCAGGACATGGTCCTCGGCCTCTACTACCTGACCTACTCCCACGACGACGTCGAGGAGCTGGATCCGGCGAAGCTCGAGCAGAAGCCGCATCCGTTCAGGACCGCGCAGGAGGCCGAGCTCGCCTATGAGAACGGCATCGTCCAGCTGCACGACTACGCCGAGTACCGGAGGGCCGGTCACGAGCACTTCCTGACCACCGTCGGGCGGATCATCTTCAACGACCGCGTCGAGCGGGCGATCGCCGACGCCCTCGAGGACGAGTACGACCCCGAGAAGTACCAGTTCGTCAACCACTCGCTGAAGAAGCGGGACGTCAACGAGATGGTCAGCGAGCTGGTCGAGAGCTACGGCGCGCCGGCGGTCTCCCTGGTGCTCGACTCCTTCAAGGAGCTGGGCTTCCACTTCGCCACCGAGGCCGGAATCACGATCTCGAAGAACGACGTGGTCGCTCCCCCCGACAAGGAGGAGATCCTCGAGCGCTACGAGTCGGAGACCGAGGAGATCATGAGCCAGTACGACGAGGGCTACATCACCGCCGAGGAGCGCAGGGAGGCTGTCACCTCGCGGTGGGACAGCGCGACCGAGGAGGTCGGGCAGGCGATGGAGCAGAACCTCGACGAGCTCAACCCGATCTTCATGATGGCCAACTCGGGAGCGCGAGGCTCGTTCAAGCAGATTCGCCAGCTGGCCGGCATGCGCGGCCTGATGGCCAATCCGAAGGGCGAGATCATCGAGCGGCCGATCAAGGCGAACTTCATGGAGGGCCTCTCGGTGCTCGAGTACTTCATCTCGACGCACGGCGCCCGCAAGGGACTCGCCGACACGGCGCTGCGCACGGCGGACTCGGGCTACCTGACCCGACGTCTGGTCGACGTCTCCCAGGACGTGATCGTGCGGGTGGACGACTGCAAGACCAAGGACTACATCGAGATGCCGCTCTACCGCGACGACGGAGGGCTCAATCCGAACCTGATCGGCCGCATGGCCGCCAAGAAGTTCACGACCAAGCGCGGCCGTGACCTGCTCAAGCGCAACGATCAGATCGACTGGACCGAGGTCCACGACATCGCCGAGGGCTTCAAGGACGACGACGAGGTCACCGTCCCGGTCCGCTCGGTGCTCAAGTGCGAGGCGGAGTCAGGTGTTTGCCGCCACTGTTACGGCGTCATGCCGGCCACCGGGGCCCTGGTCGAGATCGGGGACGCCGTCGGCATCATCGCGGCGCAGTCGATCGGCGAGCCCGGCACCCAGCTCACCATGCGCACCTTCCACACCGGCGGTGTCGCCGGCCTGGACATCACCCAGGGCCTGCCGCGTGTCGTCGAGCTGTTCGAGGCGCGCAAGCCGAAGGGGCTCGCGAAGATCGCCGAGGTCGCCGGCAAGGTCACGGTCGAGGAGACCG
>JBLMXB010000083.1:0-30004 GCA_050257555.1 Hyphomicrobiales bacterium | reverse complement strand
GCGCCCCCGTCGCGGCCCGCCGCGGGGATCACGCAGGCCGTCTATCCCGTGAGCCGCGACAAGAAGACCGACCTCCTCGACGCGATGCTCTCGGGCGACGACGTCGGGAGCGTGATCGTCTTCGCGCGCACCAAGCACGGCGCCGATCGCCTCGCGAAGCTCCTGATGCGGCGCGGCCACTCGGTCGCCTCCCTCCACGGGAACCGGAGCCAGAGCCAGCGCGAGCGCGCCCTCTCCGACCTCCGCCGCGGACGGGTGCAGGTGCTCGTCGCGACCGACATCGCCTCGCGCGGGATCGACGTCGAGGGGATCACGCACGTCATCAACTACGACGTCCCGCACACCCCCGAGGACTACGTGCACCGCATCGGCCGCACGGGGCGTGTCGAGGCCGTGGGCGACGCGTTCACGCTGATGGCACCCGAGGAGGGGAAGCAGATGTCCGCCATCGAGCGATTCCTCGGGCGGGCCATCCCGCGCGTCACGCTCCCCGACTTCGACTACAAGGCGCGGCCCGCGCCCGAGCGCGGCCACGGCGCCGATCGGCCTCGGTCGGGCGGCCGGGACGACTCGCGCCATGGACGCGGCCCGCGCGGCGGACGCGGCGAGGAGCGGCCCGGACGCGGCGGCGGGGGTCGCCGGGACGATCGCCACGGGCGGAGCGGCGCTCACGGCCAGCCGGCGCGGCGATCGCACGCGGACCAGGGCGGCCCGTCCAGCCACCAGGGAGCCCCGCAGGGCGGCAAACCCGCCTCGGGCGACTCCTCGTCCCACGGCCGGCGGCCGCGCCGCGAGACGACCGCGGAGCGTATCCGCCGCCGGCGCATCTGAGCGCACCGCCGGGCCCGGTTGCCCTCCGGGGCCGCCGATGGTAGACTCCCTCCCCTCATGACCCACGCGAACCGTTGGATCGAAGTCATTGGCGTACCGGTAGATCTGGGCGCCGGAAGACGCGGCGTCGACATGGGCCCCTCGGCCATCCGCGTGGCCGGCCTCGAGTCTCGGCTCGAGGCGCTCGGGCACCGCGTGAGCGACTACGGCGACGTCGACGTCCTGATCCCGGAGACCCAGGAGGTGGGGCCCGGCACGCTCCGCTACAAGCCGGCGATCCTCGCGGCCTGCGAGTCGCTGCGGCGGGAGGTGGAGCGGAGCCTCGCCGAGGGGAGGCTGCCGCTCGTCCTGGGCGGGGACCACAGCATCGCGATCGGCTCGGTCGCCGGCTCCTCGGGACACCACGCGCGCCGGGACGAGGCGATCGGGCTCCTCTGGTTCGACGCGCACGGGGACTGCAACACCCCCGAGACGACCCCGTCCGGGAACGTCCACGGCATGGCGCTCGCCGTCTCGCTCGGGCTCGGCGATCCCGAGCTCGTCGGACTCGGCGGGCGCGCCCCCAAGGTGCGCCCCGACCGGACGGCGCTGATCGGCGTCCGCGATCTCGACCCGGGCGAGCGCGAGATCCTGCGCGGGAGCGGCGTCGCCGTCTACACCGTGCGCGACCTCGACGAGCGCGGGATGCGGGACGTGCTCCGGGACGCGCTCCGCGCGGTCGGCCGCGACACCGCCGGGGTCCACCTCTCCTTCGACCTCGACGTCGTCGACCCGGAGGACGCCCCCGGCACCGGCACTCCGGTCATGGGGGGCATCACGTACCGCGAGGCCCATCTCGCGATGGAGATCCTGGGCGACGAGGCGAACGTCGTCGCGGCGGACTTCGTGGAGGTGAACCCGGTGCTCGACGCCCGGAACGCGACCGGCGTGCTCGCCGTCGAGCTGATCCAGAGCCTCTTCGGGAAGCGGATCCTCTGAGCGGCGCCTAGGCCTTCCCCAGCATCGTGAGCTGCCAGAGGTCGCGCCCGCTCGTGCGGAGGAGCGGGAGGACGGCCAGCTTCCCCGTCGGCCCGATGGACCGCTCGAGGAAGCGCATCTCCTCGAAGTTCGCCCGCACGGCGGGATCGACCGGCACGGTGACGCCGGCGGCGCGCGCGATCAGCACCCCCTTCGCCCGGAGCGCCAGCTCCAGGTAGATCTGCAGGTAGCAGAGCATGTCCGCCACCACGGCGCCGGGGAAGCGCGTGCGCAGCGACTCGAGGTACTCGCCCGCGTGGGAGCTCCGGATCTCGCCGCTCAGGATCAGCTCCAGGAGCTCGACGTCGCTGTCGAGGCCCGCCCCGAGCCAGTCGCGCGTCGCGCGCTCGCTCCGCTCGAAGACCGCCACGACGAGGAGCGGCATCAGCACGATCAGGAGCGCGGTCGAGAGGAGCGGGTTCAGGACGAAGTGGTTGAACAGGGAGTGGACGACGATCGCGATCGAGAGCCCGGGCAGGAGCCAGACGAGCGCCTTCGACTCGTGGCGGTCGACGAGGTTCTTCGAGAGGATCCCGACGATCGCCGTGGTGGAGCCGTGCATGACCGCCGTCCCGAGGCCGCGGACGATCCAGAGGCCGAGGCCCGCGTCCCCGAGCGTGCCGGCGTAGTACAGGTTCTCGACGAGCGCGAAGCCGGTGCCCGCGGCGAAGCCGTGGATCCCGGCGTCCACCATGAAGCCCACGCGCTCCGCGCGGATCAGCCAGAGCACGAACGCCGCCTTCAGCGACTCCTCGACGACCGGCGCCACGTACCGCGTCACGATCCGCTCGTCGAGCCCCGCCCCGCCGAGGAACCAGCCGTTCACCACGAGCGCGACGAGCGCCGCCGCGACACCGGCCGCGAGCGAGAGCGCCACGCCGCGGCGCGTGACCAGCTTGTAGCTGTCCAGGAGCAGGAGCCCGGCCAGGAAGAGGACGACCGGAAGGAGCCCGACCAGGAGCCGGAGCGCCTCCATCAGAGGAGCTTGAGCGAGACCATCCACTCGTCCGTCGCGGTGCCGTGGCGCGCGGCGGCGCGGGCATAGCCGAACGAGAGGGTCAGCGGCTGCTGGGTCAGGAGCTGGAAGCGGATGTCGGCCTGCGCGCCGACGTTCCCCACCGTCGTGCGGGAGGCCGTGTCGTCGAGGTTCGTGACGAGGCCCGACGCGAAGAGCGACGTCCGCATCCAGGTCGCGTAGAGCGGCAGCGCGCCGACGCGCCGGAAGCGGACCGGCGGCAGGTTCCAGTCGAGCATCGTCTTCGTGTAGTTCCGACCGGCGATCGAGTTCAGCTCCGCGCCCGGGAACGACTCCGCGTCGCGGTAGCGCTTCGGCTCCTGGTGGTCGACCCAGTTGTTGCCGAAGCCGCCGAAGTAGAAGTTCGCGAACGGCTCGTTCCGGTCGCCCGGGGAGAATCCGGCCGCGTTCCGAAGCCAGAGCGAGGAGTTCCGGATCGGGAGCGGCGTGCCGAGGTCGAGCGTGCCCTGCGCGAGCGGATACCCCCGCCACGCGGCCGTCCCGCTCCGCACGAAGCGGACGCCGTTCTCGGACGCGCCGAGCGTCCACTGCCACCCCTTCTCGTAGTCCACCGCGCCGATCGAGGCCCGCATGTTCTTGTAGTGGAGCGAGACGTCCCCCGAGAGGAGCTTGTCGAACCCGGGCGACGTCGCGACGTTCTGGTAGTCGGGGAGCCGCTCGATCCCGCCGTAGCCGCTCACGCCCGCGTTCAGCGCGAGGTGCTTCGGCGCGTCATCGAGGAGGGCGCGCTCGTAGCCCACGTTCGCGCCATAGCCCTTCCGGCTCACCTTCGTCGGTCCGACCAGGTCGTAGAACGACGCGGGATTGTACCGGGCGCCGGCCGTCCAGCCCAGGTGCTTGTACGTGAGGGCGAGGTGCCAGCGCTCGTCCGCCGGGAGCTTCCGGTCCGGGGCGACCGACGCGGAGACCGACAACGCGTGGAGCGACACCGGGTCGGAGAAGTTCGCTTCGAGCCCCACGGTGGTGTGTTCCTTGTACCCCTCGGCGATCGGATAGACGGTGGCGAGGCCGACGTGGCGGAGCGCGTGGTACGGCCCGTCGTACGTCTCGAGCGAGTCGATCGGAACCGTGGCCGGCGACGGCGCGATCCAGGTGCGGAGGACCGGGTACTTCTCGACCAGGGCCTGGCCGAGGTACGTGATGGCGCTCACGTCCGTGAGCGGCCTGGCCTCGATCCACGCGGGGACGAACCCCGCGCCGGTGTACCGGAACACGATCGTGGAGTCGCTCCCGGTCGGCACGGGGCGGAAGAAGCCGGTCTCCCCGTTCGTCACGACGCTCATCGAGTCGCCGTCGAAGTCGTACCGGAAGACGTTCGAGACGCCGGTGTAGTAGCTGCTCCCGTAGAGGCGGCTCCCGTCCGGCGAGAAGACGAAGCTCGTCGGGATCGAGGCGCCGAAGTCGTACAGCACGGTCGAGGCGCTGTCGCCGCGCGCGAGCGCGTCCGTCGGGTAGAGGCGGAGCGTCTGCCGCCCGCTGATCTCGGCCATCGAAGCGACGAGGCGCTTCCCGTCGGGCGAGATGTCGAGGTCGTAGAGGTCGGTGCCGAACGGCCACGAGACGAGGCGCTGGTAGTCGGTGTACGGCGGCGGGATCCGGACCAGCGAGGAGATGCCGTTGAAGTGCCGGATCCCCCAGAGCGACCGGTCGGCCGAGTTCCACGCGAGGTCGCCGACCCGCGCGTCCCGCTGGAGACGCCGCGTCTTCCCGGTCGCCAGGTCGAGCGCGCAGAGATCGCGCCAGTCGTTGTTGTCGGTGGTGTAGTAGAGGGTCCGCGAGGCGGGGTCGAACGCGAGCGAGGAGACGAAGTAGAGCGCCGGCCCCTTCACCTCGCCGAGCCCACGCATCGGGCCGCCGTCGAGCGGGATCGCCGCGAGATGCGCGACCTCTCCAGGGTAGTAGACCGCGGCGAGGAGCGACCGCGTGGTCGAGTCGACGAACGCGCGCGAGACCGAGCCCAGGGCGCGCGCCGCGATGTCTCGGTACGGCGTCGTCGGGTGGAGCCGGATCGAGTCGAGGTTCGCCTGCTGGAATTCGCGCTCGAACGCGACCCAGTCGCGCCATCCGTCGTCGAGCGACGTGCCGAAGACGTGGCGGAACTGGGACGCGAAGTAGCGCTTCGACCCCGGCTCCCGCGAGACCCACGAGATGACCCGGTCGGGCCCGTACGTCCACGCGAGGTAGCTCATGAAGCGCGTGCCGTACAGGTAGGAGTTCACCCCCACCTGGAAGTCGACCTTCACGCCTTCCGCCTCGAGGCCGAGCGGATCGTAGAAGCGGCTCGAGTCCCGCACCATCGACCGGAAGACCATCTCGTCGTACGGCCCCTGCGCGCGCCCGAGGCCGCCCGCCATCCAGGTCTCCATGAAGACCGCGATCCCCTCGTGGTACCAGCGCGGCGCCGCGCGGCGCGGGAGCGTCAGATACCCGTAGAGCATCGTCTCCGGATGGCGCGAGGTCTCGCGCACCTTGCCGTGGAAGAGGGAGCGGAAGATGCGGTCGGCCCCGGCCGCCTTGTCGAGCGCGACGACGTGCACGACCTCGTGGTTCATCGTGAAGTTGATCCGCTCGTTGGAGGGCCCGGTCTCGTAGACGAAATTCACCGGCGCGATGTGGACCACCATGCTGTTCCGGGGGTTCACCCAGACGCCCGCGTTCCCGTAGTCGCCCAGGTCGTCGAGGATCACGTTCACCTTCTCGGACGGCGTGTAGTGGAAGAGCCGCTCGTGGAAATGGAGCGAGTTCTCGAAGCAGCGGGCGGTGTAGGGGGCGATGAACGAGAGCGCCGGGGCGTTGTAGAGGAGCCGCAGATCCTTGGTTTCCAGGTCGGCGAGCTCGGCGCGGGCGAGGGCGGGGACGAGGAGCGACAGGGCGATCAGGAACGGGGCGAAGCGCGTACGCGGGGGCATGGGGGGCGCGGGTTCCTCCTCGCAGCGCGAAGAGGAGACCCCGCCCGTTCGGGCGGAGCCTCCTCGCACGCCTGCTTTGGGTTCGTCGCGGGCCGGAGCCCGCTCGTTGCCGGTTACTCGACGCCGGAGGTGACGACCTTACCGAGGTCGGCCGTGCCGACGATCTTCTGGAATTCGGACGCGTTCACGACCTTGCCGAAGTCCACGTTGCCGGCGATCTTCTGATACTCGGACGCGTTCACGACCTTGCCGAAGTCCACGTTGCCGACGAGCTTCTGGAACTCCTGCGAGTTCACGACCTTGCCGAGATCGGCGCTACCGGCCAGCTTCTGGAACTCGGTGGTCTGGATCAGCTTCTGGAACTCCTGGCTCTTCGCGAGCTTCCCGTACTCGGCCGTCGTCGCGAGCTTGCCGAGGTCGCTCGTCGTCCAGGCCTTGCCCAGGTCGACTGCGGTGTTCGCCTTGCCCAGCTCGGCCGCGGTGTTCGCCTTGCCCAAGTCGACCGTCTTGTTCGCCTTGTCGAGCTCGGCCGCGGTGTTCGCCTTGCCCAGGTCGACCGTCTTGTTCGCCTTGTCGAGCTCGGTCGTCGTCTTCGCCTTGTCGAGCTCGCTCGAGGCCTTCGCCGACTTGCCGGCGTCGATCTCGGACAGCGCGCTCACGTACTTCTGGAACTCGGGCGTCGTCGCCAGCTTCTGGAACTCGACCGTGTTCACGACCTTGCCGAACTCGGGCGTCGTCGCCAGCTTCTGGAACTCACCGGTCTCCGAGAGCTTCTGGAACTCGGAGGACTTGGCCACCTTGCCGAACTCGGTGCTCGTCACGACCTTGCGGAAGTCGGCGTCCGTCGCCATCTTGTGGAACAGGTCGCTCTGGAGGAACGCCTGCACGTCCGCGTCGTTCAGGAGCACGTCCTTGTCGGTGATCTGCTGCGCCTGGTACCGCTTCGCCGCGCCGATCGTGCCTTCCATGCCGCTCTTCGGAGGGATCAGCCCCGTGAAGGCCGCGTACCCGATCCCGGCCGCCACGACCACGCCGACGACGATTGCCACTCGCTTACCGTTCATGCCTGATCTCCTCCTTTCGACCGACGCATCCGGCACGCCACGATGAAGTGCCGGGCCCGTCTGTCACCAATGACACCGTCTGCAGAGCAAAGTTGGTGAGAAACCTAGGGTCTGCTCCCCTCCCCCCTCAGGAGCTCGCGCCGGCGGGGGCGGTATGGATCACGCCCTCCGCGGTCGTGCCCTGGACCACCATCGTTACCCGGATCGGCGCGTCACCGGCACCCGACTCCTGGAACACGATTCCGTACCGGCGCTGCCCGCTCTGGACGATTCGAATCACGCCCGCCCGGCACTCCATGGTGCCGTCCCACGGGCCGTCCTGCCGGAACGAGATGGGCGCCAGGCGGTTCGCGTCGAACCGGAGCGTCACGTCGGCGTCCCGCCGGCCCTCCACGGATACCGTCGCCTCGACCTGGCCGCCCTGGCGGACCGTCTCGAGCCGAATGTTCGCCCCGTTCAGCTCGAACCGCTGCGCGTCCACGGGGGACGCCTTGGCGTGGGGCGCGGTCGGGACCATCGCGCCGCTCATGCCGCCCGATCCGCCGGGCGCTCCCAGGTCCATCTTCCCGCTCAGGACCGCGAATCCGACGATGCCGGCGATCGCGCCGACCGCGAACGGATAGACCATCCCGAGCGTGGGCCGCCGGAACCCGGCGCTGAAGAGCTCCAGCCAGGCCCACCGCCGCTTCGCCGGGCGGCGCGCCTCGATCGTCCGGACCACGTTGTCCCGCAGATCCGCGGGAGGATCCACCATCTCGGCCCGATCGAGCAGCTTCGCGACCGCCTCGTCCTTCGGGCCCGGCACGACGTCGTCTCGCTCGTTCATCACAGGTCCACTCCTCGCCGTTCCAGGATTTCGCCCAGGAGCCGCCGCGCCGTGAAGAGCCTCGACTTCACCGTCTTCTCGGGCACCTCGAGCGCCTCGCTCATCTCCTCGTAGGAGAGCTGCGCGAAGTGCCGGAGCAGGATCGCCTGACGGTAGTCCGGCTTCAGCTCGGCGATCGCCTCCTCCAGGAGGCCGTTCACTTCCCGCTCCTCCGCGTCGTGATCGGGTCCCCGGTTCGGGGACGCCATCGTCTCGTCGAGCGGTTCGGAGCGCCGGCGGCGCGTCAGGAGGTTCAGCGACTCGTTCACCATGATCCGATAGATCCAGCTGAAGAACTTTCTCCCTCGATCGAACGTGGACAGATTCTCGTACGCCTTGATGAAGACCGTCTGGGTCAGGTCCTTCGCGTCCTCCCGATCGCGGACCATCCGCAGGGCCACGTTGTAGAGCACCCGCTCGTAGCCTTCGATCAGCTTCCCGTACGCGCGGGTGTCCCCGTTCAGGGAACGCTGGACCAGCTCAGCTTCTTCCGTTCTGTCCATAGCAATACAAACGTCCGACCCAAAGGTTGGCGATCGATCTTTCTTCCGGTGACCGGGCGGCTACTCGATTCGGAGCACCCGGTCCAAGCCCGCGTACGCGAACACGTTACGGATGCGCGGGCTGAGATGGGCGAGGGTCAACGTGTGGCCGGCGTCGTTCAGACGCTTGTAGGTTTCGAGGAGGACGCCGATCCCGGCGCTCGAGATGTACTCGAGTCCGGAACAATCGGCGGTGAGCGGTCCGTTCAGCGTCTGGAGCGTGGCGGCGGCCTTGTCGGTCTGGGAGGCGTCGAGCCGTCCCGTGAGCTTGATGCGTCCTTCTGCGACGGATTCGATGTCGAACATCAGGAAGCGAGCCTCTTGGTCACGGTGATGGTGCTGGTCCGGTCCCGGTAGTCGTACTCGACGCGGTCGGCGATCTGCCGCACGAAGTGGAGCCCGAGCCCGCCGGCGCGTCGCTCCTGGATCGGGCGATGCACGTCGACCTCGGGCGCCTCGGTGACGTCGAACGGCTCGACGTCGAAGTCGCGCAGCCGGATCCGGAGCATCGAGTCCTCGCGGTCGAGGGCGACTTCGATCGGCTCCGCTCCGTCCCGGCTGTACTTGACCATGTTCGTGAAGAGCTCCTCGATCACGAGATCGACGTCGAACGCGTGCTCGGGGTCGAGACCCTGGGCCGCGAGGAACTCGACGACGAACCGGTGGATGGGCTCGAGCGAGTCGATCGTCCGGGGGAATCGGCGCTCGGTCACCGGCACACCATAGTCGGAGCCGGTCCCGGCCGCAAGCGCGGGGCGCCCGGCCTCCGCCGGGCCCCGGCATGTCCCCGGACGCGACGGGGGCGCGCGCCGGCGGCCCCTGCCGGGCGCGCGCCCCCCGAGTCCTCGTTCCTCCGCGTCGCCGCTTCTCCGCGCGCGCGGACTACTTCACGACCGCCAGGCGGCCCATCGAGGAGCCCTCCCGGGCGTCGATCCGGTAGAAATAGATCCCCGAGGAGAGCGGCGCGCCTCCCCGGCCGTCGCCGTCGATCGTCACCTCGTGCGTCCCCGCCGGCATCTCCGGCTGGTCGAGGACATCCCGCACCATCCGTCCGTGGACGTCGAAGATCCGCACCCGGACCGGCCCCGGCTTCGTGGTCGTGAACCGGAGCGTGGCGCGCGGATTCAGCGGATTCGGATAGATCGCCGCCGCGAGCTTCCCGCTCCCGGCGTTCAGCGAGAGCGTGCCGGTGCCGTAGACCTTGCCGCCCGTGATCAGGCTTCCCTCGATCGCGATCGTCACGACGTTCTGCCCGCGAAGCAGGCTGAAGAGCTGACGGAGGTCGTCCTTCATGAAGCAGATCGTGAGATCGGGAACCTGGTTGCCGTCCACGTCTCCGATCACCGCGTCCTTCGTCGAGATCGCGTGGATCTGCGACACCGATCCGGTCCCCTCCGAGACCATCACGACGGTCGAGAGATCGAGGTCGGTGAGGTCGAACGAGGCCTCGATCGGCTCGATCTGGAAGCACTCGTTCGCCCGGGCCGCGTTCAGGTTGATCTTCCGGTTCCCCTGCTGGAACACCCGGAGCGGAGCGGCGCCGCGGACGTGGATCGTGGTCGAGGCGTCGCCGACCAGCCGGTTCGTCGCCTCGAACGTCACGACCCAATCGCCCGAGTCGCCCAGCGCGGGCGTCCAGGTGAACGTGCCGAGCGAGTGGTCGGCGTTCGTCGTGAAGGCGCCGTCGTTGCCGGCGGGGAGCGCGGTCCAGTCGGCCGTGAAGGTCTCGATCGGGTCGCCGTCGGGATCGGACGCGCCTACGTTCACGCTGAGCGGAACGCCCGCGTCGCCGTTCTTGAGCGCGGGCGCGCTCACGATCGGGTCCTGATCCTGGATGAAGACCGCGTTGTTCCCGGCGGGGAGCCCGGTGAGGTCGGCCGTCAGCGTGATCAGATCGGCCGTCGCCTCCGTCGCGGACGTCGCCGTGCCCGCGCGGCGCAGCGTGAAGCGGCCCGCGAGCGCGGTCCCGCTCGACGTCGCGGTGGCGGTGAGCGTCAGCTCGCTGCCGGTCGACCCGTTGGTGCTCCCGGTGGCGCTGATGATCGGCCCCTTCTGCACGGCGCCCGGAGCGAGGGCCGCGTCCGAGCGAACCGTCGACGTCCGGAGCCCCCCCGGTGGCGTCGAGGCGCTCGCTCCGCTCACGATCGTGAGCGGCACGTCGAGGGTCGTCGTCTCGCCGAGCACGTTCGAGGCGATGAACGTCACGACCCAGATCCCCTCGTCTCCCGGCTGGGGCGTCCAGATGAAGCGCCCGGTCACGCTGGTTCCGAACGCGGCCACGTAGAGGGTCGTCTTGCCGGTTCCGGTCAGGCCGTTCGCCGTCGCGTGGAAGAAGAGGTCGTAGACCCCTACCGCGCCGAGCGGCGGCGTCCAGTCGAACGTCCCGGTGGCGAAGCCCGCGTCGGCCGTGAACGTCGCCGTGTTCCCGGCCGGAAGCGAAGCGAGGTCGCCGGTCAGCGCGGTGAGCGCGTCGCCGTCGGGATCGGCCGCGGAGACCGAGAACGTCGCGTGCCCCTTCTCCTCCGCGGCGAACGAGGCGGGCGCGGTGACGACCGGCGGGCGATCGGTGTTCCCGATCGAGATCGCCGTGGTCGCGGAGCCCGAGAGCGCGTTGGCCGCCGTGAACGTGACGGCGTACGCGCCCGCCTGGGCGAACGTCGGCGTCCAGGAGAACGTGCCCGCCGTGTTCCCCGGCGCGGCCGTGAACGTCCCGCCCGCGGCGATGGCGGTGCCCGCGGCGGTCAAGGACGAGATGGCGTCGCCGTCGGGATCGGACGCGGTCACGCCGAACGTGAGGAGCGCGCCCTCCGCGCCCGTCTGGCTCGCCGGCGCGGTCACGGCCGGCGGCAGGTCGACGTTCGTCACGGTGACCGACGTCGACGCGGAGCCCGACAGGGCGTTCGACGCCGTGAACGTCACGCCGTAGGAGCCGGCCTGCGCGTACGTCGGCGTCCAGGCGAAAACGCCGGCCAAGTTGCCGGCCGCGGGCGTGAACGTCGCGCCCGCGTCGATGGCGCTCCCCGAGGCGGCGAGCGAGGCGATCGCGTCGCCGTCGGGGTCGGACGCGGCGACGCCGAACGTGATCGGCGCCCCCTCCGCGCCGGAGACCGAGGACGTCGCGGTCACGGTGGGCGGGCGATCGACGTTGCCCACCGTGATCGAGGTGGTGGCCGAGCCCGAGAGCGCGTTGGCCGCCGTGAACGTGGCCGCGTACGAGCCGGCCTGGGCGTACGTCGGCGTCCACGTGAGCGTGCCGCTCGTGTTCCCGGGACCCGCCGCGAACGTCGCGCCCGCGATCACGGCCGTACCGGAGGCGGTCAGCGACGTGATGGCATCGCCGTCCGGGTCCGACGCGGTCACGCCGATCGAGAGCGGCGCGGCCTCGTACCCCGACGCGCTCGCCGGCGCCGTCACGACCGGCGCATGGTCGGGAACGCGCGAGAACGCCACGGCCCAGATGTCGTCCACCGCCATTGTCTGCGGCGACGTTCCGCCCTCTTCGATGCCGAGGCGCGCGACGTCGCTCGCGTCCTGCGCGAACGGCACGTTCTGGTAGCCCGGCACGTCGGCGCCGTCGACCGCGAGGCTGACCGTCTTCGCGAGGAGATCGACCGTGAGCGTGAACTGGTTGTTCCGGTTCTGACGGTACGTGACGGGGAGCGTGGAGCCGGGACCGACCAGCGCGTCCCAGGTGAGCACGTTGTGCGGCTGGTACTCGACGGAGGCGATCACGTTCCCGTTCGAGCCCCGGAGCGTGCAGGCGACGAACGTGATCGGGTTGTCGTCCTGCGCGACCGCGCGCCAGCCGACGGTGACCTTCTCGGTCCCCTCGGGCGGCGTCGCCGGCCACGCGAAGAGCGAGACGCCGCCCGGCGCGTTGCCCTGCTTCAGCTGGGCGGCCATCGTGAGCCCGTCGATCGAGGCGTTCACCAGGACGGTGCCGGCCGCCTGGTTGAGCGTCAGGTGGTCTCCCGCCGGCGGACCCGGAAGGGTCACGTCGGGGGGCGCGCCCACGACGTCCTGATCGAAGTTGGCGAAGAGCGTGACCGTCGAAGCGGTGTCCCCCGGCGCCGCGGTGAGTGCGAGCGCGCGCGCGGCCGGGAATGCCGAGACGGCGGCGAACACCAGGATGGTGACGAGTGCCCTGCGGAGCGACATGGCCGACCTCACGAGTGGTGGTGATCCGATGCGGTGCCCAAGGTGTCGATCGAGTCGAGGTGGGTATGACGCCGGAGAGAGTGACGGATCCATCCCCACACCTGGATGCCGTCGAGTGTGCACCCTACTACATTTCTCGTGAAACTGCAAGGAATTACGCGCCCCGGAGCGCCTCCTCGACCGCCCCGTCCAGGCCCAGATCGCGGCCCGCCTTCGCCGCCGCGTCCGCCCGGTCGCCGAGGGAGCTCCGCGCCGGTCCGAGGAACCGCTCGAGGCGCTCCTGGTCGGGGGCCGAGAGCGGCGTCTGGATCGCCTCCCGGATCGCCTCGGCGGCCGCGGCGAGCCGCACCGCGCGCTCGGCGTCCCCCGCCGCCGCCGTGAGCGCGGCCCACCCCTCCAGGGTGGACGCGACCCCCTGCCGGTCGCCGAGGTCGCGGTTGATCGCGGTCGCCTCCTCGAGGCACGTCCGCGCGCGCGGGAGATCGCCGCGGCGGACCGCCACCTCCCCGAGCTCTCGGAGCGAGAACGCGATGCCGGAGGAGTCGCCCAGCTCGCGCTGGATCGCGAGCGCCTCCTCCTGGTACCGCCCCGCCCCCTCGACGTCGCCGAGGTAGAACGCCACGCCGCCGAGCCCGTTCAGGCTCTTCGCCTCCCACGAGCGGTTGCCGAGCTCCCGATGGAGCGCGAGCGCCTCTTCGTAGAGGCGGCGCGCCTCCGCGTGCTCGCCGAGCGCCGCGGCGATCACGCCGAGGTTGTGGACGGCCGCCGAGACCCCGCGCCGGTCGCCCAGCTCCCGGCGGAGCGCCAGGCTCTCTTCGTAGATCGGGCGCGCCTCCGCGTACTTCTCCTGCTCGTTCGCGACGTTCGCGAGCTCGAAGAGCATGAGGCCGATCGCCGCCTTGTCGCCCTGGGTGCGCGCCGCGGAGAGCCCCTCGGTCAGCCGCGCCCCCGCCGTCGCGTAGTCGCCGGTCTTCCGGGCGAGCACGGCCGCGCCGTAGAGGGCGCCGGTGCGCGCCTCCGCGGCCGCCGAGCCGGGGATCGCGAGGAGGCTCGCGAGCTGCGCGCGTCCCTCCCCCCACTTCCCCCGGAGATCCCAGAAGCGCCAGAGCGCGCCCCCGATCCGTAGCCCCCGCGGCGCGTCGCCGGTCTCCCGGAAGAACGTGATCGCCGTGCGCAGGTTGTCGTGCTCCCGCTCGAGACGGTCGAGCCAGGCTCCCTGCGAGGGCCCGGTGAGCTCGGGCTCCGCCTCCGCGGCGAGCGCGAGGAAGTGCGCGGCATGGCGGTCCCGCACCGCGGGGCGCGCGCCGGAGCCATCGAGCTTCTCGCGGCCGTAGTCGCGGATCGTCTCGAGGAGCCGGTAGCGGAGCTCTCCCGCCGCGACCTCCTCCGTGACCACCAGCGACCGGTCGACGAGGTGCGCCAGCATGTCGAGGAGGTCGATCACGTCCAGCGACTCGTCGGCGCAGACCTGCTCCACCGAATCGAGCGTGAACCCGCCCGCGAAGACGCTCAGGCGGTCGAGGAGGGTCCGCTCGGGCGGTGCCAAGAGCTCGTACGACCAGTCGACGGCGGCGCGGAGCGTCTGCTGGCGGGCGAGCGCCGTCCGGCTCCCCCCCGTCAGCAGCTTGAAGCGGTCCTCGAGCCTCGCGAGGATCTGCTCGGGCGCGAGCACCTTCACGCGCGCCGCCGCCAGCTCGATCGCGAGCGGGATTCCGTCGACGCGGCGGCAGATGCTCGCGACGGCGACCGCGTTCGCGTCGGTGAGCGCGAAGGAGGGCTGGGCCGCGGCGGCGCGGTCGACGAAGAGGCGCACCGCCTCGTGCCGCCCGATCGCCTCCCGCGTGCGGCTTCCCGGCACCCCGAGGTCGGGCACGCCGAGCATCGGGATGCGCCAGACCACCTCGCCCGGCACCGCGAGCGGCTCCTGGCTCGTCGCGAGGATCCGAAGCCCCGGGCAGGCCGCGAGGAGCGGGCCCGCGAGCGCCGCGGCGGCGGCGATCAGGTGCTCGCAGTTGTCGAGCAGGAGGAGCATCGCCTTGCCGCCGATCGCGTCGGCGAGCGTCCGCGCGAGCGGCGTGCCCGGCTCCTCCCGGACGCCGAGCACCTGGGCCACGGTCTGCGGGACCAGCGCCGGATCCGCGAGCGGCGCCAGCTCGACCAGCCAGGCGCCGTCGGGGAACGCCGTGAGCGCGTCGGTCGCCACCTGGACCGCGAGCCGCGTCTTCCCGCAGCCGCCCGGCCCCGCGAGCGTCGCGATCCGCGTCTGCTGGAGGAGCCGTCCGATCTCGGCGCGCTCGCGCTTCCGCCCGACGAACGTCGTGAGCGCCGCCGGGAGGTTGTTCGGGCCGAGCTTCAGCCGCTCCTTGGGCAGCATCACGGTGCTGGTGCGCCGGTCCGAGCCCTCGCGGAGCACCGCGAACGCGTCGGCCATCTCGAGCGCGGAGCCGTAGCGGTCGTCCCGGTCCTTCGCCATCGCGCGCGCGACGATCGCGTCGAACTCCGGCGGGAGGTCGCGCCGGATCGTGGAGGGCGGCGGCGCCTCCTGCGTCCACGTCGCGTGCATCACCGCGAGCGCCGTCGGGCCCTCGAACGGGATCTTCCCGGTCGCCGCCTCGTACAGCGTGCAGCCGAGCGAGAAGACGTCGGTCCGGGGATCGAGCGTCTCGCCGCGCGCCTGCTCGGGCGACATGTAGCCGAGCGTGCCCATGACCATGCCGGGCGTGGTCAGATCCACCGCCATCGTGGCGCCGGCGTCGTCCGCGGCCGCCGCCTCCGTCCGCTTCGCCAGACCGAAGTCGAGGATCTTCGCCTGACCCTTCGGCGTCACGAGGATGTTCGCCGGCTTGATGTCGCGATGGATGAGCCCGAGCGCGTGCGCGGCGGCCAGCGCCTCGGCGCACTGGATCGCGATCTCGACCAGCGCCTCGACGTCGATGGGGCCGCGCTTCGCCATCGCGCGGAGCGTCTCCCCCTCGACCAGCTCCATCGCGATGAAGTCGAAGCCGTCCGCCTCGTCGACCGCGTAGATCGTGACGATGTGGGGGTGGTTGAGGACGGAGGCGAAGCGCGCCTCCTGCAGGAACCGCTCCCGCGCGGAGGGATCCCGCGTCGCCTCGGGCGGGAGGATCTTGAGGGCCACCGGGCGGCCGAGCTTCGCGTCGGTCGCGCGGTAGACCTCGCCCATGCCCCCCTGGCCGAGCTTGGATTCGATGCGGTAATGGCCGACCGTGCGGCCGGCTTCGAGCGTGCTCACGACTCCCCCCGGCGCCTCCGGGGCCCTCGCCGGCGGCGCAACCGCGTCAGTGTACCAAACGCCCGGCGGGGCGCTCGGGCCCCCACCGCCGCTCCACCGCGCGGCGCGTCGGCGCGTAGCCCGGCCAGCGGGCGAGGAGCGCGCTCCACTCCGCGTGTGCCGCCGCCGTGTCCCCCGCCGCGGCGTACGCGGCGCCGAGATCGTGGTGGAAGGACGGCCGGTCGCCGCCCGGGAGCGCGACCGCCTTCCGGAGCTCCGTGATCCCCTCCGCGACGCGGCCGGAGAAGACGTACGCCAGGCCGAGGTTGTAGTGCGCGTCGGCGCGCCCGGGCCCGCGGCGCACGGCGCCCTCGAGCGCGCGCACGGCCTTGTCGAACCGCCCGAGCCGGTTGTACTCGGCGCCGACCTTCACCCAGTACCGCGGATTCGTCGGCTCGTACGCCAGCGCGAGGCGCGCGTGCGCGAGCGCCGCCGTCCAGTCGCGCCGGTCCTCGTAGTAGGACGCGAGGATCTCGTTCGGATACGCGCGCCCGGCGGGGGTGATCCGCGCCTTCGGGCCGATCAGCGTCTTGAACCGGAGGAGCCCCGCGGCCTCGCTCGCGTTCACGAGCACGAACGCGAGGAGCGCGCCGGTCCCGAGGAGCCGGAGTCCCGCGTGGACCGAGGGATCGCGCTCCCCCGCGAGCCACGGCGCCGCCGCCGCGATCGCGAGGAGCGCGACCGGCAGCACGAGCACCGAGAGGAGATCCCAGTCGACCGCGGGCGCGGCCGTGAGGACGAGGAGGACCGCGGCCAGCGCGCCCGCGGCGGCCGCGGCGGCGAGGACGTACAGGGCGGGGCCGCGGGCCGCCCGTCCGGCGAGGAGGGCCGCGAGCCCGGCGAAGAGCGGGACCGGGAGGACGAGCAGGAGCTCGTTCAGGAGCTCGAGCAGGTGCGCGGGCGAGAAGGCGCCGTACGGCCGCGCGACCGCGGCGGCGCCGGCGCCGGCGGCGTGCGGGTCGACGGCGCGGATCGCGATGCCGAACGCGCCCGCCCACTCCGCCGGCCGGCTTCCGACGGCGAGGAGGAGCGCCGCCGCGATCGCGAACGGCAGTACGAGCGCCGCGATCCGGCGACCGGCCCCGCGGAACCGGCGCCACGTCGCGATCGCGTACGCGGGGTAGAGGTAGAGCGTGAGGAAGTGGGCGGCGAACGCGGTACCGGTCCAGAGGGCGAGCCGCGCCGCCGAGCCGCGCCCCTGGGCCCGCCGGATCGCCTCCGACAGCGCGGCGAGGAGGAGGACCACCGCGATCGGGTAGCTCTCGAGGTAGCCGCACCAGAGCGCGCCGGTCCCGAGCGTGAGGAGGAGACCCATCGCGGTCGTGCGGCCGGGGCCGGCCGGGACGAGATCGCGCGCGATGCGGACGGCGAGGACCGCCGCGAGGACGCCGCACGCGACCGAGAGGAGCCCGTAGACGGCGGGGTCGCGCGGGGCTCCGATCGCCCGGAGGAGCGCCGACCACCCGCTCCAGATCGCGCCCGCCAGCGGCTCGCTGTACGACTCGCGCTCCCCGGTCCGGAGGAGCGTGAGCCAGACGGTGCCGTCGCCGAGGAAGAACGTGCGCGTCCGGAGGAGCCAGAGGAGCGCCGCGTAGGGCGCGAGGAGGAGCCAGCCGAGGCGCCCGATGCGTTCCAAGACGCCCGCGGAAGACTCGGCCGCCGGCTCCACGTCGCCCCGCCGGAGCGCGGCGAGCGCGAGGAGCGCCGCGCCGGCGACGAGGCAGCCGCCCGCGAGCGCGCGCCCGGCCGGCGAGAGGAAGCCGAGCAGATGGAGCGCCCAGGCGCGCGGGCCGGGATCGGCGCTCGCGATCAGCGCGCCGGCCAGGTAGGCGAGCGCCAGCGCGGCGACGATGGCGCGCGGCAGCCGCGCGCCCTGGCCGCGAGGCGCCGCCGACGGCTCGCTCAGAGGCCCTCCATGCCGGGAGCGTACCAGAGCGTCGCGGGGGCTGGTATCATCCCGGCATGGTCCGTGAACTGACCGCCGCGGAGCTTCGCCGCGTCGCCGATCCCGCGTCGCTCCCGATCGAGACGACGGCCGACCTCCCCGATCCGGACGGCATCATCGGGCAGGCGCGCGCCGTCGCGGCCCTCCGGTTCGGCCTCGGCATCCACAACGACGGCTTCAACGTCTTCGTCTCGGGTCCGTCGGGCATCGGGCGGATGACCGCGGTCCAGGCCTTCGTGCGCGAGCTGGCGAAATCCCGGCCGGCCGCGCGCGACTGCTGCTACCTCCACCACTTCCAGGACCCCGAGCGCCCGAAGGTGATCCGGCTCCCCGCCGGGCAGGGGCGCCGCCTCCAGCGGGACATGCAGGACCTGATCGACCACCTGCGCCAGGAGATCCCGAAGGCGTTCGAGAGCGAGGACTACGGCACGAAGCGCGACGCGATCGTCGGCGATCTCGAGGCGCGCCGCGGGCGGGTCTTCGGCCGGCTCAGGGAGCGGGCCGAGGCGGCCGGCTTCTCGATCGAGTCGACGCCGGTCGGCATCGTGATCGTCCCCGTGAAGAACGGGAAGCCGCTCGAGGAGGAGGAATTCCAGGCGCTCCCGGCGGACGTCAAGGACGGGATGAAGAAGCGGCGCGAGGGCCTCGAGGAGGAATTGAAGGCCGCGCTCCGCGAGGTGCGCTCGGTCTCGCGCGAGGCCCAGGAGCGGCTCCGGGAGCTGAACCGCCGGGTCGCGCTCTACCTGGTCGGCGGCCTCATCGACGATCTCTCCGAGAAGTACAAGGCGATTCCGGAGCTGGTCGAGCATCTCCGCGCGGTCCAGGGCGACGTGGTCGAGCGTATCGACACGTTCCGTGCCGGCGCCGCCGGAGCGGGCTCCGACGAGGAGGGCGCGCCCGGCCCGCTCCCCCTCCTCCTTCGCCGCCAGCGCGATCTCCCCTACCGCCGATACGAGGTGAACGTGATCGTCGACCACGAGGGGCACGAGGGGGCGCCGGTGGTCGTCGAGCTCCACCCGACGCACGCGAACCTTTTCGGCCGGATCGAGCGCGAGAGCGAGCTGGGCGCCATCTTCACGGACTTCACGATGATCCGCGCGGGCTCGCTCCACCGCGCGAGCGGCGGCTTCCTCGTCCTGTCGATCCTCGACGTGCTCCAGGAGCCGTTCGCCTGGGACGCGCTGAAGCGCGCGCTCAAGACGCGCCAGATCCAGATGGAGGAGATCGCCGACCGGCTCGGCTTCCTGGCGACGAAGAGCCTCCGCCCGCAGCCGCTCCCGCTCGACGTGAAGGTCGTGCTGGTCGGGCAGCCGCACCTCTACCACCTGCTGATGGCGCTGGACGAGGACTTCCCCGAGCTCTTCAAGGTCGCGGCCGACTTCGACACGCGGATGCCGTGGGGCGACGCGGAGGTGCGCGACTTCCTCCGGTTCCTCGGCGCCTTCTGCCGGCGCGAGCGGATCTGCCACATCGACCGCGGCGGGGCCGCGAAGCTGATCGAGCACGCCGCGCGCCTCGCGGGCGACGCCGAGCGGCTCTCCACGCGCCTCGGCCCGATCGCCGACGTGGTCCGCGAGGCGCACTACTGGGCGCAGCAGGACGGCGCGCTCTCGATCGGCGCCGCGCACGTGCGGCGCGCCCTCGAGGAGAAGGTCTACCGGTCCGGGCTCCTCCGGGAGCGGATCGGCGAGATGATCGAGCGCGGGTTCGTCCTGATCGACGTCGACGGGGCCGCCGCCGGCCAGGTGAACGGCCTCTCGGTCCTGAGCCTGGGCGAGATCGCGTTCGGGAAGCCGAGCCGCATCACGGCCTCGGTCTCCGCGGGACGGGACGGCGTGGTCGACATCGAGCGCGAGGCGAAGCTCGGCGGCCCGATCCACTCGAAAGGGGTCCTGATCCTGGGCGGATACCTCCTCGCGCGCTTCGCGCAGGAACGGCCGCTCACGCTCGCCGCGCGTCTCGTCTTCGAGCAGTCGTACGAGGGGGTCGAGGGGGACAGCGCGTCGGCCGCGGAGTGCTTCGCGCTCCTCTCCGCGCTGGCCGACCTCCCGATCCGCCAGGACGTGGCCGTCACCGGCTCGATGAACCAGCGGGGCGAGATCCAGGCGATCGGCGGCGCGAACGAGAAGATCGAGGGGTTCTTCGACGTCTGCGCGGCGCGCGGCCTGACCGGACGCCAGGGCGTCCTCCTCCCGGCCAGCAACCGCGTCCACCTGATGCTCCGGGAGGACGTGGTCGAGGCCGTCCGGGAGGGACGATTCCACGTCTGGACGATGGAGACGCTCGACGAGGGGATCGAGCACCTGACGGGCGTCCCCGCCGGCGCCCGCGGCGCGGACGGCGCGTATCCCGAGGGGACCGTGAACGGGCGCGCCGAGGCGACGCTCCGCCGCTTCGCCGCGTCGATGCGCGCGATGGCGGGCGGGCCGGAGCCGCCCGCGGCCGCATCCGAGGCGCCCGCTACTCCGTCCTGAGCGCCTCGATCGGGTCGAGCGTCGCCGCGCGCATCGCGGGCAGGACGCCGGCCAGGAGCCCCACGCCGAGCGCCATCACGACGGCCGCGATCACGACGCCCGGCGGCGTCGCCGTCGAGAGCCCGGGCACCACGGCGGCCAGGAGCCGCGCGAGCCCGATGCCGGAGATCAGCCCCGCCGCGCCGCCCGCCAGCGCCGTCGCCGCCGCCTCGAAGAGGTACCAGGCCCGGATCTGCGAGCGCTTCGCCCCGATCGCCTTCGCGAGCCCGATCTCCCCCGTCCGCTCCCCGACGACGATCCACATGATCGTGAGGATCCCGATCGCGCCGACCAGGAGGCTGATCCCGGCGATCCCCGTCACGACGCCGGTGATGATGTCGAGGATCCGGTTCACGACGACCATCGCGTCGGCCTGCGTCGTGATCGTGAAGTCCTCCTTCCCGTCGTGGCGCGCGATCAGGGTCCTCCGGATCCGCGCGGCCAGCGGGTCGACGTCGTCGGGCGAGGCGGCGAGCACGTCGATCTCGTTCAGCTCGGTCAGGTTGAAGAGCCGGAGCCCGTTCGCGACCGGGATGAAGACGGCGTCGTCCATGTCGAAGCCGAGGAACTGCCCCTTCGGCTCCATCACGCCCGTGACCCGGAAGCGCGCCTCGCCGATCCGGACGGGAGCGCCGAGGGGGTTCTCGTCGCGGAAGAGCTCCCGCTTCACCTTCGGCCCGAGGAGGGCGACCGCCGCCCCGCGGTCCCAGTCGCCGCGCGGGATCGGCTCCCCCTGCGCGACGTGCCAGTTCCAGACGCTGTCCATCTCGGCCGTGACGCCGTAGACGTAGACCGTGCGGCTCCGCCCCCGGTATTCCACCGGGGCCGTGCCGATCGTGACCGGCACGACGCCCGCGGCGGCCGGGAGCCGGCTCAGCGCGCGCGCGTCGTCGAGCGTCAGCTTCCGCTGGGTCCCGCCCATCATGCCGGGAACGCCCCCGGTCTCGACCTTGCCGGGGTTGATCCCGACGATCGTGCTCCCGAACTGCGTCATCTGCCGCGTGATGAAGAGCCGCGTCCCCTCGCCGATCGACGCGAGGAGGACGACGGCGGCGACGCCGACCCCGACCGCGAGCGCCGAGAGCGCGTAGCGGAGCCGGTGGGCGCGGATCCCCTCGAGCGTGAGCCCGGTGAGGTCGCGGATCGTCATTTCACGGCCCGGAGCGCCTCGGCGGCGTCGAGGCGGGAGGCGCGCCGCGCGGGGAGGAGGCCGAAGAGGCCGCCCGCCACGAGCGCGAGGAGGAGCACGACGGCGATCCAGACGCCGTTCGGCCGGAGCGGGAGCGCCGGCCAGAGCGCGGCGGCCGCGAAGGTCGCGAGGAGGCCGGCCGCGATCCCCGCGGCGGCGCCGAGGCCGGAGAGGAGCGCCGCCTCGGTGAGGAAGACCCGGAGGATCTGGGCGCGCTTCGCGCCGATCGCCTTGAAGAGGCCCACCTCGCCGGTCCGCTCCGAGACCGAGACGAGCATCACGTTCATGATGCCGATCCCGGCGACGCCGAGCGAGATCGCGGCGATGCCGGCGAGCGCGACGGTGAGCGCGTTGATGATCGACCGGAACGTCGCGAGCATCGCGTCCTGCGTGATCAGCGTGAAGTCCTCGCGGCCGTCGTGGCGGCGCATGAGCACCGCGCGGGCCTGGCGCTTCGCGTCGCCCACCGAGGACGCGTCGCGGGCCTCGATCACGATCCGGAAGAGCGACGTCTGGTCGAAGAGCTTGAGTCCCGTCGCGACCGGGATCATCGCGAGGTCGTCGTAGTCGAACCCGAGCGACTGCCCTTTCGCCGCCAGCACGCCGATCACGCGGAGCCGCCACGTGCCGAGGCGGACCGGCTTCCCGAGCGGGTTCTCGTCGCCGAACACCTCCCGCTGGATCGTCCGTCCGATCACGACCACGCCGCTCCCCTGCCTCGGGTCGCCGGGCGGGAGGAACTCGCCGGCGGCGAGCGACAGGTTCCGGACGCTCGCGTAGTCGGCCGTCGTCCCGAGGACGTAGACGTCCCGGGTCCGCCCGCCGTAGGAGAACGTCGCGGTGCCGAGCGACATCGGGACCGCGTCGGCCACCGCCGGCGCCTGGCGCCGCACCGCCTCGGCATCCTCGATCGTCAGGTCCCGCGTCGAGCCCCCGATCGCCATGCCGAACCCCGACGTCTCGGTCTTCCCGGGGAGCGCGACCACCAGGTTGGTCCCGATGCCGGCGAACTCGCGGACGACGTACCGCTTCGCCGCGTCGCCGAGCGACGTGAGGAGGAGCACGGCCGTGACGCCGACCCCGATGCCCGCGACCGTGAGGGCGGTGCGGAGGCGGTGGATCCGGATCGACTCGAGCGCGAGGCGCGCGGTGTCGGCGGCGGTCACGGGATCCTCCCGTGCGCGTGCGGCGACGTCGGCGCGCCCTCGGGTACCGCGTCCTCGACGATCCGTCCGTCCCGCATCGTCAGGACTCGCTCCGCGTGCGAGGCGACGCCGGGATCGTGCGTCACGAGCACGATCGTGAGGCCCCCCTCGTGGAGCCGCTCGAGGAGCGCCACGATCTCGCCCCCCGACCGGGAATCGAGGTTCCCGGTCGGCTCGTCGGCGAGGAGGAGGATCGGCTCCATCACGATCGCGCGGGCGATCGCGACCCGCTGGCGCTCGCCGCCCGAGAGCTGGTCGGGGCGGTGGTCGATCCGGTGCGCGAGCCCGACCGAGTCGATCGCGCGGCGCACGCGCGCGCGCCGCTCCTCGGGGGGGACGCCCGCGAAGAGGAGCGGCAGCTCGACGTTCCGCGCCGCGGTCATCCGGGCGATCAGGTGGTACGCCTGGAAGACGAAGCCGATCCGCCGCTGGCGGGTCTCCGCGAGGCGGTCGTCGGAGAGCGACTGCACCGGCTCGCCGTCGAGGACGTACGCGCCCGACGTCGGCGTGTCGAGGCAGCCGAGCACGTTGAGGAGGGTCGACTTCCCCGAGCCCGACGGCCCCATGACCGCGACGAACTCGGCGCGGTCCACCGAGAGCGACACGTCGTCCAGCGCGCGCACCGTCGCGTCCCCGACACGGTACGCCCGGACGACGTGCGTGAGGCGGATCATCGCGCTTCCGTCGAGTCCGCCGCGGACTTCCCCGACGCCTCCTCGCGCGCGCTCACCCGCGCGCCGGCCGCGACCCCCTGCCGGTCGAGGTTCGTGATCACGAGGTCGCCCGCCGAAAGCCCGCTCCGGATCTCGGTCCAGTCCCAGTTCCGGATCCCGGTCGTCACGTCCTTCGAGACGGCCCGCCCCTTCTCGGCGACCAGCACGCGGCGCCCCTCGATCAGCGAGAACGTCGGCACCCGGAGGACGCCGGACCGCTCGTCGAGGACGATCTCGACGTCCGCCGAGGTGCCCGGCCTCGGGCGCGGGCGGGTCGGGTCGGGCGCCAGGTCCACCTCGACGTCCAGGGTGCGGTTCTGGCTCTTCACGTCGTTCACGACGGGCGAGACGCGGCTCACCGTGCCGGTCCAGGTGACGCCGGGATAGGGATCGAGCGTCACGCGCGCGGGAAGCCCCGTCCTGAGCCGGCCGATGTCGAGCTCGTCGATCGGCGCCACGACGTACAGGTGATCGGGATCGACCAGCTCGAGGAGCGCCTGCCCCGGGACCACCGACTCGCCTACCTCGACCAGGCGGTTCGCGACGACGCCGTCGAACGGCGCGGTCACGCGCATGTGCGCGAGGTCGTCGCGCGCGATCGCCACGGCGGACGTCGCCGACTCGAGCTTCGCCTCGGCCGACTTCCGGTCGGCCGTGGCGCCGTCGAGGCGCGACTGCGCCGCGTCGAGCGTCTCCGCGGACACGAGCCCCTTCGCGTGGAGCTCCGACGTCCGGTCGAAGTCGGAGCGCGCGAGCCGCTCGCTCGCCTTGAACCCGTCGAGCGCCGCCGCGAGCGCCTCGCGATCCCGGATCGCGGCGGTGAGCCGGGTCCGCTCCGTCGTGTCCTCGAGGGTGAGGAGCACGTCCCCCTTCCGGAACGTCGCGCCCTCGCGCTTCGGGATCGTTGCGACGCGACCCGCCCGCTCGGCGCCGACGCGCGCGGTGTGCCGCGACTCGACGGTGCCCGCCTGGCTGTTCGTCACCGCGTCGTCGACCACGCCGGGCGCGACGCGCACGACGGTGACCGGGATCGCGCGCCCGCCGCCCGCGAGCGCGCGGACGATCCAGACGACGGCGATCGCGGCGACGGCGATCAGGATCCAGCGCGGCGCGCGCTTCATCGCGTGTCCCGCGGGGTCGCGGCGGCGCGGCGCGCGGCGCGGCTCGGACGGCTCATGATCGGCTCCTCCTCCCGGTCGGGGGACTTGCTTCGATGGAACCGCGCCGGCCGCGCGACGGCAAGCCCACTTTGGGACCATGCGCGCTTCGCCGCGGGGAAACGAGAACGCCCCGCCGCGATGTTCCTCGGCGGGGCGTGGCACCGAAGCGCCGTTTCGGCGCGGTTCGTGACTACTTGAGATGCTTCGAGACGAGCTTCGTCATCTCGAACATGCTGACCTGCTTCTTGCCGCCGAAGACCGCGCGGAGCTTGTCGTCCGCGTTGATCATCGTGCGCTTCTTCGCGTCCTGCAGCTTGTTCTTCTTGATGTACGCCCAGAGCTTCTTCGTCACCTCGGTGCGCGGCATCGCCTTCGCGCCGATCACCGCGGAGAGGGTGGCCGAAGGAGTCATCGGCTTCATGAACGCGGCGCTGGGTTTCCGCTTCGAAGCGGTCTTCTTCTTCTTGGTGGCGCGTTTCTTTGCGGGCATGCACCTCTCCTTTCGTGAACGTCGTGCCGATCCCTCTGCGTCGGCGCCGAGGGGAAGTACTAGCACGCACGTACCGCGGGAGCAAGCCGGGAGGGGCTGTTTTCCGGGGGGAGGGGAAAAAAAATGGAGCGGAAGACGGGATTCGAACCCGCGACAACCACCTTGGCAAGGTGGGGCTCTACCGGGCTGAGCTACTTCCGCTCTCGTGCTGCCTCGATTGTCGGTACGTCGGGGGGAATTCTAAACCGTCGCTTTTCCCCCCGTCAAGGCGCCCCGCCGCCCCCGGGGACCCCGGGGCCCCGCCCCGGCTCGAGGGACTCGAGCCACTGGTTGAAGCCAGAGCCCATGCGCCGGGTGGCGTTCGTCCGGCGGTAGAGCTGCAGGTACTTGCGGGCCGACGCCTCCCAGGAGAAATCCCGCCGCATGCCGCTCCGCCGCACGGCGGCGAGGGCCGCCGGCTCGCCGTAGAGGTCGATCGCCGCCTGCACGGCGAGCGCGAGCGAGGCGGGATCGTACGCCGCGAACGAGATGCCGGTCGGCTCCTCCTCGTCCCGGGAGCCGAGGGGGATCACGGTGTCGGCGAGCCCCCCGGTGGCGCGCACGACCGGCACGGTGCCGTACCGCATGCTCATCATCTGGTTCAGGCCGCACGGTTCGTACCGGGACGGCATCAGGAAGAAGTCGGCGCCGCCCTCGATCCGGTGCGCGAGCGGCTCGTCGAAGCCGCGGCGGACGGCGATTCGGTCGGGGGCGCGGCGCGCGGCGGCGGCCAGGAGCTCCTCGTAGCGGCGCTCCCCGCTCCCGAGGAAGACCCAGCGCGCCGGGAGCCGGAAGAGCGCCTCCGCGTCGGCGGCGATCAGGTCGAGCCCCTTCTGGTCCACCAGCCGGGAGATCATCCCGAAGAGCGGACGGTCGGGCTCCCGCGGAAGACCCACCTCCTCGAGGAGCGCGGCCTTGCACGCGGCCTTGAGGTCGAGCGAGTCGGCGTCGTACCGCGCCGCCAGGAACCGGTCCGTGCGCGGATTCCACGTCTTCACGTCGATCCCGTTCACGATCCCCGTCAGGTCGGCGCGCCGGGCGTTCAGCACGCCCTGGAGGCCGAAGCCGTACTCCTGCCCCGACTGGATCTCCTCGGCGTACCGCTCGCTCACCGTGACGAGCGCGTCGGCGAAATGGAGCCCCGCCTTCAGGTGATTCATCTCCCCCCAGAACTCGAACGGCGAGAGCGGATAGAACCACGCGTCGGGGAACCCGGCCGCGGCCATGGCGCTCCGGGGGTAGATCCCCTGGTAGCCGAGGTTGTGGATGGCGAGGAGCGAGGCGGTCATCTGGAAGAACGGGTCCTCGGCGTACAGCGTCTTCAGGTACGCGGGGACGAGGGCCGTCTGGTGGTCGTTCGCGTGGATCACCTCGGGCGCGTACGCGACCGCGCGCATCGCCTCGAGACAGGCGCGCGCGAAAAAGGCGTAGCGCCGCGCGTCGTCCGCGAACGGCGCGCCGGTCGCGGGGTCCGTGTAGATGCCGGGCCGCCCGAAGTACGTCTCGTTCGCGAGGAAGAAGTGATGGAGGTGGGCCGGGTACGCGGGGTGGCGGAGCCGGTAGACGAGCGCCGTCTGATCCTCCCCGGCGACCGGCACGTCCACCTGCGCCACCAGCTCGAGCGACGCCTCCTCCGGGAGCGCGAGGTCGGCGTACCGCGGAAGGAAGACGGCGACGGAGCAGCCGAGGTCGGCCACGGCGCGGCTCAGGGCGCCGACCACGTCGGCCAGCCCGCCCACCTTCACGAACGGCACGCACTCGGCGCTCAGGAACGCGACGCGGAATCGCTGGGCCATCGGTCGCTCGCGGCCTCCCCCGTCAGGGGGCCGGCGCCGCGGCCTCGATCGAGCGGAGGTACGCGGCCGCCTCCTCGGGCGGCGTCGGGTTGATGTAGAAGCCGGTCCCCCACTCGAAGCCGGCCACCTTCGTGCGGCGCGGCATGATCTCGAGGTGCCAGTGGTAGTGGTCGAGCTCGGGCTCGCGGCAGGGGGCCGTGTGGATCAGGAAGTTGTAGTGCGGCCGGTCGAGCGCGCGCCTGAGCCGCCCGAGCGTCTCCTGGAGCGCGGCGGCGAGCGCCGGCAGCTCGGCGTCGCCGGTCTCCTCGAACGCGGAGCGGTGCCGCTTCGGGAGGATCCACGTCTCGAACGGGAAGCGCGGGGCGAACGGCTCGATCGCGAGGAACGCCGCGTTCTGCATGACGACGCGCCGCCCGTCGCGGAGCTCCTGGTCGACGATGTCGCAGTAGACGCAGCGCTCCTTCAGCCGGAAGTGCTGGAGGCTCCCCTCCAGCTCCTCCTGCACCACCATCGGGATGATCGACGTCGCGATCAGCTGGGTGTGGCCGTGCTCGAGCGTCGCGCCCGCCGCCTCGCCGTGGTTCTTGAAGATCAGGATGTACCGGAAGCGGAGGTCGTTCTTGAGGTCCTGGATCCGCTCGCGGTACGCGCGCAGCACGCGGGTGATCTCGGGGATCGACCGCTCGGAGAGCTCCCGGTCGTGATCCTCCCCCTCGATGATCACCTCGTGCGCGCCGATCCCGTTCATCCGGTCGTAGATCCCCTCGCCGCGGCGGTCGAGGCCGCCCTCGACCTGGAGCGCGGGGAACTTGTTCGGCACGACACGCGTCGCCCAGCCCGCGCCGTTCGGCGGCGCGCCCGTCGGGCGCTCGGCCAGGACCTCGGGCGGCGTGTAGCGCTCGTTCCCCGGGCAGAACGGGCAGGGCGTCCGCTCGGCGACCGGCTCGGTGGTCCCGTTCCAGTCGGTGGGACGGCGCGCCCGCTCGGACGCGATGATGACCCAGCGGCCGACCACGGGATCTTTTCGAAGCTCGGGCATAGTCGCTCAGTCTACCGGTCGCGCGGTCGCGCGGTCAATCGAGGGGGCCGCGGGCGATCCACGCAACCGTCTGTCGAATGGTCTCTTGGAACGCTACTTCGTCTTGACCCGGAAGGCCCCGGCGTAACCCGCGTCGAGCGCGCGCTCCCGGAGCGTCATTGCCTCGGCCTCCGTCGCGAACCCGCCGAGCCGCACCTTGTGGAGCGACCCTTCCGTGACGATCGCAACGCTCGTGCCGAGGCGCCGGCCGGCGGCCTCCGCGACCCGCTCGGCCTCCGCGCGGCTCTCGGAGGCGAAGATCTGGACCCTCCAGACCCACCCGCCGGTGCGATCCTCCGGCGGGGACGCGGCCTCGCCCCCCCCGGAAGGCGCCTGAGAGGACCCAGGAGCCACGGAATCCATCGGCTCGGGGGGCAAACCCTTGAGCCCGTCGTTCGTCCCGGAGACGCCCCCGGAGGCGGAAGCGGGCTCCGGGGCGGCGCCGGGCACGGGGTCGGGGATCGAGGCCAGTTCCTGGGGCGTGATCGCCTCGGACGGATCGAGCGCGCCGGGCGCGCCCGCGGAGGCGGATGCAGCGGCGTTCCGCGGCGTGGCGGCCGTGGACGGCTGAGGCGCGGGGGGCGTGGCCGGCTCCGCGACCGAAGCGGGCGGCTCGCCCCGGCGGACGCCGGCGGCGCACCCGGCCAGCGCCAGGAGCGCGACCAGCGCGGCGAGGAGGAGCGCCGCCGCACGGCGCCGGGCCGGGCGCCGGCCGTCCACCCGCCTAGAGGAGCGCATCGCCGTCCGGCTCGCGCTTCAGCCGCTCCACGATCGCGCGGACGTCCTGCGCGCGATCGCGCGGCAGGACGAGCGTCACGTCGCCGGTCCGGACGATCACGAGGTCCTTCACGCCGACCGCGGCGATCAGCCCCGCCCCCTCGTCGAACGCGATCGTCCCCTCCGCGTCGAGGAGGAGGGCGCGGCCCCGGACCACGTTCCCCTGGGCGTCCCGGTCGTCGGCGTCGCCGAGCGCGGCCCAGGAGCCGAGGTCGTCCCAGGCGAAGCCGGCGCGCGCGACGAGGGCCCGGCGGCTCTTCTCCATCACGGCGACGTCGATCGCGATCGAGGGGGACGCGTCGTAGTAGCGCTCGAGCGCGGTCTCGTCCGACGTGACGCGGTCGGGGAGGCCCGGAA
The DNA here is from genome assembly GCA_050257555.1 of Hyphomicrobiales bacterium. GTDB lineage: Bacteria > Eisenbacteria > RBG-16-71-46 > SZUA-252 > SZUA-252 > DASQJL01. Next base: position 1,028 of record JBLMXB010000083.1, on the reverse strand, counting down.
GGAGTGCCGCGATCTCGGGCGCGTGCGCTTCCACCTCCTCGAGCATGACGCGCGGCGGGAAGAGGAACATCCCGGCGTTCCAGAGGTGGCGCCCGTCGGCGGCGTACCGCGTCGCGGTCTTCGCGTCCGGCTTCTCGCGGAACGCGGCGACCGCGTGGAAGGGCGACCCCTTCGCGACGGCGTCCCCCACCTCGATGTACCCGTAGCCGGTCTCCGGGCGGGTCGGCGGGATCCCGAACGTGACGATCGCGCCGCGCGCGAGCGCCGCCTCCCCCGCGCGCAGGAGCTCCTCGCGGAAGCGGGCGTCGGGCTCGATCCGGTGATCCGACGGGAGCACGGCGACGATCGCGTCGTCCCCCGCGTTCCGGAGCCACCAGGCTGCGAGCGCGACCGCGGGCGCCGTGTTCCTCCCCCGCGGCTCGCCGAGCACGTGGTGGTGCGGGATCGAGGGTGCCGCGTCGCGCACCGCGCCCGCCAGGTCCCGCGCGGTGAGGATGAACGTGTCGGACGGGAGCGCGGCGCCGTCGAGCCTCGCGAGCGTGTCGGCGAGCATCGGGCGGGCCGAGAGGAGCGGGAGGAGCTGCTTCGGGCGGCGGCGGCGGGAGAGCGGCCAGAACCGCTCCCCCCGTCCCCCCGCGAGGATCACCGGATGGAGGCGCATGCGCTAGCGGTACCACACGGGCCGCGGGGCGGCAACGGGCGACATGGCTAGTACGCGCCCCGGCCCGAGAGGACCGCGGGGACCGTCAGGACCAGGATCTCGAGGTCGAGGCGGAAGGAAAGCCGATCCACGTACTCGAGGTCGAGCCGCATCCACTCGTCGAACGAGAGATCGCTCCGCCCTCGGATCTGCCAGAGACAGGTGAGGCCCGGGCGCACGGCGAGCCGCCGAAGCATCCACGGCTCGTACCGCTCCACCTCCTCGGGGAACGGGGGCCGCGGGCCGACCAGGCTCATGTGCCCCTGGACGACGTGGAGGAGCTGCGGCAGCTCGTCGAGGGACGTCTTCCGGAGCAGGCGCCCGACGC
>JBLMXB010000082.1:0-78971 GCA_050257555.1 Hyphomicrobiales bacterium | reverse complement strand
GGAACCGTCGCCATTGCGAGCCGTGTCGATCCACACGTCGATCGTCCATGTGCCGTAGGAGAGTGCATCGTTGCTGTCACATATGCCGTCACCGTTGGTGTCGACGTAGACGTACTGCGCGGTGGCGGGCGTCGCCGTTGCGAGGACGGCGAGGAACAGCAGTGGTAGCGGTAGTTTCATGCAGGGTCCCTCCATGCCGGCTGTGATCCGAGTCCCGGCGCCGCGCCACGGGGCGGAGGCGCCGGGGGCGGTGGCGCCGAGGTCAGCGGTTTCGATAGATGTCCTTGATCTTCCCCCAGGTGGTCTGTTGGACGTCGTCGCAGATCGAGCCGATGGCGCAGAGATCGTTGAAATCCGCGCCGAGACGGATCACGTAGTCGAGGTTCGAACCCAGGCATTGCGAGAAGAAGTCGGTCTCATGGGCCGATCCCGAGATCGTCGCGCTCGCCGCCGGGTAGATCCAGAGGCAGCCGGTGCCGCCGCGCGTGTACGCGAGGGAGCCCAGCTTGTACTTGCCCGGCGGTAGGAACGTCTGCGCGTTCGACGACGTGTAGCCGACCCAGAAGTAGGCGCCTTCCTGGGCCGTCCCGACCTCTTGCGTGAACTGCGCGATCGCGTTCGTCCATCCCCGGAACGAGAACGATTCCGACCCGTAGACGTTCGACTGCAACACCACGTCGTAGGCCGAGATCGAGAGCGCCTCGCCGGTCGAGCAACTGACCGGCGATCCGTCGGCGCTGTGGGCCGTGTCGAGCCAGACGTCGGCCGTCGCGTCCCCGTAATCGGGGACGTCGGCCGCCGTGCACTGGCCGTCGCCGTTCGTGTCGAGGAAGATGTATTGCGCGGTCGCGGGCGTCGCCGTCGCGAGGACGGCGAGGAACAGCAGGGGTAGCGGTTGCTTCATGCAGGGTCCCTCCATACCGGCCGTGGCGCGCCCCTGGCGCGCCTAGTCTACGCCCGTCGCTCCGAGGCGCCCCGAGATTTCCTGTTGACTTTCACCTTTTATTCACCTATCCTCTTGGATGTCCCGCCGGGCGCGCATCGCGTACCGCCTGGGGGAGGACTTCCGGACGGTCGCTACAGGGCGCCACGCGACCGCCTCGGAGGTCCGCATCGGCCATGGCGGGCCAGGGGGGGGCGCGTTCCGCGCCGCCGCGGCCCGGAACCCCGCGACACCGGAGGGGATCGGATGCTCACCCCGCGGCAGCGCGCCGCCTACGACTTCATCACCGCGTTCGGGGAGCGACACGGATTCGCTCCATCCTACGAGGAGCTACGAAACCATCTCGGTGTCGCCTCCCTGAACGCCGTGGCGAAGCTGGTGGTACAGCTGCGCCGCCGCGGCTATCTCGCCGACGCCCCGCCGAACGCCAAGCGCTGGCTGGCCCCGTCCGCCACTCACGATCCAGGAGCAACCATCCCACTCCTCGGCGTGGTGGCGGCGGGCCGGCCGATCGAAGCGATCGAGACCCCCGAGACGATCGAGGTCCCGCCGTCGCTCCTCGGCCGCGGCGAGCGGTACGCGCTCCGCGTGCGCGGCGACTCGATGATCGAGGACGGCATCCAGGACGGCGACGTCGTGGTCGTCCGCCGCGCGCGCCGGGCCGAGAACGGCGAGACCGTCGTGGCGGTGGTGGACGGCGACGCCACGCTCAAGCGGTTCTATCAGTCGGGCGCGAAGGTCGAGCTCCGGCCCGCGAACGAGGCGCTCCGCCCGCTCCGCGTCGCGGCCGACCGGGTCGAGATCCGCGGCGTGCTCGTGGGGCTGCTCCGCCGGTACGGGCGGTAGCGGCGCACATCACCGGGAGGATCCATGGAACAGCGCATCAGCCTCGTCACGCTCGGCGTGGGAGACCTCGCCCGCTCCCGCCGCTTCTACGAGGACGGGCTCGGCTGGAAGGCCCACTTCGCGAACGAGGGCGTGGTCTTCTTCGCGATGAACGGCACGGTGCTCTGCCTCTACCCGCGCGCGGAGCTCCTCGCCGACGCGAAGCTCACGGGGACGGAGACGCGGCCCGGCGGGATCGCGCTCGGCCACAACCTGCGGTCGCGCGAGGAGGTCGATGCCCTCCTCGCCAAGGCGAAGGGTGCCGGCGCGCGGATCCTGAAACCCGCCGAGGAGACGTTCTGGGGCGGCTACTCGGGCTACTTCGCCGACCCCGACGGCCACCCATGGGAGGTCGCATGGAACCCGCACTGGACGATCGCCGACGACGGGAGCATCCGCCTGTGAGCCCGCGGCCGCGCGGCCCCGGCATGGCATGGAGGAGAAGCCGATGACAGATCGGGAATTCCTGCGGCACGCGGTCGCGACGATGGCGTACCGCGCCGCCAAGACGATGCGCGGCGCGCCGGCTTCCTTCGCGACGTTCAAGCCGGGGCCGACGTCGAACACGCCGGTCGAGCTGGTCGCGCACATGGGGGACCTCTTCGACTGGGGGCTCAGCCTGGCGAAGGGGGAAGGGCGCTGGAACACGGCCACGCCGCACGCGTGGGACGACGAGTGTCGCCGCTTCTTCGCGTCGGTGAAGGCGTTCGACGAGGCGCTCGCCGGCGACGCGCCGCTCGGCTACGAGCTGACGCGCCTCTTCCAGGGGCCGGTCGCCGATGCGCTGACCCACACCGGGCAGCTCGCGATGCTCCGGCGCCTGCACGGCGCGCCGATGAAGGGGGAGAGCTACAACCGCGCCGACATCGCCGTCGGGCGCGTGGGGCCGGACCAGACGCCGCCGAATCCGAAGTACGAGTTCGACTGAGCGCGCGCGGCGCTGCCGAGGAGGAAACGATGGAGTTGTGCATCATCGCGCGGTTCCACGCGCGCGCCGGTCTGGAAGAGGCCGTGTCGGAGGCGATGCGGGTCGGCATGATCCCCACGAAGGAGGAGCCGGGCTGCCTGAGCATCCGGCACTTCCGCTCCGTGCGCGATCCGCGGCTCTTCTTCATCGTGTCGCGCTTCAGGGACGAGGCGGCGTTCGAGCGCCACGCCGAACTGCCGCACACCGTGCGCTTCCTCGAGGAGGTCGAGCCGCTGATCGACCACCCGTTCGACATCCACCGCACGGAGCAGATCCGCTAGACGCCGGGGCGCGCCGTCGCGCCGTCGCGCCGCGGGGGCCGCATCGTGGACGCCACCATCCTGCACGTCGCCATCGACTCCTTCGCCGTCCAGGCCGAGCGGCTCCGCTGCCCGAAGCTCGTGGGGCGGCCGCTCGCGCTGGTGCCGCAGGACTCGCCGCGCCCGCGGGTGGTCGTCGCCTCGCGCGAGGCGCGCGCCGCGGGCGTCACGCCCGGCACGCCGCTCGTGGTGGCGCGCCGCCTCTGCCGCGACCTGATCGCGCTCCCGCCCGACCCCGATCTCTACGCCGGTCTCTCCGACTCGATCCGCGCGCGGCTCGCGCCGGTCGCGCCGTTCGCGGACGGCGGCGGTGCCGGCGCCGGCGCGGCGGCAGCGGGGGCCGGCGCGAGCGGGAGCGCGAGCCCGCGGCCCCGACCCGGGCGCTTCGTCCTCGACCTGACCGGCGTCGCCCGCACGCACGACGACGCGTGCGACCGCGCGGCCCGCGCGGGGCGCGACGTGGAGGGCGCGTTCGGGCTCCACCCGACGCTCGGCGTCGCGGCCACGCGGCTGGTGAGCGGGATCGCGGCCCACGTGCTCGCGCCCGACGGCGAGTTGCTCGAGGTCCGGCCGGGGAACGAGGCGGCCTTCCTCGCGCCGCTCGAAGCGCGCGTGCTCCCGGCGTCGCGGGGCGCGGCGGTCGCCGGGCGGCTCGATCTCCTGAACGTGCGGCTCGTCCGCGACGTCCAGGCGCTCGACGTCGCCGCGATGGAAGCGGCGTTCGGCCGCGCGGCGGCGCTCGCCCTCTGGCGCGAGGCGCGCGGCCGGGACGGGGCGCCGGTCCGCGCCGCGGAGGCGCCTCCGGGGGCGATCGCGGAGGAGACGCTCTCGTCGGAGACCAACGATCGGCGTGTGCTCGTCGCGCGGATGGAGCGCCTCGTGATGGAGGTGGGGACGGGGCTTCGGGCGCGGGGCGCCACCGCGCGGCGGCTCGCCGTCGTCGTGACGTACGCGGACGGGCGCGGCGACCGCGCGCGCGCGACGCCGCCCGAGCCGCTCACGCGCGACCGCGAGCTCCGCGACGCGGCGACGGCGCTCCTCGACCGCGCGCTCCGGCGCCGCGTCCGCGTCCGCCGCCTCCGCCTCGAAGCGTGGGAAGCGGACCTCCGTGCCGCCACCCAGCTCACGCTGTGGGACGCCACACCGGGCACATCGGCGTGCGACGCGATGGTGGAGGCGGAGGAAGAACGCGCAGGGCGCCTCCGAGGCGGAGCGAAGCGAAGCCGAGGGACAGCGCCCGGAGCGTTGCTTCCTTCGCCTCCCATGGCCGGATCCCGCGCCGATGAGTCGGGCGCGGCATGCCGCGCCGATGAGTCGGGCGCGGGATCCCGCGCCGATGCGCTCGACGCGGCGCTCCACGGCGTGCGGCTGCGTTTCGGCACCGACGTTCTCGTCCCCGCGTCGTGGATGGCCCTCGGTGTCGTTCGTCCATCTCCACGTCCATAGCCACTACTCGATGATGCGGGGCGTCGACTCGCTCGAGTCGCTCGCCCAGACCGCGCGCGAGCGGGGGATGGACCGCTTCGCGCTCACCGACACGAACGCGCTCTACGGGTTCGTCTTCTACCGGCAGATCTGCGAGGAGGCGGGGCTCGTTCCGATCGCGGGTGCCGAGATCGTGCCGCCGGGCGCGCCGGCCGCGGCGCCGGGCGGCGCGGGGCGCGCGGTGCTCCTCGCGCGGGGACGCGAGGGGTACGGCTCCCTCTGCCGCGTGATCACCGCGCGGCACCTCGAGCCCGACTTCTCGCTCGAGCGCTCGCTCCGCCGCCGCGCCGACGGGCTCTTCCTCCTCTCCGAGGACGGTGCGCTCCTCGCCGCGCTGCGCGACACGCTCCCGGTCCACGCCGAGCTGGTGCCGGGGCGCGGGGACCGCCCGCTCCGCGCCTGGGCCCGCGAGCGGGGCATCCCGGCCGTCGCGACGAACGACGTCCACTTCGCGGCGCCCGAGGGACATCGCCTCCATCGGGTGCTCCGCGCCATCGACCGGAACACCACGATCGAGCGCGTGCCCGAGGACGACCTCGCCGAGGCCGGGCGTTGGCTGGCACCGCCCGACGAGATGGAGCGGCGGCTCGCCCACGCGCCCGAGGCGCTCGAAACGGCGGCGCGGCTCGGCGAGGCGTGCGCGTGCGACTGGCCGATCGGCGCCACGGTCTTTCCCGCGTATCCGCTCGAGCGGGGCGACGCCTTCGCTGTGCTCCGCGCGCGGTGCGAGGCCGGCATCGTCCACCGGTACGGCAAGGATCCCGCGCCGGAGGTGCGCGCGCGGCTCGACCGCGAGCTGGGCGTGATCCGCGAGAAGGGCTTCGCCGGCTACTTCCTGATCGTGGAGGCGATCACGTCGCGGACACCGCGCCTCTGCGGCCGCGGCTCCGGCGCCGCGAGCATCGTCGCGTACCTCCTCGGCATCACGAACGTGGATCCGGTGCGCCACAACCTCTTCTTCGAGCGGTTCCTTTCGCCCGAGCGGCGCGACCCGCCCGACATCGACGTCGACTTCGCGTGGGACGAGCGCGACCGGATCCAGCTCGACGTGCTGGCCGAGAACGGCGCCCCCGTGCGCGCCGCCATGGTCGCGAACCACGTCGGCTTCCGCGCGAAGGGGGCGATCCACGAGATCGCGAAGGTCTACGGGCTCCCGGAGGCCGAGATCCGGAACGTGACGAAGCGGCTCCAGGGCTACTGGGGCCTCGAGGACCCGGTCGGGCGCCTCGACGGACGGCCGCGCTTCCGCGACGTCGACTTCGAGCCGCCGTGGCCCGAGATCCTCGCGCAGGCGGTCGCGCTCGAGGGCCATCCGCGCCACCTCTCCGTGCACAGCGGGGGCGTCGTGCTCGTCCCGGGCGACCTCGCGGACCACGTCCCGGTCGAGATCGCGCCCAAGGGCGTGCCGATCGTCCAGTGGGAAAAGGACCAGGTCGAGGACTACGGCCTCGTGAAGATGGACCTGCTCGGGAACCGCTCGCTCGCCGTGATCCGCGACGCGCTCGCCGCGGTCGCGCGGAACACGGGCCGCACGATCGACGAGCGGACGTGGAATCCGATCGACGATCCCGAGACGAAGGCGCTCATGGCGCGCGGCGAGACGGTCGGCGTCTTCTACGTCGAGTCGCCCGCGATGCGGCAGCTCCAGCGGAAGGCGTGCCGGGGCGACTTCGACCACCTCGTGATCCACTCCTCGATGATCCGCCCCGCGGCGAACCGCTTCATCCGCGAGTACGTGCGCCGCCTCAAGGGGGGCGCGTACGACCCGCTCCATCCCGCGCTCTCCCATACGCTCGACGAGACGTACGGGATCATGGTCTACCAGGAGGACGTGACGAAGGTCTCGATGGAGCTGGCCGGCTTCACGGTGGCGCAGGGGGAGGCGCTCCGGAAGGTGCTGACGAAGAAGCGCCCGACGAAGCCGCTCTCCGCGTACCGCGACGAGTTCTTCGCCGGCGCGCGCGGCCGCGGCGTGGCGGAGCCGGTGATCGACGCCGTCTGGGAGATGATCCTCTCCTTCGCCGGGTACTCCTTCTGCAAGCCGCACAGCGCGTCCTACGCGATGGTCTCGTTCCGCTCGGGGTGGCTCCGCGCGCACTTCCCGGCCGAGTTCATCGCGGCGGTGATCTCGAACCAGGGCGGCTACTACGCCGCGTTCGCGTACGTCTCGGAGGCGAAGCGGATGGGGCTCCGCGTGCTCCCGCCCGACGCGAACGCGAGCGACCGCGCGACCACGGGCCGCGCGCGCGAGGTGCGCGTGGGGCTGATGCAGGTGAAGGGACTCCATGCCGGCGCGACCGACGCGCTCCTCGCCGAGCGTGCCCGCGGCGGCCCGTTCGCGTCGTTCGCGGATCTGCGCCGCCGCGTTCCCCTCCATGTGAGCGACATGGAACTCCTGGTGAAGGCCGGTGCCTGCGATTCCCTCGACGGCGGCCGTGCCCGTGCCGAGCTCCTGTGGGAGCTGTACCTCGACGACGCGGGCGAAGCGGAAGCGAGAACCCGAAGGGCGCCTTCGCAGCCGCGCGAAGCGCGGCGAGGACCAGCGCCCGGAGGGTTGCTCGCTCCCGCTTCGCCCCCTCGCCGCGGCGCGGGCTCCCTCGAGCTCTTCCCGCGTCCGGCCGCGACGGTGCCGCGCGCGCCGGCGTACGACCGGCAGACCATGCTCCGTCACGAGGTCGAGACGCTGGGATTTCTGCTCAGCGCGCACCCGTTGGAACCGTACGAGCGGGCGATGTGGGACCGCGGCGTGATCCGCGCCCGCGACCTCGACCGCCACGCGGGCCGCCGCGTCACCGTCCTCGGCTGGCACGTCACGTCGAAGCTCGTCCACACGAAGGACGACGAGCCGATGGAGTTCGTCTCCTTCGAGGACACGACGGCGCTCTACGACGCGACGTTCTTCCCCCGCGCGTACGACCGCTTCTGCCACCTTCTCACGAGCACGCGGCCGTTCCTCCTCACCGGGCGCGTCGAGGAGGACGACGGCGTCTGCACCCTGAACGTGGAGCGGGTGGAGCGGCTGTAGGCGCGCCCGCATCGGACTTGGGGCGGCGACGCGAGCCCCGCGAGCGCCAGCCATCGTGTATCGTCGTGGGCAAGACCCCGGCATCGTCCGCCATCACGAACGGAGGCCCCATGCGCCGATCCGCCACGATCCTCGCGTTCCTGCTCGCCGTCGCGATCGCGCCGACGACGGCGCGCGCCCAGGTCCCCGTCCAGCCGAATCCGGATCACGAGGCGATGCTCGCGAGCCGCGATCCGGCGCTCGCCGAGAACAAGAAGCTGGTCTACGACTTCTGGAGGGAGGTGCTCGAGGCGGGGCACCTCGACCTCGCCGAGAAGTACATGACCGCGTCCTACGTCCAGCACAACCCGAACGTGCCGACCGGGCGCGCGGGGTTCGTCGCGTTCTTCTCCAAGCTCGGGAAGCCGAAGCCGATCGAGGCGCGCGTGAAGGCGCCGCTCGTCGCGATCACGGCGGAGGGGGACCGGGTCGTCCTGGCGTTCGCGCGGAAGGAGCGCGAGCCCGCCGATTCGACGAAGTCGTACACCACCACGTGGTTCGACATGTTCCGGGTCGAGGGCGGGAAGATCGCGGAGCACTGGGATTGCGACACGAAGTAGGCGGGGATGGCGGGCCGGGCACGGCGCGGCACGGGTCGGACCGTACGGGAGACGGTGCGGGACGCGGCCCGAGCCCGGCTCCAACCCTCGCGGGTGTAGAGCGTTCGAACCTCGAAGACGCGCTGCTCCCCCCAACACCCGGAGAGGAACCATGACGCACGGATGGAACTGGCCGGCCGTGATCCTGATCACGGCGCTCGGGGCCGCCGCTCCCGCGACCACGCACGACGCCACGATCGATCTGGGGGGACTCGTCCTCTCGGTCTCGATCTCGCGGACGGCCGAGACGTTTCACATCGTGGACCAGCTCGCGCAGTGGGACCCCTACGCCCACCGGCAGTACGTCCGGTGGGGCGCGCGATCGCTCGCGCTCGACGCCGAGGACCGGCGTCTGCTCGCGCGACACGCCTCGCTGCGTCGCGCCCGCGGCTGGGGCCAGGGGTTCGAACAGGCGTTCCTCGTCCCGCTTCCGATCGACGTCGCGGCGAAGGAGGCGGTCGCCGCCGGCCTGCTGACGGACGAGGAAGCCTCGTCGGAGCGGGAGATCCTGGAGCACTTCGCGCCGAAGCTCGACTCGCTGATGTCGCGGCGCGAAGCGGAGGAGGAGGCGTTCGAGTCCCGGCTCGCCGGCGATCGCGCCCGGTTGCAGCCGCTGATCCAAACGCTCGTCCGATTCACGGGCGCGCACGCGCCGGTCGCGGTTCCGGTGTTCCTGGTCGCCAATCCGGATTCGGCCAACGGTGGAGGCGAGGCGAACGGTGGCCGGCTCGTCATCGAGGTTCCCGGACCGGATCCCGAGGGGGTCGTGCTGCACGAGGCGCTCCACTTCCTGCTGAGACCGCACGAGCGGGAGATCCAGGCCGCCGCGGACTCGAGCGGGATTCCCTTTCAGGATCTGAACGAAGGCATCGCGTACGCCTTGTCGCCGGGGCTCACCGACGACCCCGCGCGTCGGGATCAGCTCGTGCGGGAGCTGGCGCGGCGCGTGCTTCGGGGCACGGCCGGGTCGGATCCGTACGCGCGCTTCTACATGATCGCCGCGGTCTTCCGGCCGATCCTCCGCCGGGCGCTCGACCAGGGCTGGACGTTCGAGCGGTTCCTCCCCGAGGCGGTCGCCTCCTGGCGGCGGCTCGCCAAGCCGTGAACGAGCGCGCGGGCTCGGGAAACCCCGGCCCTCTCCCCGCGCGCATCGTGACGACGCGGCTCGTGCTCCGATCCTGGCGCGCGGCCGACGCGCCGCTCCTGAAGCGCGCCATCGACGAGAGCCTGGAGCATCTGCGCCCGTGGATGCCCTGGGCGCTGAGCGAGCCCACGCCGCTCGAGGCGCTCGCGAAGCGGCTCGAGGGCTTCGCCGCCGAATTCGCGGCCGGGAAGAACTGGCTCTATGGAATCTTCACGCCGGACGAGCGGGCCGTGCTCGGCGCCGCCGGGCTCCATCCCCGGATCGGGCCGGCGGGCCTCGAGATTGGCTACTGGATCCGCTCCGGGGCCACCCGGAGGAGGTACGCGACGGAAGCCGCGTACGCGCTGACGGTTGCCGCGTTCGGGCGTCCCGACGTCGAGCGCGTCGAGATCCACTGCGATCCGAGGAATCTGGCGAGTGCCGGCATTCCGCGCGTCCTCGGGTACCGTCTCGCCGAAACGCTTCGGAACAATACCGTCACGCCGGACGGAGCCCCGCGCGATACAATGGTTTGGCGGGTCGGGCGGGCCGAGTGGACGGCGCGCGCCCCCGCCTCGATCTCCTGAAACCGAAGGCGGCGCTCCGCCGTCTTCCATGATGAAGGAGGTGCGTCATGGCCCACGCCCAATCGAGCGTTCCGTTCTTCCTCTGGCCCTTCTACGCGATCTGGAAGGTGGTCTCGTTCGTGCTCGTCACGACGGGACGCGTCGTCTGCGGGGTCCTCGGCCTCGTCTTCATGTTCGTCGGCATCCTCCTCACCGTGAGCATCGCGGGCGCCCCGGTCGGGATGCCGCTCGCGTTCGTCGGCGGGCTCCTGCTCGTCCGGGCGCTCTTCTGATCCGCCGCGCGCCGAACCCGCGGCGGCGCGCGCGGGGATCGATCCGATGATCACGGTCGAGCGCGCGATCGAAGCGCTCTGGGCAACGTGGTTCGTCGTCTGGATGCTCGCCGCCGTCTGGAGCGGTCGCACGGTCGCGCGCCAGCCGGCGGGCTCGCGTCTCCTCCACTCCGCCCTCTTCATGGTCGGCGCGGCGCTCCTCCTCTTCGTGTCGACCCGGGGCACGTCGCTCGGTACGCGCCTCGTGCCGCGCGTCGGCTGGGTCGGATGGATCGGAGCGGGCGCGACGTTCCTGGGGCTCGCGTTCACCGGGTGGGCGCGCGTCCACCTGGGACGCCTCTGGAGCGGCAGCGTCACGCTGAAGGAAGGGCACCGGGTGGTCCGCTCGGGGCCGTACGCGCTGACCCGGCACCCGATCTACACCGGGCTCCTGGCCGCCGCGTTCGGGACGGCGTTCGCCCACGGCACGCTGGCCGCGCTCCTCGGCGCGCTCCTCCTGACGCTCGGCCTGCTCGTGAAGCTCCACGGCGAGGAGCGGCTCCTCCTCGAGCACTTGGGCGACGAGTACCGCGACTACAAGTCGAAGGTCCCGGCCCTGGTCCCGCGCCTCTGGTGAGCGCCGACCTCGAACGGATCACGGCGTTCGCGCTGGAGCTCGACGGGCTGAAACGGGTCGAGCGGAGGACGCGGCCCCGGATCCTCGACCGCCCGGAGAACAGCGCCGAGCACAGCTGGCACGTCTGCCTCCTCGCGATGGCGCTCCTGCCGGAGGCGGAGCCGCCCGTGGACGCGGCGCGCGTCGTCGAGCTCCTCCTGGTGCACGACGTGCCCGAGATCGACGCGGGCGACCAGCTCGTCTACCGGCGCGCGCCCGCGGAGCGCCGCACGGCGGAGCGCCGCGGGGCGGAGCGAGTCTTCGGGCTCCTTCCTCCCGACCGCGCCGCGCGGTTCCTCGCGCGATGGGAGGAATTCGAGGCGCGCGAGACCCCGGAGGCGCGGTACGCGTACGCGATGGACCGCCTGATGCCGCTCCTCCACAACCTCGACGCGGCCGGCCGCGGGTGGCGGGAGCACGGCGTGGTGCTCGAGCAGGTGCTCGCGCTCAACGCCCCGATCGGCGAGGCGTGCCCCCGGGTCTGGGAACGGGTGCGCCGCCGGATCGAGGAGGCCGCGGCGGCCGGCGCGTTCGATTCGGACGGGCGCGGGCCCGCCGCTCCGTGAGAGAATCCCCGGACGCCGCGCGCCACGCGGACGCCGCGCGCGACGTGGACGTCGCGGACCAACGAGAACCCCGGAGGGCCCGATGCCGATGATGACCGCCGCGGAAGCGCTCGAACGACTGCGGGAGGGGAACCGCCGCTTCGCCTCGAACGTGCGGAGCCTCGACACGCTCCTGAGCCACACGCGCCGCATGGACCTCGTCGCGGGACAGGAGCCGTTCGCCATCGTCCTCGGCTGCTCCGACTCGCGCGTGCCCGCCGAGCTGGTCTTCGACCAGGGACTCGGCGATCTCTTCGTGATCCGGGTGGCGGGGAACATCGTCGCCTCCTCGCAGATCGGGAGCGTCGAGTTCGCCGCGACGCAATACGGCACGCCGCTGGTGGTCGTCCTCGGGCACACGCAGTGCGGCGCGATCCTCGCGACGCTGAACGAGCTCCGCCGACCCGCGGCGAACCAGTCGAAGAACCTGCGCTCGATCGTGGACCGCGTGCGCCCGTCCGTGGAGCCGCTCCTCGCCACCGAGCTCCGGAACGACACGGACGCGCTCGTGCGGCACGCGGTCCGGGCGAACGTGCTCGCGTCGGTGAACCAGCTCCGGAACGGCTCGGCGATCCTCGAGCGGCTGATCGCGCAGTCGGCGCTCCGCGTCGTCGGCGCGGAATATTCGCTCGAGACCGGCGTCGTCGACTTCTTCGAGGGCGCGCCGGAGACGGAGCCGTCCGATGTCGGCGCGTGACGCCACCGATCCCCGCGCCCGCGGGTCCGGGGCCACGCCTTCGACGCTGAAGACGGCGCGGCTCCTCCTCCGGCCGTTCTCGCTCGCGGACGCCCCGGAGGTCCGGCGCCTCGCGGGCGATCGCGCGAACGCCGACACGACCCTCGCGATCCCGCACCCGTACCCGGAGGGCGCGGCGGAGGAGTGGATCGCCACGCACGCGCCGCGGTTCGCCGACGGCACGCTCGCGAACTTCGCCGTGACGCGCGCCGCGGACGGCGTCCTCCTCGGCGCGATCGGCCTCATGATCGTGCCGGATCACGCGCGGGCGGAGGTCGGGTACTGGATCGGCGTCCCGTACTGGGGGCAGGGGGTCGCGACCGAGGCGGCGCGCGCGGTCCTCGACTACGGGTTCGACGGCCTCGGGCTCCATCGCATCCAGGCGCACTACCTGACGCGGAATCCCGCGTCGGGGCGCGTGCTCGCGAAGATCGGGATGCGGCCCGAGGGCATCCGGCGCCACGCGATCCGGAAGTGGGGCGTCTTCGAGGACCTCGCGGCCTGCGCGCTCCTCGCGACCGACCGAGGGGCCGCGGGACCCGGCGCGGGGTGAAGCGCTTCGACGACCGGTTCTCGGCCCAGGCGGACGCGTACGCCCGCTTCCGGCCCCGTTATCCGCGGGCGCTCTTCGATCATCTCGCGTCACTTACGCCGGGACGGCGGCTCGCGTGGGACTGCGGCACCGGGAGCGGGCAGGCGGCGCGCGCGCTGGCCGACCGCTTCGAGCGCGTGGTCGCCACCGACGCGAGCGCCGAGCAGCTCGAGCACGCCGCCGCGCACCCGCGCATCGAATACCGCGCGGCGCGCGCGGAGGACGTGGTGCTCGAGCCGGGGAGCGTCGACCTCGTCACCGTCGCCACGGCCGTCCACTGGTTCGACTTCGACGCGTTCTACGCCGCGGTTCGGCGCGCCGGGCGCCCGGATGGGATCCTCGCGGTCTGGACGTATCATCTCCCGGTGACCGATCCCGCGCTCGACCAGGTCCTGTCCCGTTACTACTGGGACGTCCTGGCCGGCCACTGGCCCGAGAAGTTTCGCTACGTCGAGGACCACTACCGCTCGCTCCCGTTCCCGTTCCGGGAGCTGCCCGCTCCGGAGTTCGCGATCCGTGCGGTCTGGACGCGCGCGCGTCTCGAGGGATTCCTCGAGAGCTGGTCGGCGACGCAGGCGTACCGGAAGGCGCGCGGCACCGATCCGCTCGCCGAGATCCGCGACGCGCTGGCCGCGGCGTGGGGCGCGCCGGATCGGCGCCGCGCCATTCGCTGGCCGCTCTACCTCCGCGTCGGCACGATCGGCGCGGCCCCGGCGGCGGCGGCCGGCGGCGGCCGGCCCGCCACCCCGTGAGCGAATTCGCGGCGTACGCGCCGCGACCCGACGGCGCGCCCCCGCGGACGCCGCTCGCGTGGGTCGTGCGACCGGCGGAGGAGTCGGACCTCGAGGCGATCGCGGCGATGGCGGCCGCGCGCGAAGGGGAGCCGACCGACGCGTGGCGCGAACGGATGCGGCGCCTGTTCGACGAGAGCCGCGCCGGCGACCGCGGCGCCCTCTTCGTGGCCGAGCGGGACGGCGCCGTGGCGGGGTACGGCAAGGTCGCGTTCCACCGCCGGCCCGCCGACTCCGGCGCGAGCGACGCCCCGGAGGGGTGGTACCTCACCGGCGTCGTCGTGCGCCCCGACCGGCGCCGCCTCGGCGCCGGGGCCGCGCTCACGCGGGCGCGGCTCGCGTGGATCACCGCGCGGAGCCCCGCCGCCTACTACGTCGTCAACGAGCGGAACCGGGCGTCGATCGACCTCCACCGCGCCTTCGGCTTCGAGGAGGTCGCGCGCGACGTCCGGATCCCGGGCGTGCGCTTCGAGGGCGGGGAGGGGGTGCTCTTCCGCCGCGATCTGACCGGCCGCGGCTGATTCGTGGTACCGTCCGGCGTCGCCCCGGCGGCGAGGCGACGGATCGCGGCGGCCGGGGTCGAGGGCACTCCCACCGGAACCGTACGGAGGCATCCCGTGCTCAACGAATTCAAGAAGTTCGCGATGCGGGGCAACGTCGTCGACATGGCGGTCGGAATCATCATCGGCGGCGCGTTCGGGACGATCGTGAAGAGCCTGGTCGACGACGTGCTCATGCCGCCGATCGGACTCCTGCTCGGCGGCGTCGACTTCTCCAATCTCTTCCTCGTGCTGAAGCCGGGCGCCACGCCCGCGCCGTACCTCGCGCTCGCCGACGCCAGGAAGGCCGGCGCCGTGAGCATCAACTACGGCCTCTTCCTGAACAGCATCATCAGCTTCCTGATCGTCGCGTTCGCGGTCTTCCTCCTGATCCGCGCCATCAACGCGATGCAGAAGAAGGAAGCGGAAGCGCCCCCCGCGCCCACGGAGCGGGAGTGCCCGTTCTGTCTGTCGAAGATCGCGATCAAGGCGACCCGATGCCCGCACTGCACGTCGCAGGTCGCGGCGGCGTAGCGCGGACCGGCGGACGACCGACCGGAACCGTGGAAGGCGCCGACTCATGAGCACCGCGTGGCGGGACGCGCTCTGGGGCCAGTTCGGCGCGGCGATCGACATGCTCGAGAACGCCGTGAAGGAGTGCCCCGACGACGTGTGGGGGGACCGGCCAGGGTTCCACGAGTTCTGGTACCTCGTCTACCACACGCTCTTCTTCCTCGATTACTACCTCTCGGACTCCGACCAGGGATTCGCGCCGCCGGCGCCGTTCACCCTCTCGGAGCTCGATCCCGCGGGGGTGCTCCCCGACCGCGTCTATTCGAAGGAGGAGCTGCTCGCGTATCTCCGCCATGGGCGCGAGAAGGCGCGCGCGATCGTCGCCTCGCTCACCGACGCGACGTCCGCGGCGCACCCGGCCTTCGGCCCGATCGATACGAGCGTCGCCGAGTTTCTGATGTACAGCCTCCGTCACGTGCAGCACCACGCCGGGCAGCTCCAGCTCCTCCTCCGCCAGCGGATCGACCGGGCGCCGCGCTGGGTCCGGAGGGCCGGCGACCCGCTCGGCGGGGCGTGAGCGCCGGCGTTCCGGACCGGGCCGCGCCCGCATGCCGCTTCTACGCGCGGCACGGCTTCACGCTCGCCGCCGTCGATGCGAATGGGTATCCCGGGTTACCCGACGAGATCCAGTTGATCTGGACCAAGCCCCTCGGGGCCGTCGTGGCCAGTGGGTGACGCAGGATCCGCGCGCCAATCCGGAACGCCGCGAGGCAGAGTCTGGGGCAGATTCCCCAGCAACCTAGGTAGCATGACAAGGCCGCCCATGGTCGCGGAGATCCCGGCCTCGCAGTCGCCGTACACTGGAATCGTGGGGTCGACGGCAATCCGAGCCACCCTTGGAGGCGCCCGTGACGCCACGCTACCGCACAGCAAGATCGACCCTCGCAGCCATCGCCCTCGCCGTCGCCTTTGTCGCCGCCGTTTCCGCACCGACGCTCGTGCAAGCGTATCCCGACACGCCTCCCCCCGGACGGACCGGCGCCCCCAGCGAGAACACGTGTCGCACCTGTCACAGCGGCACGCTGAACGACGGCGTCGCGACCTTTGAACTCCGGAATCTCCCCGCGGCGTACATGCCAGGAGAGACGTACTCGCTGACCGTATCGCTGCGCAGAACGGGCATGGCCCGCTGGGGTTTCTCGCTGACGTCGCTCCGGGACTCGGACAATGCCTTCGCCGGATCACTGTCGACAGGCGGAAGTGCTCTGCTCCTGATCCAGTCCAAATCGTCCAGGGATTACATCTCGCAGACTACCGACTTCGGATCGAACGACGGAACGTACGCCGATTGGACCGGCGGCGTCACCTGGACCTTCGACTGGACCGCGCCCCCGGCCGGCACGGGCACCGTGACGTTCTACGCCGCCGGGGTCGCCGCGAACAACGACAACAGCGCCAGTTCGGCCGATGACGTCTATACGTTTGCCGTGCCGCTCGTCGAGAATGTCACCACGGACGTCACGACGACGACGTGGGGAAGGATCAAGCGAGTCTTCATGGAACGTTGACGAGCCCACGATCGGGTGCATCAAATGGCGCCGCCGCGCGGTGGGCTCGCGCGGCGGCGTTCGCAGTTCGTGCATCCGGCCGCGACCGGACGCCACGCGGTCACCGGCCGTCGCCGCCCCAGAGCCGCTGCCACCACGAGGTGTGCTCGCCGGGATCGGCCCACGCGGCGTCCACGCCCATCTGCTTCCGAATCCGCTCGAGGTCCCAGCCGGTCAGGTCCGCGAGCGACCGGGCTTCCGCCTCGCGCCGCTGGCGCACGCTCTTCCGATACGCGTCCATCGCCGGGCAGTCGGCGTCGCCGCGCCAGGGATGCCGGATCACGAACCGCCCCTGGAAGTTCTTCCGGTCGGACGTCTCCTGGAAGACCAGGTCTTCGGGGAAGTGGCGCGCGTCGTAGCGGACGTGGAGCCGCGTGAGGAACACGGTCTGCGGACCTCCGCCCGGCATCACGCGCGGCGCGCCGTTCGCCCCGGGGGTGCCGAGCCAGAAGACGCCGAGGCTCCGGAGCTCCTCCGGCGAGAGCGGGGCGGACGCGCAGGGATCGCACCAGCTCATGTCCCACGCGTACTCCGTGAAGACCGCCGTGCCGTGCTGCTCCTCGACCTGCTCCGCGAACATCGCCCGGTAGAAGTCGTCGAACTCGTCCTTCACGAACTCCGGCACCGCCGCGTCGTCGGGGAGCTTCACCGTCCGGTAGTTCGTGGTCTCCACGCGGCCGTTCCGCGTCAGCGCGAAGACGAAGAGCTCCTGCGGCCCGTCGGCGTTCACCATGCCGAGCCGGATCGGGAGCATGAACTTCGGCGACTCGTACGCGACCTGGAGCGGACGGAGGTAGGTGAAGCCGAGCCGCTTCTGCTCGCTCAGGTTCACCCGCGCGACGAAGAAGCGCATGTTCTGCTTGATGTAGCCCGCGAGGACGCGGCGCGCTCCGGCCGGGATCGAGTACCCGTGGCGCACGAGCCAGGTCTCGAGTCCGCCGCTCTCCTGCGCCGAGAGGATCACGATGTCGTACTCGCCGACCGTGTACCGCGCCTCGACGCGCACGCCGAGCGCCCGGTCGCGGCGCGCGTCGTCGGCCTTCGACTGGAGCGCTCCGGCCGAAGGCGCGTTCGCGGCGCGCTCCAGCATGCGGATCGAGCACGGATCGGGATCGAAGTACTCGACGAGCCTTGGTGCGGAGTACGCGTCGAGGTGATCCACCGTCGCGGGGTCGCCGACGTGGATCTGCCCCTTCTCCAAGAACGTCGGGACGGGCACGACCATCGCGAACTCCTTCGGGTCGCCGCGGAAGTCGCTCGCCATCGTGAGCACGGTCCGGTCGCCGTCGCGCACGAGCACGACCTTCGACGCGCGGTTCCAGATCTTGGCGTCGCCGCGCGCGACGTAGAACCCGCAGAAGCTACGGGCGGGCGGCGCCCACGCGGCGAGGAGCAGGCAGCAGAGGAGCGGGAGTCGGGACATCGGGCCTTTCATGAAGGGCTCCTTTCGGCGAATCGTCCGGCGCGGGACGCGACCAGGCGTAGCGCGGACCCGGCAGGATTCGATCGATGAGGGGGACGGCCGGGGCGAGCGCCGCCAGCGACCAGATCAATCCGTTGGTCCGGTTGAGAACGAAGGTCACGAACGCCGCGCCGGCCGAGACCAGCACCGCGAAGAGGATCCGGCCGGCGCGGCGGTCGGGCGTCGTCTTGGGATCGGAGATCATGAAGAACGCGAAGATCAGGAACGCGCCGTTCGCGAGCCGGTGCGCCGGGATCGTCATCGGCTCGCCCAGCCAGAGTGACCGCGCCACGAGGATCGCGACGTACGACGCCAGGAACGCCAGCGTCACGTCGCTCCGCGCCGCCCGGTTCACGACCAATCCGCCCAGGCACGCGACGAGGAATCCGAAGAAGGCGACGCTCCCCCATTGTCCGGGGGAGACCCAGACGCCGCCGAGCGCCGCCATTCCGAACGCGAGGCCGAAGTTCGTCGGATTCCAGACGTGCTTCCCGCGGAGGCGGAGCAGGAACTTGCTGGCGATCGTCGCGGCGGCGATGGCTGGAACGAGCCACACGGAGTCGGCCCGGAGGAGGAGGCAGAGCGAGAGGCCCGAGATCAGCGCGCTCTTCGGGTCGAACCGGGGGAGCCGGGCGGCCCGCGTGCAGATCCACTGGGCGGCGAGGGCCGAGCCGAGCGTGAGGAGCACCTGCGCGGCGTCGACCTCGAAGCGGAGCAGGAGGAGCCCGTACGCGAGGAGCGTCGCGAGGACGAGGATCTGGTAGATCCGGGGGTCGGGCCTCCCGAGGGCGGCGTTCGGTCGCATGGTACCCGTACCTACGCCCGGCGGGAGCCGGCTATTCCAAGCGATTCGGGCCCCGCCCCGGCGCGCCCGCGGGCGCGTCCATTGGTACGATGGTAGTAGCCGATCCCGCGACGCACGATCGCTTTACGGCCGCCCACCCGGAGCGGTAAGGTGCGTCGAATCGGCACCGGTTCCCAGACCGGCCAAGAGAGGGCGCCGAACCCCGTCGGGACCGCCGGCGGGACCGGCGGCGCCCATCGTGAACGCGAGGGCCCTCCCGTGAACGACACCTCTCTCGTTGGAGGCGAGCCGGACTCGCTTCCGCGCCGCAAGTTCCTCGAAGGCTTCTTCCGTCTGACCGTCGGCGCGTTGGCCGCCGCGGTCCTCTATCCCGTGGCCAGGTTCCTGAGCCCCCCGCACGTCGCCGAGGAGACCAGCGCGCGCGTCCGGGCCGGTTCCGTGTCGGAGCTCACGAAGTCGAAGTGGAAGATCTTCGCCTTCGGCTCCGAGCCCGGGATCCTGATCGAGAAGGCGCCCGGGCAGTTCGTGGCGCTCTCCGCGACCTGCACGCACCTCGGCTGCACCGTGCAGTACGAGGAGCCGCAGAAGCGGATCTGGTGCGCCTGCCACAACGGCTTCTACGACCTCCAGGGACGGAACATCTCGGGCCCGCCCCCGCGTCCGCTCACGCCGTACGTCGTCCAGGTGAGCGGGGACGACATCTTCGTCAGCCGTACGTGAGGGGGAGGGAACGATGGCACGCATGATCGACGGAATCATGGGGTGGCTGAACGATCGGATCGGCCTCGAGGGCGTCCGCGCGGCCGCCGAGCACAAGACGGTCCCCGTGCACCGGCACACCCCCTGGTACTACCTCGGCGGGATGACGCTCTTCTTCTTCTTCGTCCAGGTCGCGACCGGAATCCTGCTGATGCTCTACTACCGGCCGTCCTCGCAGGAGGCGTACGAGTCGGTGCAGTTCATCATGACCCAGGTGTCGTTCGGGTGGCTGATCCGCTCGATCCACTCCTGGAGCGCGAACCTGATGATCGCGACCGCGATCATCCACCTCTTCTCCGTGCTCTTCATGAAGGCGTACCGGCCTCCGCGCGAGCTGACGTGGATGAGCGGCTTCGCGCTCCTCGCCCTGGCCCTCGGGTTCGGCTTCTCCGGGTACCTGCTCCCGTGGAACCGCCTCGCGTTCTTCGCGACGAAGGTGGGCACCGACATCGCGGGGACGGTCCCGGTCGTCGGGCACTTCATGCTGCGGTTCCTCCGCGGCGGCGACCACGTGGCCGGCAGCACGCTCTCGCGCTTCTACGGCTGGCACACCGCGATCCTCCCGGCGATCATGACCGGGCTCCTCGCCCTCCACGTGATCCTGGTCCAGAAGCACGGCATGAGCGTGCCCCCCTCGGTCGACCGGGCGCCGGGCCCGAAGCGCACGATGCGCTTCCTGCCCGACTTCCTGCTTCGCGACCTCTTCGGCTGGACGATCGCGCTCGGCGTCCTCGCGGCCCTGGCCGCCCTCTTCCCATGGGAGCTGGGCGAGAAGGCCGATCCGTTCGCGCCGGCGCCGGCGAACATCCGGCCCGAGTGGTACTTCATGGCCATGTTCCAGGGACTCCGCTTCGTGCCCGGCGGCGAGATCCTCGGGCTCGAGACCGAGACGATCTTCATCCTGGCGATCGGCCTGGCGGGGGTCCTCGCGTTCCTGCTCCCGTTCCTCGACAAGGACATCGACCGGCGAGGGCGAAGTCCGCTGGCCTCGATCGGAGGCGCCGTCGTGCTCGCGCTCTTCATCGCGCTCACGGCGATCGGCTACCACGCGTGGTGGCCGGTCTGGGTCGCGGTGGTGATCGTCGTCGCCGGAACGCTGGCCGGCCGCGCCACGGCGGCGCAGCGGGGAGGTGCGCGATGACCGCCCGCACCGATCGCGCGCAGGCCCGTCCGTCGCTCGCCACGGCGCTCGTCGCGCTCGCGGCCGCGGCGCTCTTCCTCCTCGGCGCCCGTGCGGCGTGGGCGGCACCGAGCCGGGCGCCCTCCGCTCCCGCGACCGCGGCGAAGGACAGCTCCTCGTGCATCGACTGTCACAGCAAGCAGGACGAGCCGAGCCTGAGCCGCCCGACGAAGGACTGGGCCAACGACGTGCACGCCGCGGCCGGCCTCGGCTGCGAGTCGTGCCACGGAGGCGATCCCACGCGGAAGCACTTCGCCGACGAGGACGACGCGGCCGACTACGCCATGAATCCCGCCAAGGGATTCCAGCCGGCGCCGAGCCGGCTCGAGGTGCCGCAGTTCTGCGCGCGCTGCCACTCGGACGCGAACTTCATGAAGCGGTTCAACCCGCAGGCGCGCGTCGACCAGTACACCGAGTACCGCACCAGCGTGCACGGCATCCGGAACGCGAAAGGGGACACGAAGCCGGCCGAGTGCGTCGACTGCCACGGCGTCCACGGCATCCGTGCCGTCTCCTCGCCCGATGCGCCGGTCTACGCGACGAACGTGCCGAAGACGTGCGCCCACTGCCATTCCGACTCGACCAAGATGGCCGAGTACAAGATTCCGACGAACCAGTACGACCTCTACAAGCGGAGCGTGCACGCGAACGCGCTGTTCGACCAGGGCGACCTCTCGGCGCCCGCGTGCAACGACTGCCACGGGAACCACGGCGCGACGCCGCCCGAGGTGAAGTCGGTCGCGAACGTCTGCGGCCAGTGCCACGGTCGCGAGTCGACGCTGTTCGACGCGTCCTCGCACAAGCAGATCTTCGCCGAGAAGAAGGCGCCCGAATGCATCGTCTGCCACAGCAACCACCTCATTCGGCACCCGACGCCGGAGCTCTTCAACGGGGCGTCGGCCCCGAAGATCACGCTCGGCAAGGTGGTCGGCGTGGACCCGTTCCGGGCGCGGATCGACACGCTCGCGTCCGGGCAGAGCCTGGTCGCGGAGTGGCGCGACGTGCTGGCGCTCCACGTGCCGGCCGACGACGCCCGGTACGCGCACCATCTCGAGATCGACACCGGGGACTCGACCCCGGTCTCGCTCGACGCCACGATCCGTCCCGGCGCGGAGGCGCCGGCTCCGGTCAAGGTAGAGGCGCCCTCGGGCCTCACGGCGACGCTGGAGCTGCAGGGCCTCTCCTCGTACCCGGTGGCGTCGGGGGACGCCATCCTCTACAAGCTGTCCGTCCAGGCGGGCGCGAATTGGCAGCCCCGGGGTATTACCATAGAGGACCTGCCCGGGCCGGCCGTCATGCCCCATCCGGGGCCCGCGTGCCGGCAGTGCCACGCCGTCGGCGACTCCTGCGACGTGGCGACGGACAAGATGTACGCCGCGCTCACCGACCTCGATCTCAGGATCCGGGGCGCGACCCGGATCCTCCGCCGCGCCGAGTTGGCCGGCATGCTGGTCAGCGATGCGCAATTCGAGCTGAAGAGCAAGGCGGTCACGGCGGACATCGAAGCGCGGGCGCTGATCCACACGTACGATCCGCCGCGGCTCCTCAAGCGGGCCGACGAAGGCATCGAGGCGGCGAACGCCGGCACGAAGGCCGGCGAGAAGGCGCTGGCCGAGCTCCAGGTCCGACGCAAGGGGCTCGCCGTTTCGCTGATTCTGATCGTGCTGGTCCTGATCGGGCTCGGCCTCAAGATCCGCGACGTCGATCAGGCACGGCGGGGGGCTTCCGCCGGGTAGGGCACTTGAGTGAGAATGGGTGACGGCAGAGGGGTCCAGGCAGGTCGACCAGGGGAAAGGAGGCAGCAGTGAAGAGGTTCCTCGTTTTGATCTCGGCCATGGCGCTCGGCGCCTTCCTGTTCGCGGCGTTCGCGGGCGCGGAGGAGGCGAAGACGCCCAAGGGTCAGGAGATCTTCCTGAAGTACCGCTGCAATTCCTGTCACACCATCGCCTCGGCGAAGATCGAGAAGCGGAAGGTGGAGGGCGAGGAAGAAGAGGCGAGCGCGGAGCCGGCCGGCGCCAAGAAGAAGCAGCCGCCGGATCTCTCCGACGTCGGCCTCAAGCAGAAGCCGGACTGGTTCAAGGGCTGGATCCTCCGCACGACGCTGCTCGACGGCAAGAAGCACATGAAGCGGTGGCGCGGCACCGATGAGGAGCTGGCCGACCTCACCGGCTGGCTCGCGACTCTGAAGACGGAGACGAAAGCGGAGTCGAAGGCGGAGATGAAGAAGGACGAGGCGCCGGCGAAGGACGACGCCGCGAAGAAGGACGAGGGCACCAAGTCGGACGAAGGCACGAAGACCGACGAAGGCTCGAAGTAGACGATCCTCGCGAAGGATCGGACGACGATCCGGTCGCGTGATTCCTCGAGACGGGCGGCCACCGGCGGACGGAACCAGCCGGAGCCGCCCGTTTCACGTCGGGGACGGCTCCCCCCGCGCGAGCCGCCGGTGATACCGAAGTACCCCTCCCCCGCGGCCGGCGAATGGCGTAGGTTGCGCGCCGGTCGCCGATTCCGCGGAACCCGGCGCCCAAGACGACGATGATTCGCGGGCCGGGCGGGTGCGCAGCGCACCCATGCCGGTGCGGGAAGGCAGCAAGACGTGCGCCGACTGCCGAACCCCGCGCGGCGCGCCCGGCCCGCACCTGTTCGGCGGCTTCCCCGACGCGCGGCGCCGCGCGCCACGCCGCACGGTGGGAACGGCTTCCCCGCCCCCGGGCCTTTTGTTACCTTTCGGGGAACCCGGTGCGGTTGCCGGACCCACGGTTCGAGGGAACCCCCATGTATCGAACGCTTCGCTCCGCCGCGGCGGCGTGCGGGCCGCTCGCTGCCCGCGTCGCGCTCCTCGCCTCCTGCCTGCTCGCCGCGCCCGCGCCGTCCAGGGCCGCCGATCCGATGGGGACGTTTTCGATCGTCGCGTACGACTCGGTCACGCAGGAGCTGGGCGTGGCCGTCCAGTCGAAGTACTTCAGCGTCGGCACGACCGTGCCGTGGGCGCGCGCCGGCGTCGGCGCCGTGGCGACGCAGGCCAACGTGAACCCGTCGCTCGGACCCGAGGCGCTCTCGCTCCTCGCCACCGGGATGCCCGCCCCCGACGTGCTCCGCGCGCTCGCGGCCGCCGACTCGGGCTGGGACGGCCGCCAGGTCGGCATCGTCGACGCGCAGGGCCGCTCGGTCACCTGGACCGGGAAGCGGTGCCTCGACTGGGCGGGAGGCGAGACCGGGCCGGGCTTCGCCTGCCAGGGGAACATCCTCGCCGGGCCGGCCGTGGTGGCGGGCATGGCGAAGGCGTTCCGGGAGACGTCCGGGGAGCTGGGGGAGCGGCTCGTCGCGGCGATCGAAGCCGCGGAGAAGGCGGGCGGCGACAAGCGCGGCATGCAGTCGGCCGCGCTCATCATCACGAGGCCGAGCGCGACGAACCCCGAGTGGCGCGAGCGGTACGTCGACCTACGGGTGGAGGACGCGAAGAACCCGATCGCCGAGCTCCGCCGCGTGTGGCAGATCGACCAGGGATTCCACCTCGCGAACGCGCATCTCCAGTACGCGGCGCAGTACGAGGCGGCGGGACGCCCCGAACTCGCGCGGATGGAGCGCGAGCGGGTCGGCGAGACGCTGAAGCGGGCGCTCGACCGCGGCGAGCGGGACGCCTCGATCCTGAACGGGCTCGCATGGTCGTGCGCCACGAACGATCTCTACCTCCCGGAGGCGCTCCGCGCCGCCGAGCGCGCCGCCGACCAGGAGCCGCGGAACGTCGACATCCTCGACACGCTGGCCGAGGTCAACTTCCGGATGGGGGACGCGACGAAGGCGATCGAGGTCGAGTCGCGCGCCGCTACGATCGACCCGAAGAGCCAGTACCTGAAGGACCAGCTCGCGCGCTTCCGCGGAGGGAAGAAGTGACCGGCGACCGCCCCGCTCGGGTCCCCCGCGCCTCCGTCCTGACCGCCGCCGCCCTCGCGCTCGCGCTCCAGGCCGCGCCGGCCCGGGCCACGTTCTCGATCGTCGCGTACGACTCGCTGACGCAGGAGCTGGGCGTCGCGGTCCAGTCGCGCGCGTTCAGCGTCGGGATGGCCGTGCCGTGGGCCGAGGCGGGCGTCGGCGCGATCGCGACGCAGGCCGCCACGAACGAGTCGTTCGGTCCCGAGGGGTTGGCACTCCTCCGCAAGGGGAAGCCGGCGCCCGAGGTCGTGCGCGCGCTCGTCGCCTCCGACTCCGGCGCCACGCACCGCCAGCTCGGCGTGGTCGACGCGAAGGGGCGGAGCGCGGCGTACACGGGGAGCGACTGCTCCTCCTGGGCGGGCCAGCGGACCGGCCCCGGCTACTCGATCCAGGGGAACATCCTCGCCGGCGAGGCGGTGGTGACCGAGATGGAGCGCGCGTTCCTCGCGACGAAGGGCGAGCTGGCCGAGCGGCTCCTCGCGGCGCTCGACGCCGGCCAGGCCGCGGGCGGCGACAAGCGCGGAATGCAATCGGCCGCGATCCTCGTGGTCCGGCCGAGCGACGCGTACCCCGAATACCGGACCCGCTACATCGACCTCCGCGTGGAGGACGCGAAGGAGCCGATCCGCGAGCTCCACCGCGTCTTCTCGATGCTCGAGGCGCAGCGCCTCGCGGAAGCGCACCTCCGGTACGCCGCGGCGTACGACGCGGCGGGGAAGAAGGACCTCGCGCGCACCGAGCGGGAGCGCGTCGGCGAGGCGCTTCGGCGCGCGCTCGCGCGGCAGGAGAACGACCCGTCCACGCTGAACGGCCTCGCGTGGACGTGCGCCACGAACGACGTCCATCTCGACGACGCCCTCGACGCCGCCAAGCGCGCGGTCGCCCTCGAGCCGAAGAACACCGGCATCCTCGACACGCTCGCGGAGGTCTGGTTCCGCCGCGGCGACGCCGCGAAGGCGATCGAGGTGGAATCGGGCGCGCTCGCGCTGGCGCCCGACGACGCGTACCTGAAAGGGCAGCTGGCCCGGTTCCGGGCCGGCGCGAAGTGAGCCCAGGAGCCCCCCGCATGCCTTCCCGAGCCGTCACGCCCGAAGACCTCCTCGACTTCCGATTCGTCGACGCCGTCGTGCCGTCCCCGGACGGGACGCGCGCCGTCTACGAGATCCGCACCATCGACGCCGAGCGGGACGCGTACGACGTCCACCTCTGGCTGATCGACGGGAAGGGCGGCGCTCCGCGCCGGCTCACGTTCGGCCCGCACAAGAACACCGGCGCCGTCTTCAGCCCCGACGGGCGCGCGATCGCGTTCGTCTCGAACCGCCACGAGAAGAAGCCGCAGATCCACCGGCTCCCGCTCGACGGCGGCGAGGCGGAGCGGCTGACCGATCTGGACGGCGACGTGGGCGGGCTCGACTGGTCGCCCGACGGCGCCGCGATCGCGTTCACGTATCAGCCGAGCGATCCGCCGGAGGCGGGACACCTGCCCGGCTCCACCGCGGAGCGGAAGGCGGTCGAGGCGAAGCGCGAGAAGAAGGAGCATCCGCCGGAGCCGACGTTCCGGCACGTGACGCGCATCCTCTACAAGATGGACGGCATGGGCTGGCTCCCCAAGGCGCGGACGCACGTGCACGTGCTCGACCTCGCCTCGCGCGCCGTCCGCGCGCTGACGTCGGGCGACTTCGACCACGGCGCGCCTCGCTGGTCCCCCGACGGACGGTCGATCGCGTTCACGGCCAACCGGCAGGACGACGAGGAGTTCTCGTCGTACGCGGTGAGCGACGTCTTCGTCGTGCCCGCGGCGGGCGGGGCGCCGCGGAACCTGACGCCGCAGCCGGGGATCGCCGCGTCGCCCTCGTGGTCGCCCGACGGGTCGACGATCGCCTTCGTCGGCCACGACCGCCCCGACGACTGGTGGGGCGTGCCGAACTTCCATGTCTGGGTCGTCCCCGCCGCGGGCGGCCCGGCGCGCGACCTACTCCCGGGCTTCGACCGGTACGCGGCCGACCTCACCGGATCCGATCTGCGCGACTTCCACGCGAGCGGGGCGCCGGTCTTCACCCGCGACGGGAAGGCGATCGTCTTCCAGGTGAGCGAGGAGGGCTCGACGCACCTCTGGTCGGTGCCCGTGGCGGGCGGCGCTCCGAAGCGGCTCCTCGACGGGCCGATGCAGGTCCTCACGATGGCGCGCGGCAGGGACCAGGAGGATCTCTTCGTGATCCGGTGCGGGCACACGGACGCGGGCACGATCGCGC
Organism: Hyphomicrobiales bacterium; assembly: GCA_050257555.1. Lineage (GTDB taxonomy): Bacteria > Eisenbacteria > RBG-16-71-46 > SZUA-252 > SZUA-252 > DASQJL01. Next base: position 52,294 of record JBLMXB010000082.1, on the reverse strand, counting down.
GCGTCGATCCCGGCCGCGGGACGGTGACCCCGCTGGTCACGCCGAACGCCGAACGGTTCGCCGCGCTCGCGCTCGTCGAGCCGGAGGAGTTCTGGATCGACGCGCCGCAGGGGCACCGCGTCCAGGCGTGGCTCGTGGCGCCGCCGGACGCCGGCCGCGCGAAGCGGCATCCGATGGTGCTCCAGATCCACGGCGGACCGCGCGTCCAGTACGGCGCCTGCCTCTACCACGAGTTCCAGGTGCTCGCGAGCGCGGGCTTCTACGTGCTCTTCATCAACCCGCGCGGGTCGCAGGGTTACGGCGAGACGTTCACGTCCGCGATCGTCCACGACTGGGCCGCGCCCGCGTTCGAGGACCTGATGCTGGCCGTGGACGCCGCTCTGGCGCGGCATCCCGAGATCGATCCCGACCGGCTCGGCGTCACCGGCGGATCGTACGGCGGCTACATGACGAACTGGGTCGTGACGCACACCGACCGGTTCCGCGCGGCCGTGACGCAGCGCTGCGTGACGACGATCCCGACGCTCCTCCTGGGCGACGACCTGATGCCGCTCGCGACGCCCGAGTTCGGCGCGGAGCCGTGGCAGGACGCGGAGATCCTCCGCCGCCAGTCGCCGCTCACGTACGTCGAGAACGTCCGGACGCCGCTCCTGATCCTCCACAGTCTCCGGGATTTCCGCTGCGACCTCACGGAGGCGGAGATGCTCTACAAGTCGCTGAAGGCGCTCCGTCGCGAGGTCGAGATGGTGCTCTTCCCGGAGGAGAGCCACGGGCTCTCCCGCATGGGGACGCCGTCGCGGCGCGTGGCGCGGCTCCACATGATCCGCGACTGGTTCATCCGGCACCTCGCGCCGACCGGCGCTCCGGCGCCCGTTTCCGAGGTGGCCGCGGGCGCGGCGGCGGTGACGGCGGGGGCGCGACGGCTTGGATCCTAGAGGCCGTTCGATCCTCCTCACCGGCGCGTCGGGCGGGATCGGCCGGCCGACGGCCCTCCTCCTCGCGCGCGAGGGCGCGCGCCTCGCGCTCGTGGGGCGGAACGAGGCGGCGCTCCGGGCCCTCGCGGGGGAGGTGGAGCGGGCGGGAGGCGAAGCGCACGTGGTGACGGCCGATCTCAGGAGCCCCGAGGCGTGCCGCCGGGCCGTGGCCGGGGCGGTGGACCGCTTCGGCGGTCTCGACGCGGTCGTGAACAACGCGGGGATCATGTTCCTCCGGGAAGCGGACGAGGCGACCGACGCCGAGATCGACGAGATGCTGGACGTGAACGTCCTCGCCGCCGTGCACGTCACGCGGGCGGCGCTCCCGGCGCTCACCGCGCGGCCGGGGAGCGCGATCGTGAACGTCGGGAGCTACGCCGGCCGCGTCTCGGCGCCGCGCTACTCCTTCTACAGCGCGAGCAAGTTCGCCCTCGCGGGCCTCACCGAAGGGTGGCGGCGCGAGCTCCGCGCGCGCGGCGTGCGGGTGACGCTCGTGCTTCCCGCCGCCGTCCGGACGCCGCTCCTCGAGCGGGGCGGGCGGGATCGCGCCCTCGGCTCGGGCCCGGCCGCCGTCGTCCTCGAGCCGGAGACGGTGGCGCGCGCGATCGTCCGCGCGCTCCGGCGCCATCCGGCCGACGCCTATCTCCCGTTCTGGAACCGGTGGCTCTCCTGGGTGAACGCCATGGCGCCGCGGCTCTCCGACCGGATCGTCGCGCGGCTCTACCGGCGGAGCGGGGGGCGATGATCCCGCCGTACTTCGATCGCGGCGACACCGACGACCCCGAGCCGGGCGAAGGGCGCGCCACGTGGCCCTCGTTCCGCTCGCGCGGCGATCCGCCGCCCGATCGGAAGCGGGTCGCGCTCAGCCTCTCGGGCGGCGGCCTGACCGGCGCGTACTTCGAGATCGGATGCCTGGCGGCGCTCGACGACTTCCTCGGCTTCGACTTCTCCTCGACCGGGTTCGACATCTACATCGGCGTGAGCGCCGGCGCCACGGTCGCGGGACTCCTCGCGAAGGGGATCCCGGTACGGAAGATCTACTGGGCGCTTCTCACGAACTCGGATCCGGCGCTCCAGTTCCGGCGGGGCGACATGTACGACGTGAACCGCTGGGCGATCCTCGGGTCGTTCCTGAACGTCGTCGGATCGATCCCGGGCTACTTCGTCGAGTGCGTCCGGCGCGGCATCCGGCCGTCGCCGTTCGAGTTCATGCACTACATCGAGGAGCGGCTGCCGGCCGGGGTCTTCGCCCTCGAGAACTACCAGGACTTCTTCCGCCTCGTCCTCGCGGCCCACGGGCGGACCGACTCGTTCGCGGGCATCGAGAAGGAGCTCTACATCCCCGCGACCGACCTCGACATGGGGACGCGGCGGATCTTCTCGGTGGCCGACGCCGACACGGTGCCGCTCTCCTACGCGGTCGCCGCGTCCTCGGCGATCCCGCTCTTCTTCCGGCCGTTCCGGATCGAGGGGCGCGACTACATCGACGGCTCGACCGGAAAGGTGGCGCACCTCGACGTGGCCATCAAGGCGGGCGCCTCCACGATCCTGATCATCAATCCGCTCGTGAACATCGCGAACGACCGCGAGGCGGTCTGCCTGCCGCGGCGGGACGGCAGCCCCGCCCGGATCCGGGAGAAGGGAATGTCCTTCATCCACGACCAGGCGTCCCGCATCGAAACGAGGGTGCGGCTCGACGGAGAGATCCGCCGCTACAACGCCGAGTACCCGGACGTGAAGATCTACCGGATCGAGCCCTCGTCGAGCGAGGTGATCATGTTCCTCCACAACACGATGAGCGTCCAGGAGCGGGAAGCCGTCCTCCGCTACGGCTACACGTCGATGACGTCCATCCTGAAGCGCCGCCGCGCCGTCATCGAGGAGCTGATGCAGTTCCACGGATTGAACCCGCCGGACGAGGCCACGGCGGGAGGGTGAGCGCGCCGGCGACGCACCCGTTCACGCAGCGCCTCGTGCGCGGCGAGATCGTGCTCCTGGACGGCGCGCTCGGGACCGAGCTCGAGCGTCGCGGGGTGGCGACGCCGCTCCCGCTCTGGAGCGCGCAGGCCCTGCTCGACGACGCGCCCGCGGTGCGGCGCCTCCACGCGGCGTACGCGCGCGCCGGCGCCGACGTGCTGACCGCGGCCACGTTCCGCACGACCCCGCGCACCTTGGCGAAGACCGGCCGGACGGCGGACGACGCGGCGCGGCTCACGCGCGACGCCGTCGCGCTCGCGCGCGCCGGGCGCGACGACGCCGCGACGGGACGCGCGGTCTGGGTCGCGGGCGCGCTGGCGCCGCTCGAGGACTGCTACCGGCCGGAAGAGGCGCCGCCGCCCGGCGAGGCCGAGCGGGAGCACGCCGCTCAGGCGGCGCTCCTCCGCGAGGCGGGGGCCGATCTCCTCCTGGTCGAGACGATGAACACGATCGCCGAAGCGCGCGCGGCCGTGCGCGGCGCGGTCGCGACGGGGCTCCCCGTCGCGGTCTCCTTCATCTGCCGGAGCGAGCGGGAGATCCTGAGCGGCGAGCCGCTCGCGGACGCGGCGCGCGCCGTGGCCGCCGAGCGCCCGGCCCCGGCGGCGGTCCTCGTCAACTGCACGCCCGCCGATCGCGCCGCGGGCTGTCTCGAGACCCTGAGCCGCGCGATCCGCCTTCCGATCGGGTGCTATCCGAATGCCGGCGCCCCCGACCTCGCCGAAGGATCGTGGCGGTTCGACGCGGCGCTCACGCCCGAGCGCTTCGCCGCGCTAGCCGGGACCTGGATCCGCGCCGGCGCGCAGATCGTCGGGGGGTGCTGCGGCACCGGTCCCGACCACATCCGCGCCCTCCGGGAAGCGCTTCCGCCGGTGCTGGTCGAATGAGCGCGACCTCCCCCGCGACGCCCGGCTCCGCCGGCGGCGACGCGCGGCCGCCGCGCCCCGCCCTCCGTCCGGCCGCGAGCATCATCCTGATCCGGCGCGACGGCGGCCTCCGGCTCCTCTGGGTCCGCCGCTCCGAGGCGAACCCGTTCCTGGGCGGCTTCCACTCGTTTCCGGGCGGTCGCCACGCGCGCGAGGACGGGTCGCTCGGCGACGACGAATCGGCCAACCTCCTCGCGATGGCACGCTGCGCGGCGCGCGAGACGTTCGAGGAGACGGGGCTCCTGGTCGGCTTCACGGGGACGACACCGCCCCTCGAGACGCAGCGACGCGTCCGCGCCGACGTGCTCGACGGGAAGGCGGCGTTCTGGCCGATCGCCGAAGGGGAGTGGGGGCTCCGGTTCGACGCGTCGGCGTACGCTCCGTGCGGCCGCTGGATCACGCCCCATTTCAGCAAGGCGCGCTTCAACACGAACTTCTTCTTCGTCGATACCGCGCGACCGGAGGAGCCCGACGTCTGGCCGGGCGAGCTCGAGTCGGGCGGCTGGATCGATCCGCGCGAGGCGATGCGCCTCTGGGACGAGGACCGGATCGTGCTCGCGATGCCGACGCTCCACACGATCCGCGTGCTGGCCGCCGGGGGACACGGGCTGCCGGCGCGGCTCCACGAGATCCCGGAGGCGAACGGCGTCCCGTCGCGGTACGTGGAGGTGCGCCCCGCCATCACGATGCTCCCGCTCCGGAGCGAGACGATCCCGCCGGCGAGCCACACGAACGCCGTCGTCGTGGGGGACGGCGACGTCGTGATCGTGGATCCGGGGAGCGCCGAAGCGGAGGAGCTCGACGCGCTCGACCGCGTCGTCCACGGCGCGCTCGGCCCCGGCGGCCGCGTCCTCGCGATCCTCCTGACGCACCAGCACGGGGACCACGTCGCCGGCGTCGCGACCGTCCGGACGCGGTACGCCGCGCCGGTCTGGGCGCACGCGGGGGTGGCCGACCGGGTGCCGATCGACCGCGCGCTCGCCGACGGCGACGTGATCGAGCTGCCCGGGCGCCATCCGCGGCGCCTCCGCGTCATGTCCGCGCCCGGGCACGCCCGCGCGCACCTCGTCTACTACGAGGAGACGTCCCGGACGATCCTCGCGGGCGACGTCGTGAGCGGTCTCGGCACCGTGGTGATCGCCCCGCCCGACGGCGACATGGCGGCCTACCTCGACACGCTCGAGCGGCTCCGCGGCCTCGACGCCCAGGGGATCATCCCCGGCCACGGCGCGCCGCACCGCGGCGCCGAGCGGATGCTGGTCGCGCTGATCGAGCATCGCCGGATGCGAGAGGGGCGCGTCCTCCAGGCGCTCGCCGCGGGGCCGATGGCGTTCGAGGCGCTCCGGGAGGAGGTCTACGCCGACACGCCGGGCGCCGATCCCGCGCTCGCGGGAAAGACGCTCGACGCCCACCTCGTGAAGCTCGAGGCGGAAGGTCGGGTCGCGCGCAACGGGGAGACGATCCGGCTCCGCTGAGCGCGCGACGCGGCCGGCCTGGCGGCACCGCCTCCGATCCTCGCGCCGCGTTCGATTGACCGAGGACGCCGCGCCCCGGTACCATTCTTCGCGTGCGATTCTCCCCCGGGGACAAGGTCGGCCACTACGAAGTCGTCTCCTTCATCGGTGCGGGCGGCATGGGCGAGGTCTATCGCGCCCGCGACCCCCGCCTTGGCCGCGACGTCGCGATCAAGACGATCGGCTCCGGCGTCGCCCTCGACCCCGACCGGCTCCGTCGCTTCGAGCAGGAGGCGCGGGCGGCCGGGGCGCTGAACCACCCGAACATCGTCACGGTCTTCGACACCGACACGCTCGACGGCACCCCCTACATCGTCTCCGAGCTGCTCGAAGGGCGCTCGCTCCGCGAGCGGATCGCGGGGGCCGAGTTCACGCCCCGCCAGGCGCTCGACTGCGTCGCGCAGATCGCGCACGGGCTCGAAGCGGCCCACGCGCGCGGCATCGTCCACCGCGATCTCAAGCCCGACAACGTCTTCGTCAGCGACGACGGGCGGGTGAAGATCCTCGACTTCGGCATCGCGAAGCTGATCCGCGACGCGACGGACGGCGCCGGCGGCCAGGCCACGCAAACCCACGACGTGAACGCGACCGGGGTCGGAATGCTCCTCGGCACGATGCGCTACATGGCGCCCGAGCAGCTCCGCGGGGAGCCGGTGGACCACCGCGCCGACCTCTTCGCGCTCGGCGCGATCCTCTACGAGCTCCTCGTCGGGAAACACCCGTTCGAGCGGGAGGGCGCGGCCGAGACCGCCGCCGCGATCCTGAGCCAGGAGCCGCCCGACCTCCCGGAGGACGTCTCGGCGCCGATGCCCGGATTGGAGCGGCTCATCCGGAAGTCGCTCGCCAAGCGGCCGGCGGACCGCGTCCACTGCGCGGCCGACTTCGCGTTCTACCTGGAGCACCTCCTCGAGGACTTCCGCGGCGGCATCGCCGCCGCCGCGGGGAGCGCGGGGGAGGCGATCGCCTCCGTGACGTCGCTCCGCCGCATCACGTTCCGCCGCGGCATCGTCTCGAGCGCCCGCTTCGCCCCCGACGGCAACGCGATCGTCTACGCCGCCGCGTGGGAAGGACGGCCGAGCGAGCTCTTCTGGGTCCACGGCGCGAACCCCGAGGCGCGGCCGATGCGGATCGAGAAGAGCGAGGTGCTCTCGATCTCCCAGACCGGCGAGATCGCGATCGCGCTCAACCGGCGGCTCCTGGGCGGATTCGTGAACACGGGAACGCTGGCCCGGCTCCCGATGGCCGGGGGCGTGCCGCGACCGCTCGCGGAGGGAGTCCAGTACGCCGACTGGGCGCCCGACGGCCGCACGCTCGCGATCGTGCGCGTCAAGGACAACAAGGTGCGGCTCGAATATCCGGCCGGCAAGGCGCTGGTCGAGACGATCGGGTGGATCGGGACGCCGCGCATCTCACCCGACGGGACGCGCGTGGCGTACTTCGAGCACGAGTTCACGAACGACGACGGCGGGTCGCTCTGCGTGGTGGACCAGGCGGGGACCGTGCGGCGCCTGACCGAGCCCTTCGCCTCGGCCACGGGCATCGCCTGGGCGCCCGACGGCAACGCGATCTGGTGCACCGGGGCGGCGGTCGGATCCGGGCGCTCGCTCGTACGCGTCACGCTCGACGGGACGAGCCGGACCGTGTTCCGCGTCCCCGGAGCGCTCACGCTCCAGGACATCTCCGCGCGGGGGGACATCCTCCTCGTGCACGGTCACGAGCGGAGCGGCATCGCGGGCAAGGGGCCGGGTCAGGAGCAGGAGCGGGACTACTCGTGGTTCGACTGGTCGCTCCTTCGCTCCATGTCCGCGGACGGGAACACGATCCTCTTCGACGAGAGCGGGGAGGGGGGCGGGCAGAAGCGCCTCATCTACCTCCGGGGCCTGGACGGGTCGCCGGCCATCCAGATCGGGGAGGGCAAGGCGGTCAGCGTCACCCCCGACGGCCAGTGGGTGCTCACGGTCGACTACATGGACGCGACCAAGATGGTCCTCCTCCCGAGCGGCATCGGCGAGACCCGGACCGTCTCGCTCGGCAAGGTCTCCTGCCACGCCGGCTGCTGGCTCGAGGACGACCGGCGCTTCGTCGTGGTCGGCGCCGAGGGGGAGGGCGATCTCGGGCTCTATCTCGTGAACGCGGAGAGCGGGGAGATCACCGCGCTCGAGGCCTCCGGCCTCGGTCCGGCTCAGCCGCTCGCGTCGCCCGACGGGTCGCTCGTGACCGCGATGCGGTCGGACGGCTCGACGCACGTCTTCCCGACGGCGGGCGGTCCGTCGCGGGCGATCCCCGGCCTCGCGCGGAACGAGCGGGTCATGGCGTGGGCGGCGGACGCCGAGCACGTCTACGTCCTCCAACAGGGGACCCCGCCGGTGCGCGTGTTCCATCACCACGTCACGACCGGGGATCGGACCCTCTGGAAGGAGCTGAGTCCCGCCGACCTGACCGGGATCGAGGGCATCATGGGCCTCCGGGTCAGCACGCAGGGAGACGCGTACGCGTACACGTACGTCGTGACGCTGACCGACCTCTACGTGCTGGAAGGGGCAGCGTGAGCGGCCGCGTGCCGGAGGCGTTCCCGCCCGAGCGCGCGATCCCGATCCTCGAGCGGACGCCGGCCGTCCTCCGCGCGCTGCTCGAGGGGCTTCCCGAGGAATGGATCCGCGCCACGGCCGGCCCCGGCACGTGGAGCGCGTACGACGTCGTCGGCCACCTGATCCACGGCGAGCGCACCGACTGGATTCCCCGCGCGCGCTGGATCCTCGAGAACGGGGAGTCGATGCCGTTCCCGCCGTTCGACCGCGAGGCGATGTTCACGGCGTCGGCGGGGAAGACGCTCGAGGAGCTCTTGGAGCGCTTCGAGGAGCTACGCGCGGAGAACGTGGCGGCGCTCCGCGCGCTCCACCTCGGCCCGGAGGAGCTTGCGCGCGCGGGCACGCATCCCGAGCTGGGGCGGGTGACCCTCGGGCAGCTCCTCGCGACCTGGGTCGTGCACGATCTCGGCCACCTCCGGCAGATCGCGGAGACGATGGCGCGGGCGCAGGGTGACGCGATCGGCCCGTGGCGCGCCTACTTCTCGATGTTCCGGGAGGAGCGTCCGGCCGGAGCGTGAAGGCGCCGGCCCGCGGGGCTCAGTACCGCGCGAGGTCGCGGATCGCCGCCGCGATGTCGTCCACCTGAGGCAGGATGCGGTCCTCGAGCACCGGCGAATAGCCGACCGGCGTGTCGGTCGCGCCGAGCCGCCGGACCGGCGCGTCGAGCGACTCGAAATGATCGCTCGCGATCACGGCCGCGATCTCCCCGCCGAACCCTCCGGTCAGCACGTCCTCGTGGAGGACGAGGACCCGCGCGGTCTTCGCCACGGTCGCCGCGATCGCGTCGCGGTCGAACGGCAGAAGCGTCCGGAGATCCACGACCTCCACGCTCAGCCCCTCGCCCTCGAGACGCTGCGCCGCGAGCACGGCGCGGTTCACGGTCGCGCCCCACGTGATGACCGAGACGTCGTCCCCCTCGCGCGCCACGCGGGCCTTCCCGAACGGGACCATGTACTCGGGCCCCGGGTACGGGCCCTTCGCGTGCGGCTGGCGGTAGAGGTTCTTGTGCTCGAGGAAGAGCACCGGATCGTCGCACCGGATCGCGGTGCGGAGGAGGCCGTTCGCGTCGAGCGCCGTGGACGGGAAGACGACCCGGAGCCCCGGCATGTGCGCGAAGATGCTCTCGCCGCACTGGCTGTGGTAGATGGCGCCGCCCTGGAGGTAGCCGCCGATCGCCACGCGAATCACGGCGGGGCAGGAGAAGTCGCCGTTCGAGCGCCACCGCATCATCGAGAGCTCGTTCCGGATCTGCATCGTGGCGGGCCAGATGTAGTCGAAGAACTGGATCTCGACGACCGGCTTCACGCCGCGCGTGGCCATCCCGATCGCGCGGCCGACGATGTTCGCCTCGGCGAGCGGCGAGTTGAAGACCCGCTGCTTCCCGAAGCGCTTCTGGAGGCCGTGCGTCACCTTGAAGACGCCTCCCTTGCCGGGGACCGTCTCGAGGTTCTCCTCCTTCGTGGCGTCGGCGACGTCCTCGCCGAAGAGGACGATGCGCGGATCGCGCTCCATCTCGTCCCGGAGGCAGCGGTTGATCAGCGTGACCATCGTCTCGGGCGCGCCCTCGGGGCGCGGCTCCGTCGCGAAGGCGGCCGACGTCGGATCGACCGTCGGCGAGTACGAGTGGTCGTGGACGGTCGCCGGATCGGGCTTCGGCGCGTCCAGCGCCTCCCGCTCCGCCGCGGCGATCTCCTCCTCGACCGCGCGCTGGATCCGCTCGATCTCCTCCTTCGTCGCGAGCCCCTCGCGGACGAGGAACGCCGGATAGACGTGGATCGGATCGCGCTTCGCCTCGGCCTCGCGTTCGGCCGGCGGCTTGTACGCCAGCTCGTCGTCGGACATCGAGTGTCCGTACGGGCGGATGACCATCGCGTGGAGGAGCACCGGGCCGCGCCCGGCGCGCAGGTGGTGGGCGGCCTCGACCACCGCCTTGTACGATTCGAGCGGATCGGTCCCGTCCACCTTCATGACGCGGAGCCCCTGGATCGCGCTCATGCACTTCCCGATGTCGCCGCCCGGCGTCTGGGCCTCGACCGGAACCGAGATCGCGTACTGGTTGTCGGTGATCAGGAAGAGCACCGGGAGCTTGTTCGTGGCGGCCGTGTTGATCGCTTCCCAGAACTCCCCCTCGCTGGTCGTGCCGTCGCCGGCCGAGACGTAGACGACCTCGTCCTCGTGGAACGGGCGACGCTCGGCCAGATCGTGCATCGAAGCGAGGAGGCGCCCTCCCTCGGCGCATCCGACCGCCTGGAGGAACTGCGTCCCCGTGGGGCTCGACTGCGACACGACGTTGGCCCGCTTGAGCCCCCAGTGGGAGGGCATCTGACGGCCGCCCGAGTTCGGATCGGCCGCGGCACCGACGGCCTCGTAGAGCATCTCGACCGGCTTCATGCCGAGGCAGAGCATCAGCGCGCGATCGCGGTAGTAGGGGTAGAACCAGTCGTGGCCGGGGCGGAGGGCCTTCCCGGCCGCCGTGAGCACGGCCTCGTGGCCGGCGCCCGAGATCTGGAAATAGACCAGATTCTGCTTCTTCAGCTTGATCTCCTCGTCGTCCAGACGCCGCGAGAGGAGCATGATGCGGTAGATGTCGACGAGATCGGACCGGTTGAGTCCGTAGAACGTCGCGGTGTCGGCCCGAAGCGCCACGGGGAAACCCTCCACGATGCGGGATTTTGTCACTTGAGCCTTCCCATTATAGCGGAGAGACTGTGCGCCCGGACACCCGGGAAATGACCCCGACCTCGCGACCCAACCCCCTGGAGCGAACGGACATGAGCGCTTCGCCGCGGATCGTGCGGCCGATCCGGTTCGAGGGCCCCGAAGGGACGCTGGAGGGGCTCTGGGCCGACCCCGGAACCGATCCCGCCGCCGCCCCGGCCGTGATCTGCCACCCGCATCCCGCCCACGGCGGCTCGATGCACAGCAAGGTGGTCCACACGGTCTACCGGGTGCTGGACCGGGCCGGCCATCCGACGCTCCGGTTCAATTTCCGCGGCGTCGGGGCGAGCGAGGGATCCTATTCCGGCTGGGACGGCGAGGTGGGCGACGTCGCGGCCGCGGCCAAGACCGCGCGCGCGACGTCGGGCCGCACGCCCCTCTGGGTCGCCGGCTTCTCGTTCGGCTCGTGGGTCGGCTCGAAGTGGGCCCTGGGCGATCGGCACGTCGAGCGTCTGATCCTGCTCGGCGTTCCGGTCGACCGGAACGTGGACGATCGGTCGTTCGACCATTTGGAGGCGCTGCCGGCGCCGACCCTCATCGTCCAGGGGGAGCGGGACCAGTACGGGAGCCCCGCCGGGGTGCTCGCGCTCCGGGACCGGCTCGCCGCGCTCGGCCCCGTGGACGTGCGGATCGTCGCGGGCGCCGACCACTTCTTCACCGGCGCGCTCGCCGCCCTCGAGGCGGCGCTCGCCGACGGCCTCGGCCTCACGACGAATCCGGCGCACGACGCGCCGTCCTGACGCGAAAGGAGAGCGGCATGAGCGGATCGACCTGGAAGGGCAAGTCGGCGCTGGTCACCGGGAGCACGAAGGGGATCGGGCTCGCGGTCGCGGAAGCGCTCCTGAACGAGGGGATGAACGTGGCGATCTCGGCGCGGACCCAGGAGGACGTGCGCGCGGTCACGGCCGCGCTCGAGAAATCCCACCCGAAGCGCGTCCTCGGCCTCTCGTGCGACGTGCGGCGGGAACGGGAGGTGGAAGCGCTCTACCGCGCCCTCGACACCGCGTGGGGCGGGCTCGACGTCCTCGTCAACAACGCCGGCGTCGGCTTCTTCAAGAACCTCGAGGCGATGTCGCTCGAGGAGTGGAACTCGATCCTCGAGACGAACCTGACCGGCGTCTTCCTCTGCACGCGGGCCGCGATCCCCCGGATGCGCGCGCGCGGCGGCGGCTACGTCTTCAACGTGTCGAGCCTCGCGGGGCGGAACGCGTTCCCCACGGCCACCGCGTACAACACGTCGAAGTTCGGGCTGAACGGGCTCTCCGAGGCGCTGATGCAGGAGGTCCGCTACGACGGGATCAAGGTGACGTGCCTGATGCCGGGGAGCGTCAACACGTACTTCAACGGCGCGACCCCCGACCCGGCGGCCGCGTGGAAGATCCAGCCCGAGGACATCGGGGAGATCGTCGTGGGGCTGCTCCGCCATCCCGCGCGCTCCTTGCCGAGCCGCGTCGAGATCCGGCCGAGCCAGCCGCCGCGGAAGGGCTGACGCCGCGGGCGGCGGGCGCTCAGCGCGCCAGCCAGCCGGTGGCGCTCCCGAGGAGCGTGGCGCCGAGGACGCAGAGGAGGAGGTACGCGGCCGCGCCGCGCGCGCCGAGCCAGCGGCCGACGACGCCGAACGTGAGGACGTTCACGATCGGCACCGAGAGGATCATGGCCGCGGCGGGCCCGGTCCCCATCCCCTTCGCGAGCAGCTCCTTCACGAGCGGCAGCTCCGCCCCCGAGCAGAAGTAGAAGGGGAGCCCGCTCAGCGCCGCGAGGAACGTCCCGACCGCCGTCTTCTCGCCGTAGAGGACGTGGATCCAGTGACGAGGCACGAGGATGTCCACGATCGCCGCGATCGCGAGGCTCACGATCACCCACGGGAAGTACTCCTTCGTCTGCCCCCAGAACCGACGCGTCACCGAGGACGCGCGCGACCGTGTCCGGATCGCGGACACGCCCGCGTCCGGGCCCGCCCCCGGCGCCGGCGCCTCGCCGCCCCGGCTCGCCGTCGCGCCGCCCGGCGATCCGCCCGCCGGCTCGCCCGAGCGCGCCTCGACGCGGCGGAGCCCCCAGATCGCGGCGTAGCCCACCAGGAGGCCGAAGGCGACCGAGGCCGCGAGCCGGATCAGCGCCCAGCGCGCGCCGAGGATCTTCCAGGTGAGGAGGAGCACCGGAATGCTGACCGCCGCGCCGGCGGTCAGGAACGCGAACGTGTGCTTGAGGTCGCTCCCGCGGCGGCGAAGCGAGATCGCGAGCGGCACCATCCCGCACGTGCAGAGCGGGATCAGGGCGCCGGTCGTGGAGGCCAGGAGCATCGTCGCGGGGCGGCGGCCCGTCAGGAACCGCTCGATCGCGCTCTGCGGCACGAATTCCTCGAGCAGCGCGCCGAGGAAGATCGCGATCAGGAAGAGGGGAACGATTTCGAACGCCGCGTCGAGGAAGACGCGGCCCATCGAGACGAGCGCGCCGAACACGTCCATGGTCCCATTGTACCGCGTGCGGAGGGGCGCCGCACGCCCGGCCGGTCTCCTTGACAGGGCGCCCCCGCGTCGGGGATGCTCTCGGTCTTCACACCCCATCGGAGGATCGTTCATGCCGGTATCGGATCCGTTCTTCCACCCCGTCTTCCTCGGGCGCCGCGTCGCCATGGAGACGCCGCCCTTCGAGCCGTATCCGCCCTCCGGGCGAAGCCCCTGGACCGGGGCCGACGCCTCCCGCCGCGACCGCGACTTCGACCTCACGCACACGCGTCTCCGCCTCGACGTGGACTTCGAGGCGCGGGAGATCCGCGGCCGCGTCGCGCTCACGGTCGTCTCCCTGCGCGACGGGCTGCACGAAGCGCTCCTCGACGCGGCCGAGCTCCGGATCGAGGCCGTCCGCATGGGGCGGCGGCGCCTCCGCCACGCGCAGGAGGAGGAGCGGCTCCGCGTGACGCTCCCGAAGGCGCTCCCCGTGGGCGGGCGCGCGGTGATCGAGATCGACTACGCGGCGAAGCCGCGGAAGGGGTTCTTCTTCGTCGGGCCGACGGAGGCGGAGCCGGGCCGCGACCGGACCGCCTGGACGCAGGGGCAGGCCGACGACACGCACTGGTGGATGCCGTGCCTCGAGAGCACCGAGAACCGGATGACGCTCGAGCAGATCGTGACCGCGCCCGCGCGGTACCGCGTCGTCGGGAACGGGCGTCTCGTCGGCCGGAAGCGGAACCGGCGCGCCGGCACCGTCACGTGGCACTGGAAGCAGGAGACCGCGCACCCCGCGTACCTGACGTCGCTCGTGATCGGCCGGTACGCCGAGATCAAGGACCGCGCGGGGAGCGTGCCGCTCTTCCACTACGTCCCGCGCGGCGCGGAGCGCGAGGGGCGCGCGGCGTTCCGGAAGACGAAGCGGATGATCGCGGCCTTCGAGCGGGCGTTCGGGCACCCGTACCCGTATCCCAAGTACGCGCAGTCGGTCGTGCCCGACTTCACGTACGGCGGCATGGAGAACACGAGCGCGACGACGCTCTTCGACCGGATGCTCGAGCACCCGAGCGACTCGCTCGACGAGGGGTACGACTCGCTGGTCGCGCACGAGCTGGCGCATCAGTGGTTCGGCGATCTCGTGACGTGCCGCCACTGGTCGGAAGGGTGGCTGAACGAGGGCTTCGCGACGTACTCCGAGATCCTCTGGCGCGAGGTCGACACGGGGCAGGACGACGCCGACTTCGCCCGCCTCGAGCAGATGTGCTCGTACCTGGTCGAGGACGCGTCGGACTACCGCCGCCCCCTCGTCGAGTCGCGGTACGACGCGCCGTGCGAGATATTCGACCGGCACCTCTACGAGAAGGGCGCGCTCGTGCTCCACATGCTCCGGGCGACGCTCGGCGACGACGCCTGGCGCCGCTCGATCCGGCGCTATCTCGAGCGGCACGCGTTCGGGCCGGTCGAGACGGCCGACCTCCGCCGCGCGTGCGAGGAGACGACCGGGCGGAACCTCGCGTGGTTCTTCGACCAGTGGGTGCACGGCGGCGGCCAGCCCGAGCTCAAGGTCTCGCGCCGCTGGACGGAGCGGACGAAGAGCCTGACGCTCACGATCGAGCAGACGCAGCCGGAGGACGCCCTCACGCCGACGTTCCGGATCCCGATGACGCTCGAGCTGGTCGTGGGGAGCCGGAGGCAGCGGATCCCGATCGAGGTGCGCGGCCGGCGCGAGAGCGTGACGGTGCCGGTGGCGTCCCGCCCCCGCTACGTCGCGCTCGATCCCGAGCACCACGTGCTCAAGCTGATGGAGTTCCCGCGCACCGACGAGGAGCTCCTCTTCGGGCTCGCGCGATCGCCGTACGCGCTCGAGCGGATCCGCTGCGCCCGCGAGCTCGCGACGCGCTCCGAGAGCCGCGTCGTGGAGGCGCTGACGCAGGCGCTCCGGCGCGACCGGTTCTGGGGCGTCCGGGCCGCGGCCGCGGTCTCGCTCGGCGAGATCGGGCGTCGCGTGACCGGCATGACGAAGCGGCTGGCCGCGGCGGCGGCGAAGGAGCAGACGCGCGTGCGCCGGGCGGCCCTCTGGGCGCTCGGCTGGATCGGCGGCGAGCGCGCCGTGCTCACGCTGACCGAGCGCGCCATGGAGGAGCGGAGCACGTTCAACGCCGGCTGGGCCCTGGCCGGGCTCGCGCGGATCAACCGCCCCGGCGCGTACGCGGCGGCGCTCGCGGCGCTCGGGCGGACGAGCCATCGCGACATGCTCCAGATCCTGGCGCTCGACTCGATGGCGACGCTCAAGGACCCGCGCGGCCTCGACGTCTTTCTCGAGCTGACGAAGTCGCGCTACCGGAACGAGACCCGCGCCGGCGCCACGAAGGCGATCGGAAAGCTGGGCGCCCGGACGGAGGAGGCCGAGGCGCGGCTCCACGAGCTGCTGCGCGATCCCTGGTTCCGCGTCCGGAACGCGGCCGCCTGGTCGCTCTGGAAGATCAAATCGCCCGGCGCCGAGGCCGCGATCGAGGCGGCGCTCCGCGACGAGCCGATGGACATGACCCGCTCCGCCTTCCGGCACGCGCTCGCCGGGATCAAGAAGGAGCGGTAGCGCCGATGGCCCTCGCGCCCGGCACGCGCCTCGGGCCGTACGAGATCGTCGACCTCCTCGGGAAGGGCGGGATGGGCGAGGTCTACCGGGCCCGCGATCCCCGCCTCGGGCGTGACGTGGCCGTGAAGGTCCTCCCGCGCTCCGTGGCCGGCGACCGCGACCGCCAGCAGCGCTTCGAGGCCGAGGCGCGCGCCGCGGGATCGCTCAATCACCCGAACATCATCACGCTCCACGACGTCGGGATCGCGGACGGCGCGCCCTATCTCGTCACGGAGATCCTGGAGGGCGAGAACCTCCGGGAGATCGCGCGGCGCGGCCCGCTCGCGCCGGAGCGCGCGCTCCAGCTCGTCTCGGAGGTCGCGGTCGGACTGGCCGCGGCGCACGGGAAGGGGATCGTCCACCGGGATCTCAAGCCCGAGAATCTCTTCGTCCTCCCCGACGGGCGCGTGAAGATCCTCGACTTCGGGATCGCGAAGCTCACGCGGACCGAGGCGGCGCCCGACGCCGAGGCGGAGACCACACCGGTCTTCGCGTCGTTGACCGCGACCGGAACCCTGATGGGCACGGTCTCGTACATGGCGCCGGAGCAGCTCCGCGACCGCCCCGTCGACCAGCGCGCCGACCTCTTCGCGCTGGGCGCGATCCTCTACGAGCTCCTGACCGGGACGCAGCCGTTCCACGGCGACACCGCGGCCGATCGCGTGAGCGCGATCCTGACGGCGGAGGCTCCGCCGCTTCCCGCGGAGGTCGAGGAAGCCGTCCCCGGGCTCGGGCTCCTCGTGGCGCGACTGCTCGCCAAGCGTCCCGAGAACCGGTTCCACTCGGCGGCCGACTTCCTCTTCGCGCTCGAGCTGATCCGGGCGCATCGGCCGGCTCCGGCCGCGGGCGCCAGGCCCGCACCTGGCGGGGCGGCGGGAACGCCCAGCGCCTCCCACGACGTCCAGTTCAAGCAGCTCACGTTCCGGGACGGGGACATCGTGGCCGCTCGTTTCGCGCCGGACGGCCAGACGGTCGTCTACGAGGCGGCCTGGGGCGGGGCGCCGTCCGACGTCTACATCACGCGCGTGGAATCCCCCGAGGCGAGCGCGATCGGACTCCCCGACGTGGCGCTCGAATCCGTGTCGTCCTCCGCGGAAATGGCGCTCGTCCTGCGGTCGCGAGACCTGGGAGGGTTCATCAGCCTCGGGACGCTGGCGCGCATGCCGATGGTGGGCGGCCGGCCCCGCGAGGTGGCGAACGACGTCTACATGGCGGACTGGTCTCCCGACGGTCGCTCGCTCGCGGCGATCCGGATGGTGGACGGGCGGCTCCAGCTCGAGGCGCCGCTCGGACGCGTGGTCCACAAGGCGTCCGGGTGGATCACGTACCCGCGCTGGTCCCCCGACGGGTCCACGATCGCCTTCGGCGAGCACCCCCAGATGGGCAACAACATGGGCTACCTCTCCGTGGTTCGCCCCGGGGAGTCGGCCCGCCGCCTGACGCCTCTCTTCGAGATGGTGTCTCGCACCGTCTGGCGGCCCGACAGCCGGGAGGTCTGGTTCGGGGGACAGATGGAGGGGAGCGCCGGGGTCTACGGCGCGTCGCTCGAGGGCACGGTCCGCCGCGTCTACTCGGCGCCCGGCTGGCCGATCGTGACCGACATCGCGAAGAACGGTGACGCGCTCTTGGCCATGATCCGCCCGCGGATGCGTCTCGAGACGGGGCTCCGCTTCGCCGGGGCGGAATCGGTCGTCGATCTCTCCTGGCTCGACTGGTCGCTGCTCCGCGACATGAGCCCGGACGGTTCGACGATCGTCTTCGACGAGACGGGGCTTGGCACGGGCGGCACGCACGCGATCTACATGAGACGCACCAACGGGGAGCCGGCCATCCGCCTCGCCGACGGCATCGTCTCGGTCATCTCCGCGGATGGGCGATGGGTCATGGCCGGGGACGATCGGGCCCCCACGACGATCCGCGCCGTACCCACGGGCGCCGGCGCGACCCGGGCGTACGACCTGGCGCCGCTCTCCCTGGTGTACGCCGAGTGGATCGGCGCCACGGAGGAGATCCTCGTCATCGGCGCGGAGCCGGATCGGCCGCGCCGGATCTGGCGCTTCGATCCGTCGTCCGGGTCGCGCCGCGGGGTGGCGGAGGAGTTCACTCCGGGCGGCGCGGCCCTGACGTCTCCCGACGGTCGATTCGCGCTCGTTCGCAGCGCGGAAGGGCAACCCCATCTCCTCGAGCTCGACTCCGGCCGGCTCACGACGTTCGATCGTTTGGAGCCGGGCTACCGTCCCGCCGGATGGGCGGGGGACTCCGCGTCGGCCTTCTTCTTCCAGGGCGGAGAGGTGCCGGCCCGGGTGGTCCGCCTCGACATCGCGTCGGGCGCCGTGGAGCCGTGGATGGAGGTCCGGCCGTCCCAGCGGAGCGGCGTGGTCGGCGTGAACAGCGTCCGCCTGAGCGCCGACGGGGAGCGGTATGCTTGTTCCTATCCGATGATCGACTCCAGCCTCTACCTCGCCCGAGGGCTCGTCTAGATGGCCACGACGAAGACGCCGGCGACCGTGCGCGGCCGCGCGCTGATCCTCTGGGACCCGGACCGTCCCGGGAAGAAGCGCGACGCGATCGACACCGACCAGATCACCCCCGCCGCGGATTGCGTCTCCGAGAGCCTCGACACGCTCGACGAGCGGTGGAAGGCCGGCGCCTTCCGTTATCTGATGCCCGACTTCCGCGCGCGGGTCCACGCAGGGGAGACGTTCCTCGTCGCGGGCGACCGCTTCGCGATCGGCTCCTCCCGCGAGATGTCGCCGGCGGGACTCAAGGGCATCGCGGAGGAGGCGGGCCTCGAGATGGTCGTGGTCTGCGGCGCCAACATGGGCGACATCTTCCGGCGGAACGCGCTCAACCTGGGGCTACACGTCGTCCAGTCGCCCGAGGCGGTCGAGGACGCGCGGGACGGCGACGCGCTCGAGTTCGACGTGGAGACGCGCGCGCTCCGGAACGTCACGCAGGGGAAGACGTACGAGCCGAAGGAGCTGACGCCGAAGGAGGACGAGATCCGCCGCTCGGGCGGCATCTTCGCGACGGGGCGCCGCGAGTATCCCGGCACCCGCGGGAAGGCGCCCGACGTCGCGTTTCCCGACCCGATCACGGCGAGCCGCCTCACGGCGACGGAGCAGATCCTCTGGGCGCACCGCGTCGACAAGCGCGCCGACGTGCGGCCGGGCGTCACGATCCAGGCGTACGCCGACCTCCTCCCGGCGTCGGACGGGACGGCCCCGTTCGCGATCCACACGTTCCGGCAGATCGTGGGCGGCGACGACGCGGCGCCGCGCTGCTGCGCGATCGCGAACGACCACTTCGTCTTCACGGGGAAGCCGGCCGACGAGAAGCAGACCGTGATCGGCCGGGACTTCGCCGCGAAGCACGGGATCGAGGCGCCCCGGTACGCGCCGCCCGGGAGCGGCATCTTCCACTTCTACTTCCCGGAGCAGGGGCTCGTCCTCCCGGGTGCGTTCGTCCCGGGCGCCGACTCGCACAGTCGCGCGTACGGCGCGTACGGTGCGGTCGGGATCGGGATCGGGAGCACCACGCTCGGATTCGGCTGGGCGACCGGCTACGTCTACGTGACCGTCGCGAAGCAGCGCCGGGTCGTCTTCGACGGACGCCTCACGCCCTGGGTGAGCGGCAAGGACATCGTGCTTCGGCTCCTCCAGGGCTGGGGCGTCAAGCAGTCGCAGGGGATGAGCGTCGAGTTCCTCGACAAGAACGTCCAGCTCCCGATGGCGTACCGGAACACGATCGCGAACATGATGGCGGAGGGGGAGGCGCTGAGCGGCATCTTCCCGCAGGACGAGATCACCGAAACCTGGTTCGCGAAGCACGGCTTCGCGCTCCGGTACCCGCGGGTGACCCCGGGTGAGAACGCGCGGTACGAGATCGACGAGACGCTCGACCTGTCGTCGGTCGTGCCGATGATCGCGAAGCCGTTCAGTCCCGGGAACGCGTTCCCCGCGGAGGAGGTGGCGGTCGAGCGGATCACGTTCGACAAGGCGATGATCGGCTCCTGCACGAACGGCGGGTACAACGATCTCCTGCAGGCCGCGCTCGTGATCCGCGGCGCGCGGCGGCTCGGCGTCGAGCGCGCGAAGGGGAGCTACGAGTTCATCCTCTTCCCGGGGAGTGGGGGCGTGAAGCGCCGGATCGAGGAGCCCGAGCCGCGGCTCGACGGCGAGTCGATCGCGTCGGTCTTCCGGGCCGCGGGCGCGTCGATCCGGGAGTCGTGGTGCGGTCCCTGCTTCGGCCAGGGTCCGGACGCGCTCCGGAAGGGGCAGCGCGCGATCACGACGTTCAACCGGAACTGGACGAACCGGATGGGCGTGGGCGGCGAGGGATACCTCGCGAGCCCGGCCGTGGTGGCGGCCTCCGCGCTCGCGGGCTACATGGCGCCTCCGAGCGAGCTCGGCCTCGCATGGGATCCGGAGGAGTACGGGATTTAGGAACCGCGAGGGCCGCGCGGGAGCGCCGGAGGGTGGAGTCTCCGGGACCGCGCGCTAGAACCGGAAGCTGAGCCGCGTCGAGACGGTGGTACCGTTCCCCTCGTCCCCGTGCTCCCGCTGCGCCGAGACGAGCGCGTACCACCGCCGCGCGATGCCGAGGTCCGCGTCCACCGACTCCCACGCGATGCGCGTCCGGACGTCGCCGAGCGGATCGCGCAGATCCTGGAACCCGCCGCCCAGCGTGAGCTGGCTCGCGCCGGCCGCGCGCACCGACAGGGTTGCGGCGTGGAGCCACCCCGCCTGCATCCGGCTCTCGACGCGCGTGGCGCGCCAGCGGACCGTCCCGTCGAGCGGCGGAATCGACGCGCGCTCCAGCGACCCCGACCACGACCAGGCCGTGCCAGCGGCGCCGCCGCTCGTCCAGCGCGCCGATCCGTCGAGCCGCGACTTCCAGCCGAGATTCGCCGACAGTCCGGTCCACGCGCCCTCGCGCAGGCGGTCGTCGAACGCCGTCTCGGGCGTCTCGCGGTCGCGGAGGAGGAGGACGTTCCGCCGCCCGTCGTACCCGGCGCTCAGCGCGAGCCGGGGTGCGACCTGCGCCCGCATCGTCACGAACGTGGACGTGAGGGAGACCGACGGCTCGCCGCGCGCCTGCTTCCAGGCGCTGTTCAGGTCGACCTCCTGAGCCGCGGTCATCCAGAGGCGCGTCGCCGCGTACGACGACTGGGCGAAGAGCGCCGCGCGGCTCGGCGTCCCATGGTCGTGCGTGTCGAGCCCGCCGACGACGAACGACCAGCGTCCGCCGCCCTGGACCGCGGCGTCGGGCCGCGTCCGGTACCGGACGTAGCCGCCGCTCTGGAGCACGCCCGTGTCGAAGTCGTAGCCCGTGATCGCCGGCTCGAATCCGGAGAAGAGGCCGAGGGTGACGGAGCCGCCGCCCAGCTCGCCCAGGAGTCCGTCGAAGAGGCCGACCCCGGAGACGAACGGGAGGTACTGCCGGCCCACGGTCACCGCGCGGCCGCCGCCGTCGCTCCGCGACGTCGCGGAGAGGCGGTAGACGCGCGCCTCCCCCTCGCTCTCGCCGGGACGGAGGACGCGGTGCGACCGGACGTCGACCGAGAAGTCGAGCGGCGCCCCCCAGGCGGTCCGCCCCTCGGCGAGGAAGTCGAGCGACGGGCGCGAGTACGCGCTCCCGTCCCCGTCCACGCGGAGGAATCCGGCGGCGATCCGCCCCCGGACCGGGTGGAGCCGCGACGCGCGCGCGCGCGCCGTCGTGGCGCCGGCGCCCGGGGCGGCGGCCGCGGACGTCGCGGTGCCCGCCAAGGTACCGCCTGCGCTCGAATCGGCCGCGACCGCGGTCGGCTCGGCGTGCGCGCGGAAGAGGACGGTGTCGCCGACCTGCGGCGGCTCCTTCACGCGGAGCGTGTCGCAGACCGCCCGGCGCGAGGAGACGGTCGTGACCACGAGCGTCGCCACCGTGCGCGCGCCGCGGACCACCGATACCGTGTCGCCGGCGGCGAGCCCGCGGGCGCTCCCCGCCTCGAGGTAGACGGAGGAGCCGGCGAGGTACGTCACGCGCGTCGTGTCGGCGGCCGCGGGCGCCGCGCCGGCCTTGCCGGGCGCTCCCGCCGTCCCCGCCGCGCGCGCCGCGGGCGCCATCGCGAGCGTGAGGCCGAGCGCCAGCACGAACCCGGCGCCGCAGGCGGCCCTCGCCCGGCGCCGATTCGACGTCGCCCGGGGCGTCACGGCTTCGTCCCCCGTGGGTGACAGGAATAGCAGGCCGCGCTGTCGTAGGAGTAGCCGTTGACCCCGGAATGGTTCGAGGCCGTCTGGGTCGGATCGTCGTGCGGGTGGCAGGTCAGGCACGAGAAGACCGAGTAGTCGCTCGCCTGGGTGTGGCAGTCGCCGCACGACGACCAGCGTCCCTGGTGCGTCCCGGAGTAGATCGGGAACCACGACGTGTCGTGCTGCGTGTAGCTGGCGTTCCAGTTGGACGTCGTGTGGCACGACTCGCACGTCGTCGGGAACCCGGCGCCGGCGTGCGCCGGGTCGGTCGTGGTGTCGTAGTCGTTCTGGTGGCAGGAGACGCACGCGGGATTCAGTCCGGAGTACGTGGAGCCGGTATGGCAGCTCGAACAGGCGAGCGGGACGTGCGCGCCGGTGAGCGCGAATCCGGTCGTGGCGTGGTCGAACGTCGCGCCGTCCCACGTCGTGGTCGTGTGGCAGGTCGCGCACGTCATGGGGAAGCCGACGGCCGTATGATTCGGATCGGTCGTCCCGTCGTAGTCGGTCTGGTGGCAGGAGACGCAGTCCGGGCTCAGCCCGGTATAGACGTTGTTCTTGTGGCAGCTCTCGCAGCGCGCCGCCTTGTGGGCGCCGGTCAGGGGGAACCCGGTGGCGTCGTGGTCGAACCGCGCCTCCGTCCACGACGACATCCGATGGCAGCTCGAGCAGTCGGTCGGGAAGCCGCTCGTCGCGTGGTTCGGGTTCGTCGTGCGCTGGTAGTCGACCAGGTGGCAGGCGACGCACTCCACGTCCATCGCCGTGAAACGGAGGTGGCCGCTCGGCTCCGGCCGGTGGCACCCCTCGCAGTCGACCGCGGCGTGCGCGCCGACGAGCGGGAACCGCGTCGTGCGGTGCATGCGCACCATCCCGATCCGGTCGATGAAGCTCCGGGTGGTGTGGCACCGCTCGCAGGCGACGCCCAGCTCGCCGCGATGGATGTCCTCGTGGCACGAGACGCAGGCGGTCGGCGCCTTGGCGAACTCGAGCGAGGCGTGGCAGGCGCGGCAGTCGGCCGCGGCGTGCGCGCCCTCGAGCTTCATGCCGTACTTCGCGTGGTCGAAGCGGCGGCTGATGCGGGCCGGCTTCCACCCCGACTCCCCGTGACAGAGGTTGCACTCCGCGCGGAACGATCCGTGCGGGTTCTTCGCGTCGCCCGGGGGATCGGCGTCGGCCGTCGCGGCGAACGCGGCGGCGAAGCCGATCCAGCCGGCGGCCAGGAAGAAGAGAACGGACGGACTCGGCTTACGTCGCATGACAGTCCTCGCATCGGGCAGGGACGCCCTTGTACGCGACCCGGCGGTTCCCGGCCCGGTCGCGGTCCGTCTTGTGGCACCGCGCGCACGCGACGTTCGCGTGGGCGCCCTTCAGGTGGAACGACGCGTCCTTGTCGTGGTCGAACCGGCTCGCCGGCGTGAAGGCGTCGAGCCCATGACAGCCGTCGCAGGCGCCGTGGTCGCGCCGGCCCCGGAACTGGTCGCCGTGCGGGTTCTGGTGGCAGTCGGCGCACGCCCGCTTCTCGACGGCGAAGAGGAGCGGCGTGCCGGCGGCGTTCGGTTTGGCCCGGAGGAGCGAGCTCGCCGCGGGCCGCTTCGCGAGATCGGCGTGGCACGCCGCGCACGGGACGGCGCGGTGCGCCCCCTCGAGCGGGAACGCCGCGTGAGCGTGGCGCTCCGCGTCGTACGACGCCGGCCGGAACGTCTTCGTGCCGTGACAGGCGGCGCAGCCTCCATCGAAGGCCTTCGCGCCGCCCGCCGCGAACCGCCCCTTGTGGGGATCGGCGTGGCAGTCGGCGCACGCGGCCTCCGGGATCGCGAAGACGAAGGCGGCCTTTCCGGCGCGCGCCGCGTCGGCGAGCGGCGGGAGCCCGGCCCGGTCGACGCCGTGGCAGGCGCGGCAGTCGGTCGTCGCGTGGGTGCCGTCGAGGCGGAACGTGACCTTCGCATGGTCGGCCACCGTGAACCGGCTCGGCCGGAACGAGTCCTCGCCGTGGCAGTCGGCGCACGCCGTCCGCGCGGCTTTCGCACCGGCCGCCGGCAGGAGATCGCCGTGCGCTCCCGCGTGGCAGCGCTCGCACCGGTCGCCGGCGGGGTGGAGCACGACGCCGGCCGTTCCCAGCTTGGCCGCCTCGGCCCCGGCGGGGCGGACGTGGCAGCGCGCGCAGTCGACCCGGACGTGGGCGCCCCGGAGCGGGTACGCGGTCTTCCGGTGCATCCCGACCGTGAACGTCGAGGGGCGGAAGCCGTTCACGTCGTGGCACGCGGCGCAGTCGGCGGGCTTTCCGGCCAGCGTCGCCTGGCCCGCGTGCGCGTCCCGGTGGCAGGAGCCGCACGCGGAGAACGCAGGCTTCGGCCCCCACGCCGTCTTCGCGTCGTGGCAGCTCGCGCAGGCGAGCGACGCGTGGCGGCCGCGGAGCGGGTACCGCGTCTTGTCGTGATCGAAGCCCTCCTGGTTGATCTCGCCCCAGCGCTCCGTCCGGTGGCAGGTCTCGCAGCGGTCGCCGAAGCGTCCCTTGTGCGGATCCTCGTGGCAGGAGGCGCACCGGGTATCGAGCCCGAGCCAGCTCTCGGCGTGGTTCTTCTTCCGGATCAGCGACGTCACGGGGCTCTTCTGGTTCGCGACCGCGTGGCAGGCGCGGCACGCGAGCGTGGCGTGCTTCCCGGTCAGCGTCCAGCCGGCCCGGTCGTGCCGGAACTTGTCGGGCGAGCCCTCGTCCCACGTGATCATCGCGAAGTCCTCGCCGGCGTGGTCGGGGTGGCACTTCGCGCACTCCTGCGTCGAGACGGTCGCGTGGAATCCCCGGCGCTCCCGCTGGCTCCAGGCGATCTCCGTGTGGCAGGCGAGGCACCGTTCGCTCATCGAGCCGCTCCTCGAGTGGCACTGGAAGCACGAGGCCAGGTTGTCCCAGGCGTGATGCGCGCGGGCCAGCGGCCCGGGCGACACCTGGGCGCGGGACGCGCCGGGCGCCAGGGCCAGACCGAGCGCGAGCGCGCCGAGGACGACCCGGAGCCGCGGAGACCGGGAATCCGTCCGCGAACGCATGGCCGGGACGCGGTCACGCGACCGCGGCTTCGCTCCCCGTGGGGAGCGCGATCTCCTTCGTGACGATCGAGACGCCGCACGCGCGCAGGAAGTCGAACGGCGGCACGCCGCCGGCGCGCACGATCACGTAGTCGTTCGGGATCGCCCGCGGCGCCCCGGCCACCTCGACGACGGCGTCGGCCGCGCGGATCTCGCGGACGTGGCTCGCGAGGAGGATCTCGACGCGGCCGGCGTCCCGGGCCGCCTCGAGCTTCGTCCGGTTCCGATCCTTCACGCGCGTGAAGGAGTCCCCGCGGTAGGAGAGCGTGACCGTCGTCCCTTCCTGCCGCGCGAGCCCGACGGCCGCCTCGACGGCGCTGTCGCCGCCGCCGACCACCAGGATCCGCGCGTTCGCGAACGCCTCCATCTCCACGACGTCGTAGAAGACCTTCGGCAGCTCCTCGCCCGGCACGCCGAGCTTCCGCGGCGTGCCGCGCCGTCCGATCGCGAGGACGACGCGACGCCCGCGGAACGTCCGGTCGCCGGCGACGACGTCGAAGAGGCCGTTCGTCCGCGCGACGCGCTCCACCGTCACGCCCGTCGTCACGCGGAGGCCCGTCCGCTCGATGATGGTCCGCCAGACCTGGAGGAGCGCCTCCTTCGAGGCGTCGGAGACCCAGAGGTCGCCGTAGAGCGGGACGCGGACCGGCTCCGCCATCAGGATCTTGTGGCGCGGGTAGCGCCGGATCGTGTCGGAGAGATCGCCCCGCTCGAGGACGCGGTACGAGAGCCCCTGGCGCACCGATTCGAGGCCCGCGCTGAGCCCGGCCGGGCCCGATCCGACGATGATGACGTCCACCGGCGCGTCGTCCGAGACCGGCGCGGGCGGCGGAGTCGGCGGCGCCGGCGGCGTCGCGCCGGCGGGCGTCGCGCCGCGCGCCCCGCCGGAGCGGAGCGACCGCGCCACGTGCTCCACGGCGATCTTTCCTTCGTTGATCGCGTTCTTGATGAGCCCGCGTCCGCCCAGCTCGCCGACCACGTAGAGGCCCGGCACGTCGGTCTCGAAATGGGGATTCACGCGCGGCGCCTCGATACGCTGGGCCGCGGCGCCCGTCGCGACGACGATGCCGCCGACCGGGCACGCGGTCGCGCACTCGCCGTGACCGACGCAGCGCGCGAGGTCGACGACCGCCATCTTCCCCTCGAGGCGGATGGCGCCCGGCTCCGGGCACGCGGCGACGCACGAGCCGCAGCCGACGCACGTGTCGGTCCGGACGATCGCGTGCGGCTTGGCGTCCCCGGCCGGGGCCGCCATCGCGGCGGCGACCGGCGCACCGACCAGCTCGTACGCCTGGAGGGGCACGCCGCAGCGCGGGCACCGCTCCGCTCCCACGGGGAGCGTCGCGCGGCACCGCGGACAGGCCGGCGCGCCCGCGGCGGCCGACCCGCGGCGCGGCTTCCGGAGGTGGAACGCCACGCTGATCGCGGTGATCGAGAGGAACGCGAGGAGGGTGAGGAGCGACTCCATCGTCTTCGCTACCGGAGCCAGGTCTGTCCCATGAGGACCGCGACCGCGACGTGGATGCCGACCGCGACGAGCGCGGTGATCGAGACCGGGCGGTGCGCCACGTGCCAGTACCGGAACACGCGATGCGTCGCCTCGAGCACGCGGATCTGCTGCGCGAGGCGGATCTCGTCCCGCGCGAGCTTCACGGCGGCGTTCAGCACCTTCGCCTCGACGGGCTGGGCGCCGGGGCGCGGCGCGCTCCACTCGCGCTTCAACGCCGCGACGGCGCGCCAGCGGGCGAGGTCGTCGGAGAAGAGGCGGAGGAGCGTGCCGCCGATGCCGCGCACGCCCGCGGGGTTCACGATGCGCTCGAGCGACGCCTCGACCTCCTCGGGGAGGAGCCCGAGGTCGGCCGCGATGCCGGTCACGAGCGCGCGGCGCCGGTTTCCGATCTCCTCCCGCGACAGCTCCGCGCCGTTCTTGCTGCGGGGGATGCGCGTGTAGAGATAGCGGCCGATGATGCCGCTCGAGGCCACGATCACCATCGCCAGATAGCCGAGGCCGATCAGGCCGCGGAAGCGCCAGCCGGCGTGCACCGCGATCAGGAGCGGCAGCGCGAGACCGATGTACGTGTGGACGCGGAGCCACGCGCCGACCGTGCCGAGCCAGCGCACGAGGCCGAGCTTCTTCCGAAACGGATAGAGCCACATGAAGAGGAATAGGGCGAGGCCGAACACGCCGAACGACTGGCCCACCCAGCCCGACGGACGGAGGAGGGGATGGAGCGGGCTCCGGACGCGCTCCGCCGCCGTCGAGACGTAGTACGGCAGCCAGATGAGCGTCGCGGCGACCGGGATCGCGAGCAGCGTGACCAGGAAGAGCCGGCCCCCGATCCCGCCTGACCGTTTGTCAGGCGACGTCGTCCGGGCCGCGAGGCGCGGCGCGGGCCGGGACGTGGCGGATGCCGGACCGTGCGAAATGGTTCGCTCCGTGGACGCAGGCATGGCAACTCGCTCCATGTTCAGGGGTGTTCCGGCGGGAAAACCTTGTCCCACGGCAGGTCTGCAAGCCCCATGCCCGGAATGAGGTTTGGAGGATAGTATGCCGGAGTCGATGGTTGGTTCCGGCCGAGAGCGATCACCCGGCCGGCGAGGGTCGCGACCACGGCGGCTCGCGCCCGCGGTGTTACTTCAGCAGGCTCATCTTCCGGGTCTGGTGGCGGGCGCCCGCGTCGAGGCGGTAGAGGTAGATCCCCGACGCGACCGCGCGGCCCGCGTCGTCCCGTCCGTCCCACGCCGCGCGGTAGCGCCCGGCGCCGAGCGGCTCGTCCACGAGCGTGCGGACGAGCGTTCCGCGAATCGAGTAGACGCGGAGCACGGCGCGCGCGCGGCCCGGCAGCTCGAACGCGATCGTCGTGCTCGGGTTGAACGGGTTCGGCCGGGCGCCGTCGAGCGCGAAGCGGGGCGCGGCCGCGCCCGCTTCCGCCTCGACCGCCGCCGGCGCGCCGATCACGAAGAGGCTGTCGCTGGTGGCGACGACCGTGCCGCCCCCGGTAGCGTGCGCGGTGGCCCGGACCTTCGCCTCGGTCGTGACCATGGAGGCGTCCACGAAGTAGTCGAGCGCGCGCGGCGTTCCGGGCGCGACGCCGGTCAGCGTGCCGAGCGCGAAGGGATACGTCGCGCCGCCGTCGATCGAGAGCGCGATCGCCACCGAGTCGGCCGTGCCGCCGGTCACCACCACCTCGACCGAGTCGGGCTTTCCGGGCGGGATCATCGCGCCCTTCGCCGGGTGCGGCACGCTCAGCACGAGAAGCGGCGCCGCCGCGGCCGCCGCGTCGAGCTTCCCGTACCCCCACGCGACGTTCGGCACGGACCCGGTGTACGCGTCGGCCCTCGCGGTGGACGTGAGCCGCGCCTTGATCGCCCCCGGTCCCGCGTCGCTCCACGCCGGCTGGGCCAGGAGGAGCGCGACCGTGCCGGCCACGTGCGGCGCGGCCATGCTCGTTCCCCCCAGCATGACGTGCACGCTGTCCTGCATGACGAGGGTCGTCGCCGGAATCGAGTTCGCCGACTTCGTCGAGGCGACGCCGTACCCGGGGGCCGTGAGATCGGGCTTCAGGACGCCGTCGCGGCGCGGTCCCTGGCTCGAGAACGGCGCGAGGTCGTTCACGGTCGGCACCGGATTCCAGCAGGTCCCGCTGCCGGTCACGGAGGTCCAGCACGCCTTGGTGGTGTGGGCGCCGACGGCGATGACCGAGTCGGCGAGCCCCGGGGAGCCGATGACACCCCCGGCGACGAGGCCCTGGATCCAGCGCGCGAGGGAGGCGCCGTCCCCGAGGTGGCTCACGTAGAGGTACATGTCGACGATGCCGGTCGACGCGAGGCTCGTCGGCGTGAACGTAAACGTCCACGTGCCCGTCGCCGGCGTCTTGTTCGAGAACTCGTCGTAGATCTCGACGTAGATCTCGTGGTCCCCGTTCGGAGGCGCGGTCGTGGCGTTGTACGCGTTCACGAACCCGTCGCCGGTGTCGTTGGCGACACTGGAATCGCCTGGCGCGATCGGCCCGATCGTCGTTCCCGTCGGGGTGTGGATCGTCATCGAGATCTGGTCCGCGCCCGGGTACCAGCCCGAGAAGAGGAGGTAGTCGTCCATGGTGCCGGCGTTCGCCGTGTACGTCGGCACGTCGAGCGTCATGCTCTGCGGCGTCGTGCCGGCGAGGTCGAGGCGAGCGTGCAGATCGTTGAGCTCCGTGTTCCCGGCCGAGGCGACGATGATGCGTCCCGGCCCCGTCAGGCCGTTCATCATCATGTCGAACGGGGTGGTTCCGTCGTGCGGTCCGTCCTGCGTGCTCAGGCTCAGATTGACGACCGCCCGCTCACCGAGCGCGGCCGCCTTCTGGAAGACGTAGCTCACGCCGTCGACGATCGACGTCGCGTCGAACGTCGTCTTCACCATCACGAGGTCGGCCTCGGGGGCGACGCCGACGTACCGATACGCCGGCTGGCCGTTCCCCGTCCCGCTGCCGTTCCCGCCGGCGATGCCGAGCACGTGGCTCCCGTGGCCGTCGGTGTCGGTCTCCGGGACCGTGCCCGCGTCGATCGCGGCCGCGTCGTACTCCGCGCCGTAGGAGAACCCGCTCGGCGGCGTCCCGGTCGTCGCGGTCTGGTCCCAGAGATAGAGGATCCGCGTCGTGCCGTCGGGATGCTGGAAGTCGGGATGGTGGATATCGAGGCCGGTGTCCACGTCGCCGATCACGATCCCCTGGCCGGTCTGGCCGCTGAAATTCGGCGGCGACACCGTGCGGAGCTGGTCCACGTGCGCGTCGATCACGCTCACGTCGAGGTCCTTCCGCGCCGGCTCGGAGACGCGGACCCGGTCGACGCCCGGCATCTCGAGGAGCGCGCGAAGGAGCCCGAGCGGACACCGCGCGGTCATGAGCCGTCCCGTGACCGTATTCACCTCGATGCCCCGCGCCCGGAGGAGCCCCGGCGCCACGTCTCCCTCGATGAAGAGGTCGACGAGCACGTGCCCGGCGGCGTCCCGTGACAGGAAGCGGTCCGAGAGCGCCGTGCCGGGCCGGACGTGCGCGAGCGCGGGATCGACCGAGCGGGGCGCGGCGGCCGCCGGCGGCGCGGACGCGACGGCGAGGACCGAGAGGAGGACGAGGATCGGTAGGGCGGCGACGCGAGTGCGGTTGGCGCGGAGGTGCGTGGCGCGGGTGCGGCGCTTCATGGTCTTCCGTGGTGCCTCGGAGCGGTGTCGTGAGCGTGCGCTGGGCGAGTGCTCCAAACCTCGATTATATCACATTTCGACCCGCTTCCGCGCGTGCCCGCGTCCCCGCAACTGCCTGAGCGCCTTCAACGTAGGGGCGCGGACCGGGAGCCTCTCGAGGTCGGCGGCCCGGGCCCATCGGCCGCCGGCGGGGGTCGCCGGGTCGGCGGGCTCCGCATCCGCGAGACGCCACACCTCGAACGAGAGATCGTGCGAGAACGTGCGATGGCGGAAGCGCGCGACCGGACCGTCGGGGTCGCCGCCGAGGCCGAGCGACCGCGCGAGCGATCGCGCCGCGGCGGTGGCGCCGGCCTCGCCCACGCCTTCCGTCGCGCCACCGCGAAGCACCGCGGCGGGGAGCGTCCACGCCGCGCCCTGCTCCGCCGCGTCGGGGACGAGCAGGTGGCGTCCGCCGCGCCGCACGGCGAGGAGGAGGCGCCGCTCGGCGCGCACGGGGAGCGCGGGCGCCGCCTCGGGGAAGCCGTCGGGTCGCCCCGAGGCCCGCGCGCGGCAGCGGCGCGAGAGCGGGCAGCGCGCACAGAGCGGCTCGCGTGGGAGGCAGCGCGTCGCGCCGAGCTCCATGAGCGCCTGGGTCCAATCGCCGGGCGCCGGTCCTTCCGCGAGCGCCGCCGCCACCGCCTCCACCCGGCGCCGGAGCGCGCCAGAGTCGCGCCGCCCGCGGAATCCTTCGAGCCGCGCGATCACGCGGATCACGTTCCCATCCACCGCGGCCGCCGGCCGACCGAAGCCGATGCTCGCGATGGCCGCCGCGGTGTAGGCGCCGATTCCGGGGAGGGCGCGGAGCGCCTCCGGGTCGCCCGGGAGCCGGCCTCCGTGCTCCCGGACGACCGCCTCCGCCGCGCGCTTCAGGTGGCGCGCGCGGCGGTAGTAGCCGAGTCCCGACCACGCGGCCAGCACGTCGGACTCGCGCGCGCCCGCGAGCGCCTCCACGCGAGGGAAGCGCGCGAGGAATCGCTCGTAGTAGGGGATCACCGTCTCGACGCGCGTCTGCTGGAGCATGACCTCGCTCACCCAGATCGCGTAGGCATCGCGCGTGCGACGCCACGGGAGGTCGCGGCGCTCGCGCCGGTACCAGCGGAGGAGCGCCGCGCGGAGCGCGCGTCGCGACGCCGCGGAGCGCGGGGGCGGGGCGGCGTCTCGAGACGCACGATGACGTCCGCGCGCCCGCGTCACCGCGGCGCTCCCGCGAGGAGCGCCGCGGCGCGGTGGCCGCTCGCGACCGCGCCTTCGATCGTCGGCGGGAGCCCCGTGTCGGTCCAGTCGCCCGCGAGGATCAGCCCCTCGACCGCGGTCTCCGCCCTGGGCCGGAGCGGCTGCGTGGCCGGGATGCCCCGGAGCGTCGCCCGCCGCTCCTTGTAGACGCGCGCCGCGCGGAGCGTCGCGCGCGCGGCCTCCGGGAACGCCTCCGCCAGCTCCGCCGTCGTCTCCTCGGCGATCGCGTCCGGCTCGCGCGCCGCGTCGTCGAACGCCGCGCTCCGCACGGTGCCGACCGCGAACGCGCCGGGATGCGCCGGACCCGCGGAGCCGCGGTCGAACGCCCACTGCGTCCTCGTGCCGAGGAGCCCGACGAAGCGGCCCGGGAGGACCGGCCGGTCGTAGACGTGCACGGTCGAGACGATCGGCGACCAGGGCGCGGCGGCGATCGCGCGATACGGCGCCGCCAGCTCGGGGCGAAGGAGCCACGTGACCCGCTCGTGCGGCACCGCGAGCACCACCGCGCCGGCGTCGATCCGCTCGCCGCCCAGGAGCGAGACGCCGGCGACGCGCCCCCGCTCGACGCGCGTGCCGAGCGCGGTCGCGCGGTACCGCACGCCGCCGCCCCTCGCCTCGAGGTATCCCTCGAATCCGCCGAGGAGGTCGGCGAGGCCGCGGCGCGGGAGCGCGA
Source organism: Hyphomicrobiales bacterium (assembly GCA_050257555.1). Classification (GTDB taxonomy): domain Bacteria; phylum Eisenbacteria; class RBG-16-71-46; order SZUA-252; family SZUA-252; genus DASQJL01. Next base: position 20,086 of record JBLMXB010000082.1, on the reverse strand, counting down.
GCCCGCTCTTCGCGGCCGGCGCCGAGAAGAGCCGGTCGAGCACCGCGGCGAAGAGCACGGCCGAGGCGTCCTCCGGCCGCTCGTTCAGCGCCGCGAGCGCCACCGGGCCGAGCACCGCGGCGAGGTCGCCGCTCCCCGGAACGCCGTCGAGCCACGCCGCGACGGTCAGCGCGCGCGCCGCCGGATCGCGCGGGGCCCGATCGAGGAGCGCGCGCGCCTTCGGGTGGAGCGTCACCGACGCCATGCGCGCCGCCGGCGAGAAGCGGGGACAGCCGCCGACCGCGGCGAGCCAGTGGAACGGCGCCGGGAGGTCGGGGCAGCGGATCTCGTACGCGCCGCGGCCCCGCTCCCAGAGACGGAGCCGGAACGTCGGGTCGGCCTCGAGCGCCGATTCGGTGCCGAGGCGGCGGAGGAGCGCCGCCGTCTCGTCGTAGAAGGAGGCGAGGACGTGCTGCCCGTTGTCGCGCGGCTCGCCCGTGCGGGAATCGGTCCACGACGTGGCGCGGCCGCCCGGGCGCTGCCGCGTCTCGAGCACGACCACGCTCGCGCCGCGCTCGGCGAGCGCGGTCGCCGCGGCGACGCCGGCGAAGCCGGCGCCGACCACCACCACGTCGGGGCGGCGCGTCATCGGCCCCGGATCAACCCGTCGCGTGGACGACGATCGCGGTGCACGCGGCGATCCAGGCGCGCTCGAGCGCCGGGACGCGCACCTCGCGCCGGAGCACGTCGTACCCGCTCGACTCGATCCGGTCGAGGAGCCGGCGGTAGACGCCGGCCATGATCTCGGCGGCGAGGAGCCGCTTCCGGTCGAGCGCGCGCACCTCGCGCTCGGCGGCCGCGAAGAACGTGCGCGCGCGGTCGGCCTGGAAGCGCATGAGGGCGTGGAACGCGCCGTCCCGCTCGCTTCGGCGGAGCCGCTCCTCGGTCACGCCGAAGCGCTCCATCTCGTCGAGCGGGATGTAGATCCGGCCGCGCGCGAGATCGCTCCCGACGTCGCGGAGGATGTTCGTGAGCTGGAGCGCCATGCCGAGGCTCTCCGCGTACTCGCGCGCCCGCTCCTCGGGCTCGCCGAAGATCCGGAGGCAGATGAGCCCGACGACCGACGCGACGCGGTAGCAGTAGCGCCTCAAGTCCTCGAACGTCCCGTACCGCGCCTGCGTGAGATCCATCTCCACGCCGTTGACCAGCTCGTCGAGGTAGGTCCTCGGGATGGCGAAGCGCTCGACGTGGGGCCTCAGCGCGCGCGTCACGCCCTCGGTGGGCGCGCCGCCGTAGAGCGCGTCCACCTCGCGGCGCCAGAGCGCGAGGCGCGCGCGCGCCCGCTCGGGCTCGGGCTCCTCGTCGACCGCGTCGTCGACCGCGCGGCTCCAGGCGTGCACGGCTCGGATCGCCTCCCGCTGCGGCGCCGGCAGGAGCGCGAAGGCGACCGAGAAGGACGTCGGCCGCGCGATCACGGTCGCCTCAGACACCGAGCCCCAGGAGCGCCGCGAGGAGCACGCGAACCCGGCCGATGGGGCCGAGCGTGGGACGGTCGACGATCACGTCCTGGCCGCGGTGGAGCACGGAGCGGAGGATCGACCGCCCGCCGGAGATCGTGGCGCGGAGCTGGATCGAGAGCCCGAACGGCACGCGGCTCGGGATCCGCCGGCCCCGCTCGTACAGCTCGTCGGTGCCGCGGCACTCGTGCTCGACGAGGCGCGAGACGACGGAGTGGCGCGCCGGGTCGATCAGGTCGTCGCGCGTCACGTCGAAGCGCGCCAGGTCCTCGAGCGGGATGAAGAGGCGGCCCCGCGCGAGATCGCGCCCCAGGTCCTGCCAGAAGTTCGTGAGCTGGAGCGCGGTGCAGATCGCGTCCGACTCGGCGGGCGCGAGCGGATCGTCCACGCGGTAGAGCGCGAGGACCAGCCGCCCGATCGAGTTCGCCGAGCCGCGGCAGTAGTCGAGGAGGTCGTCCCACGTCGCGAACGTCGCGTCGCGCGCGTCCCGGCGGAACGCCTCGAGGAGATCGAGGAACGGCTCGGTCGGGAGCGAATGGCGCTCCACGGCGTCGGCGAGCGCGACGAGGATCGGATGCGGGGGCGCGCCGTCGAGGGCGTGCAGGAAGTCGGCCTCGATCTCGTCGAGGCGCTGGAGCCGCTCCGCGCTCGGGCGCTCGCTGTCGGCGACGTCGTCGGCGAGCCGAGCGAACGCGTAGATCGCCGCGAGCGCGAGACGGCGGTCGTTCGAGAGGAACCACGACGCGACCGGGAAGTTCTCGTAATGCGCCCGCGCGAGCGCTTCGCACGCCTGGTAGGCGACGTGGAGCGGCGTGGGATCGAGGACCGGCTCTTCCGCTTCGAGGTTCCGCCCGGCGCGGCCGAACGGGGGATGGGGTTCCTGCATCGGCGCCTCCTGGAACGGAGCGGAACGTCCAGTAGAACACGGAGTTGCGGAATCCGTCAAGGCGACCGCCGATCGGTGGTTTGTCGCCGTCCACGGGGCGGGTAGACTGCGAGGAGTCGATGCCTTCGAACCCCGGACCCAGGAGGGACCCCATGCCACGACGCCCCGCGGTTCTCACGCTCGCGCTCTCGCTCGCCCTGACACTCCTCGCCGCGGACGCCGGCGCCGCCTCGATCGCTTCCGGCGACGCGCATCCTGCGAGCCGCCGCCCTCCGGCCGAGCGCGGCGAGGGGCTCTACGGCCGCACGCTGCTCTCGGCGCACATCGGATTCTCGGCCCCGACCGGCCACTTCGGCGACGTCTACGACTCGGGCCCCGGCTTCGGCGGCTCGATCGGCTACGGCGTGAGCCGGAACGTGGTCCTCTCCTTGGGCCTCGCGTACCACCACTTCGACAACCAGGCGACGTCGACGCTCAACGCCTCGATCACGCCGTTCACGATGGACGCGGTGGTCGCCCTCCCGTCGAGCTCCAAGGTGAAGCCGTGGATCGGCGGCGGGATGGGGATGTACCACGTGAAGGAGTCGCTCGACCTGGTCTCCGGCGGGATCCTCACGCGCGACTCGATCTCGGAGAACAACTTCGGGATGAACATCGGCGCCGGGCTCATGGGGCGCGTGTCGCCCCGAGCGATGTTCGGCGGCGGCGTGAAGTACCACCAGGTCTGGGGGAACGAGTTCATCGACACGCCGTTCATGACGGTCCAGCTCGGGATGGCGTGGCTCCTGTAGCGCCGCGCCGCCGCGCCGCGGCTACTGGACGCGACGCTTCCGGTTCTGCGCGAAGTCGACGAAGAGGTAGCCGCCCAGGTCCTCGAGGTCGGAGAAGTACGCCCGCCCCTTGTTGAGCTGCGTGAAGCGCTCGACGAACCGGACCAGGTAGGGGTCCTGGGTCACCATGAACGTCGTGATCGGGATCCGCTTCCGGCGGCACTGGACGGCCTCGTCGAGCGTCTTGTTCACGATCTTGGGGTCGAGCCCGAACGCGTTCTTGTAGAGCCGTCCGTTCTCGAAGATCGCCGACGGCTTCCCGTCCGTGATCATGAAGATCTGCTTGTTCACGTGCTTCTGCCGCGCCAGGATCTTCTGCGCCAGCTGGAGCCCCGCCTTCGTGTTCGTGTGGAACGGACCGACCGAGGCGTACGGGATGTCCCGGAGCTTCACCTCCCACGCGTCGTCCCCGAAGAGCACCACCGAGAGCGCGTCCTTGGGATACCGCGTCGTGATCAGCTCGGCCAGCGCGAGCGCGGCCTGCTTGGCCGGGGTGATCCGGTCCTCGCCGTACAGGATCATCGAGTGGCTCACGTCGATCATGAGCACGGTCGCGCACGACGAGAGGTGCTCGGTTTCGTAGACCTCGAGGTCGTCCTCGCTCAGCGCGAGCCCGTCGTCGGCGATCTCGCCGCGGTGGCGCCGGAGCGAGTTCCGGACGCTCGAGAGGAAGTCGATGTCGCCGACCGAATCGCCGAACACGTACGGGCGCGTCTCGGTGATCTTCTCGCCCCCCGCGCCGGTCCGCGGCACGCGGTGCTCGCCGGCCGAGTCCTTCGCCAGCGACGTGAAGATCCGGTCGAGGGAGTCCTTCCGGATCATCCGCTCGCCCTTCCGCGTCAGCTTCGAACGTCCGTTCACCTCCTCGATCGCCTCTTCCTGCTTCAGGTGCTTCTTGAAGTCCTCGAGCGAGAACTTGTCGTTGAAGAAGCCGAAGCGCTCGCCCAGTTCCTCGAGCGCGCGGAGCGCCTGGTCCACGTCGCCGTCGGTCATGAGCAGCAGGCGGTGGTAGAGGGAGAGGAGGTTCTTGAGGAAGTTGAGGTTCTGGAAGAGCCGCGCGTCCCACCGCGCGTACCGGAAGTCCACGGCTAGTCCTCCGCCTCCTCCGGCTTCCCGAGCATCGTCGAGAACATGTCGGTGTACGCGAGCGCGGCCGTGTCGGTCCGCTCCTTCGCGAGGATCGAGTTCTGGTGGAGCGCCTCGAGCACGAACTCCATCGCGGTCGGGACCTCGGCGGGGTCCTGGATCTTGAGGTAGCGCTTCGGGAGCGCCTCGAGTCCCGTCACCTGCGCCAGGTGCTTGTGGAACTCGCCGGTCGGGAGCTCGTCGGAGATCGCGACCTTCTTCCCCTGGGCGAACCAGCGGAAGATCGGATCGTAGTCGGACGGCGAGCCGTCCCCCTTCTCCTTCGCCTTGTACGCGTCGGGGAAGTACTTCGCGAAGATCTCCTTCACGGCCTTTCCGACCAGGTGCTTCGCGACCGCGACGGCGCCCTCCTGCTCGCCCTCGTAGACCAGCTCCACCTTGCCGGTGATCGCCGAGATCGCCTGCTGGAGGTCGCAGATCCGGACGGCCTGGCGCTTCTCGCCGTTCCGGATGGCGCGCCGCTCGGCGTTCGAGATCACGTTCTCGAGGAGCGCGATCGTCATGCGGACGCTGACGCCGCTTCCCTGGTCCACGTACGACGACTTCCGCGCCTGGATCGCGACCATCTCGATCAGCTCGCGGATGTAGTCGGGGACGAGCACCTCGATGCCGTCGCCGCGCTCCACCCACGCCTCCTGCTCGGTGACGCGCATGGCGTCCTCGATGGTGTACGGGTAGTGCGTCATGATCTGCGACGCGATCCGGTCGCGGAGCGGCGTGATGATGTTGCCGCGGTTCGTGTAGTCCTCCGGATTCGCGGAGAAGACGATCTGGATGTCGAGCGGGAGCCGGATCGGGAAGCCGCGGACCTGGATGTCCTTCTCCTCGAGGATGTTCAGGAGCCCGACCTGGATGCGCGGCTGGAGGTCGGGGAGCTCGTTGATCGCGAAGATGCCGCGGTTCGTGCGCGGCACGATGCCGTAGTGCATGACCTCGGGGTCGCTGTAGGAGAGCCGGCGGTTCGCCGCCTTGATGGGGTCGATGTCGCCGATCAGGTCGGCGATCGTGACGTCGGGCGTCGCGAGCTTCTCGCGGTACCGCTCGTCGCGATGGATCCAGCGGACCGGGAGCGCGTCCCCTTCCTCGGCGCTCCGGCGCTTGCAGACGGGGCAGATCGGCGCGAGGGGATCGTCGTTCAGCTCGCAGCCGTCGACGGCGGGCACCCACTCGTCGAGGAAGCGGGAGAGGCTCCGCAGCAGGCGCGTCTTCGCCTGGCCGCGTAGCCCCAGGAGGATGAAGTCGTGCCCGCTCAGGATCGCGTTCTCGATCTGCGGCAGCACGGTCCGGTCGTAGCCGACGATGCCGGGGAAGCGGTTCTCCCCGCGCTCCATGGAGGTCACGAGATTCCGGCGCATCTCCTCCTTCACGGTGCGCGGGACGTATCCGCTATCTCGAAGTGTCTTAACGGTTTCTGGTCGTTTCACGGGTATACGGTCCTCCGGGAGGTTCGGGGGCTCGGGGTGTTTCACCAAGGGTACCGCTTGGATGCGCGGCCCCTCAAGGGGGAAGCGGTTCGAGCGGGAGGCGTCGCTTCGAAATAAATGTTGACTCAAATGGCAAAAATGCCGAATAATATTAGGCGATGAAGGCCGAAGCCCGAACCACGTTAGAGAACGGACACGCTCCGGACGCGATCGACCGCCGGATCCTGGGCCTCCTCCAGGAGAACGCGAAGACGTCGCAGGCCGCGGTCGCGAAGGCGGTCGGGCTCACGGCGCCGTCGGTGAACGAGCGGATCAAGAAGCTCGAGCAGGCCGGGTTCATCCGCGGGTACGTGGCGCTCCTCGACGACCGGAAGCTGGGGCAGGACATCACGGCGTTCGTCGAGGTGTTCGTCGAGCATCCGCGGTACGAGCGCGCGTTCATCGCGGCGGTCGAGGACCTGACCGAGGTGCTCGAGTGCCACCACATCACGGGGGAGTTCTCGCTCCTCCTCAAGGTGCGCGTGGCGGACATGACGGAGTTCCGGCGCCTCCTGATCGAGAAGCTGAACACGCTGCGCGGCGTCCGCCAGACCCGGACGGTGATGGTGCTGGCGACCGCGAAGGAAGAGCACAAGATCCGGGTGGACTGACGGCCCGCGCGGCCTCGCGAGACCCGGAAGATTCGACGTGAACGAAGCGCCCAACGACCGAGACCCCGAAAGGAGCCGACCCCGATGAATCCCACCGCGACCAGCACCTCCGTCCGGATCGACCCGGAGCAGGTGCACGCCACGCTGGCCAAGCACATGCTGGCCGATGGTTTCGATTTCGTCCTCGACCTCGAGAAGAGCGAGGGCGTCTGGCTCTACGATTCGCGGGGCAAGAAGAAGCTGATGGACTTCTTCTCGTTCTTCGCGTCGAACCCGGTGGGGATGAACCACCCGGGGCTCAAGGCGCCCGAGTTCCAGGCGCGGCTGCTCAAGGCGGCGCTCCACAATCCGACGAACAGCGACGTCTACACGACCGAGATGGCCGAGTTCGTGGAGACGTTCTCGCGCCACGCGATGGGGAAGAGCTTCGTCCACGCGTTCTTCGTCGCCGGCGGCACGCTCGGCGTGGAGAACGCGCTCAAGGCCTCGTTCGACTGGAAGGTGCGGAAGAACTTCGCCAAGGGCTATCGCGAGGAACGGGGCACGAAGGTGCTCCACTTCGAGCAGGCGTTCCACGGGCGCTCCGGCTACACGCTCACGCTGACGAACACGACCGACCCGCGGAAGACGGCGTACTTCCCGAAGTTCGACTGGCCGCGCGTGCTGAATCCGAAGGTCGAGTTCCCGCTCAACGAGGACCGTCTCGCCGACGTGAAGCGGCGCGAGGCGCTCGCGATCGCGCAGATGGAACGCGCGTTCGAGCGGCACACGGACGACATCGCCGCGATCATCATCGAACCGATCCAGGGCGAGGGCGGGGACAACCACTTCCGCGCCGAGTTCTTCCAGGCGCTCCGCGCCATGGCCGACGAGCACGACGCGATGCTCGTCTTCGACGAGGTCCAGGCGGGCTACGGCCTCACCGGCAAGTTCTGGGCGCACGAGCACTACGGCGTCACGCCCGACATGGTGGCGTTCGGCAAGAAGTCGCAGATCTGCGGCTTCGTCGCCAACGGCCGGATCGACGAGGTGAAGGACAACGTCTTCCGCGTGTCGAGCCGCATCAACTCGACGTGGGGCGGGACGCTCGTCGACATGGTCCGGAGCCAGCGCTACTTCGAGATCATGGCGGAGGAGAAGCTGGTCGAGAACGCCGCGACCCGCGGGACGGAGCTCCTGGCCGGCCTCGAGGCGCTCGCGAAGGAGTTCCCGGAGCACGTGATGAATCCGCGCGGGAAGGGCCTGATGTGCGCGTTCGATCTCCGCGACGGAGCGCTTCGCGACCTGGTCATCCAGAACGCGTACGCGGAGGGCGCGGTGGTCCTCGGCTGCGGCCCCAAGTCGATCCGGTTCCGCCCGCCCCTCGTCGTCACGAAGGCCGAGATCGAACAGGGACTCGGCATCTTCAGGAAGAGCATCCAGAAGGCGATCGGCCGCTAGGCCCTCGCCCGTCGTCCCGTCGTCTCGTCGAAGCACCGAGCCGCCTCCGCGGGGAGACCCGCGGGGGCGGTTTCGTTCTACGTCGCGACGTCCTCGTGCCGCGGCAGGCGGAGCGCGGCGCTGACGGCGAGGATCAGCGTGGCGCCGGCGAGCCAGAGCGGCGCGCCGGGCGAGACGTGGTCGAACGCGAGCCCGCCCAGGAACGGGCCGATCGCGCGGGCGAGGCTCCCGAGCGACTGGTACGTGCCGAGGATCCCGCCCTGCTCCGCGGGCGGCGTCGAGAGCGAGACGAGGCCCGACAGGGACGGGCTCGTGAGCCCGCTCCCGACCGCGATCACGCCCATCACGACGAGGAAGAGCGCGATCGGGGGGACCGTCCCCGCGGTGACGAACGCGACGCCCATCAGGAACACGCCGGTCCGGATCAGCGCGCGCTCGCCGAAGCGCCGCACGAGCGACCCCACGATCCCCGCCTGCATCGTCGCGGCGACCACGCCGACGTACGCCAGCAGGTACCCGATCTGCGCCGGTCCCCACCGGAAGAAGTGGTCGCAGAAGAGGGCGAGGATCGCCTCCATTCCCGAGAAGCAGAGCGTGACCGTGAAGTAGAGGCCGAGCACGAGCCCCACGATCGGGCGCGAGAACGCGTCCCGGAAGCTCGCGCGGCGGCGGCCCGCGGCGCCGGCCGCGGCGCGCGCCTCGGGCGTCAGCGATTCGGGGAGGCGGAAGTACGCGAAGACGGCGGCGCCCATCGCGAGCCCCGCCGCCGCGAGCGCGGGCACCGCGAAGCCCCACCGGGAGAGGACGCCACCCATGGCGGGGCCGAAGATGAAGCCCATGCCGAACGCCGCCCCGATCAGCCCCATCCCCTTCGTGCGGTCGGCGGGGCCGGTCGTGTCGGCGACGTACGCGAGCGCGGTCGAGAGGGTGGCGCCCGCGACGCCGGCCAGGATCCGGGAGACGAAGAGCACGGGGAGCGACTGCGCCATCGCGAAGACCACGTACGACGCGCCCGTGAGGAGGAGCGACCCGAGGAGCACCGGACGGCGGCCGACGCGATCGGAGAGGCGTCCCCAGACCGGCGCGAAGAGGAACTGCGCGAACGAGAACGACGTGTTGAGGAGCCCGATCATCACGCCGCCCGCGCCGTACTTCATGGCGTAGTACGGGAGGAGCGGGATCAGGATGCCGAAGCCGAGGAGATGGATGAAGACGGTGAGGAAGAGGATGGACCGCGAGCCGCGGGTCAGTTTCTGGGGTGCATCGGGGCTCGGCGACACCGCGCGATTGTAGGGGCGGGCCCGCGCCCGGTCAATGCGCGGGCCCGCGGCGCGCGCGGCGCCGCGCACCGTTCCGGACCCCGTCTTGCGCGCGGCATCGCGCGGCGCTCCGCTATACTCGACGCCATGCCCCGACCCCTCTCCCGCGCGTTCTACGCGCGGGGCACCCTCGTCGTCGCGCGCGAGCTCCTGGGCGCCGTGCTCGCGCGACGCGTCGCGTCCGGCCTCGTCCTCCGCGCCCGGATCGTCGAAGTCGAGGCGTACGTCGGCGAGGCCGACAAGGCCTGCCACGCGCGCGCGGGGCGGACCGCACGGACCGATCCGCTCTACGGGCCCCCCGGCCTCGCGTACGTCTACCTCACGTACGGCATGCACTACATGCTGAACGCGGTGACCGAGCCGGAGGGTCGTCCCGCCGCGGTCCTGATCCGGGGCGCCGAGCCGCTCGAGGGGATCGAGTGGATGATGCGCGCGCGGCGCGCCGACACGAGCCGGCACCTGACAGCCGGCCCGGCCCGGCTCACGCAGGCGCTCGACCTCGACCTGCGGCACAACCGGGCGGACCTGCGCGGGCCCGCGCTCTGGATCGAGCCGGGCGCGCCGGTCGCCGACCGGGAGGTCGCGACGTCGCCCCGGATCGGCTGCCAGTCCGCGGCGCCGCCCTGGGACCTCATCCCGTGGCGGTTCTACGTGGCCGGGAACCCCTTCGTCACGCCGGGACGGCCCCCCGGATCCCCTCCCGCGGCGAGGCGCCGCGTCACCCGAGCCTCCTCCCTTCGTACCATCTCCGAGCGGAAAAGTCGGGGTGGAACGCGGGGACGCCATCGAGGATAATCGGGGTCTCCGCAGGGCATTCCGCCGGCGGTCCATCCGACACTCAACGCTACGGAAGGGGGGTCTTCCCTTGTCCGGATTCCTGTCCCAGCAGAACCTCATGTGGCGCGAGCGGGCCCGCGAGGTGGCCGAGAAGGCGGTCCGTCCGCTCGCCGCGAAGTACGACCGGCTGCAGGAGTATCCGTGGGAGATCAAGGACGCGCTGGCCGAGGCCGGGCTCATGGGCGTCTGGATCCCCAAGGAGTACGGCGGCTCCGGCGGTGGCGTCATCGACCTCTGCATCTGCGTCGAGGAGCTGTCGCGCGCGTGCGGCGGCGTCGGCGTGCTCTACGCCGTGAACGCGCTCGGCTCGTTCCCGATCCTGGTCGGGGGGAGCGACGAGCAGAAGCGCCGCTACCTGCCGCTGATCGCGCAGGGGAAGAAGCTGATCTCCTTCGGGCTCTCCGAGAAGTTCGCCGGGAGCGACGCGGCGAGCCTCCGGGCGAGCGCGGTCAAGGACGGGGACCACTACGTCCTGAACGGCGAGAAGAAGTGGAACACGAACGGCGGCGCGGCCGATCTCTACACCGTGTTCGCCGTCACCGAGCCGAACTCGAAGTCGCGCCGGATCAGCGCCTTCCTCGTCGAGAAGGGGACGCCCGGCTTCCGGATCGGCAAGGTCGAGGACAAGATGGGGATCCGCTGCGTCCCCGTCGTGGAGCTCCACTTCGAGGACTGCCGCGTGCCGGCGGAGAACCTGCTCGGCGGCACGCCCGGCTACGGGTTCAAGCACGCCATGCTGACGCTCGACCGGGCGCGACCGGGCGTGGCGGCCCAGGCCGTGGGGTTGGCGCAGGGCGCGGTCGAGTACGCGACGATCTACGCCGGCCACCGCGAGCAGTTCGGCTCGCCGATCATCTCGTTCCAGATGATCCAGGGGATGCTCGCCGACATGGCCACCCGCGTCGAGGCGGCCCGGGCCCTCGTCTACACCGCGGCGAGGGCGGTGGACGACGGAGCGCCCAACCTCTCCAAGCTGGCCGCGATGTGCAAGCTCTTCGCGACCGACACGGCGATGCAGGTCACGACGGATGCCGTCCAGGTCTTCGGCGGGTACGGCTACATGCGCGACTACCCGATCGAGAAGTACATGCGCGACGCCAAGATCACGCAGATCTACGAAGGCACGAACCAGGTGCAGCGGATGGTCGTGGCGCGCTCCCTCATCAAGGAGGCGCACGGCCTGAAGCACCTGCTCGACTACATCCCGAAGGAAGTCCAGGCCGGGGTGAACGACCCCGAGTCGCTGAAGCGGCAGGCGGAGCAGACGCGCGAGACGGTGGAGTCGGACCGCTCGTAGCGAGCCGCCACGCGGCCCCACACCAAGGAGAAGCGGTCGTGACGGAAGCCACCACCATGGCTCGGACCAGGACGCTCAAGGTCGGGGATCCCGCCCCCGATTTCACGCTGTACGATCAGGACGACCACCCGGTCGATCTCTCGTCGTTCCGGGGCAGGAAGCACGTCGTCCTCGTGTTCCATCCGCTCGCGTTCACGTCCATCTGCTCGATCCAGATGCCGACGTACAGCAAGGAGCGGCAGACGTTCGAGGGGCTCGAAGCACAGGTGCTCGGCATCTCCGTCGACTCCTCGGCGGCCCACAGGGCGTGGGCGGCGCTGCTCGGCGGCATCGACTACCCGATGCTCGCCGACTTCTACCCGCACGGCGAGATCGCGAAGCGCTACGGCGTGCTCCGGCCCGAGGGCTACTCCGAGCGCGCCACGTTCGTGATCGACAAGCAGGGGATCATCCGGTCGATCGAGATCCACGAGATCGGGAGACCCCCTGACCACACGAAGCTCCTCGAGACGCTCCGGAGCCTCGGTTAGATGCGCCGCGTCCGCTTCACGGCGGCGGCGATCGCGACGGCGATGCTCGCCGGGGCGCTCGCCCTGCCGGCGCCGCGTCCCGCCCGCGCCGAAGGGCGTCCGATGGGCGAGGCCGATCCGAAGGCCGCCGCGATCGCGAAGGAGCTGACCGACGCGATGGGCGGGCAGAAGGCCTGGGACGACCTCCCGTACTTCCGGTTCGACTTCGTGATCGTGCGCGACGGGAAGGAAGTCGCCCGATTCCGGCACTGGTGGGACAAGAAGCACGGCCGGGAGCGCGTCGAGGGCCCGGACGACAAGGGCCGGATCGTCACCGCGATCTTCTCCCTGGCCGACAAGAAGGGGAAGACGTTCACCGACGGGCTCCTCGATACCGACTCGACCAACATCGCGAACATCATCCAGATGGGCTACGAGCGGTGGGTGAACGACACGTACTGGGTGATGATGCCGTTCAAGCTCCGCGACCCGGGGACGCACCTCAAGTACGACCGGGAGGAGACCGGAAAGGACGGCACCCCGTACGACGTGCTCGAGCTGACGTTCGACAAAGGGGTCGGCCTCACGTCCGACGACCACTACTGGCTCTTCGTGAACCGGAAGACCCACCTGATCGACAAGTGGGAGTACGTGCTGACGGGACAGAAGCCGCCGCCCCAGGTCGTGCACTGGGAGTCGTGGACCCAGATCGGCCCGATCCGCCTCTCGCTCCTCCGGCGGTTCGAGGGGAAGCCGGTCATGCTCCGCTTCGAGAACGTCGCGACCCCGGCGACCATGGACGAGAGCGTCTTCTCGTACTCCCACATCCGGGACTAGCGCGGAATCCGCACGCCACGCCATCCCTTGCGCCCAAACCCCGCTCTCGGTAGGATGCCCCGACGGCAGCGCTGACCATTGGACCTCGGCCACCGGAGGATTCTCGAATGGCGAGGAAGGCGTCGTCCCGGAAGAAGCGTGCGGCCAAATCCAAGAAATCCAAGTCCTCCAAGAAGTTGATAGGGAGCCGGCGGGCCATGGCGAAGCGCGCGAGCGCAGGGAAGAAGAAGGCGGCGAAGAAGAAAGTGGCGAAGAAGAAGGCCGGACCGAAGGCCGCGAAATCCCGCCCGAAGCCCAAGGCCGCCAAGAAGAAGGCCGCGAAGCGACCGGCCGCCTCGAAGAAGAAGGCCGCCCCGGCGCCCAAGCACCCCCCTGCCGCGGTCTCGAGGAAGGGGAAGGGCGCATCGCGCGCGCAGCAGGGGTCGATCGAGTTCGAGGAGGAGCGCGCCGCAGGGCGCGCCGAGCCCGAGCCGCCACCCCGCCGCCGGAGCTCGAAGCAGGGTGGCCCCGATTGGCCGGGCGAGAACCTCACGGTCGGCATGGCCGCTCCCGAGTTCTCGCTCCCGAGCACGCTCGGACGGCGCGTCACGCTCAGCGAGTTCCGCGGCAAGCGCGTCATCCTCTACTTCTATCCGAAGGACGACACGCCCGGCTGCACGATGGAGGCCTGCGCGTTCCGCGACAACCTGCCGCGGATCGAGGCGAAGGACGCCATCGTGCTCGGCATCAGCCTCGACGACGAGCTGAGCCACCAGCGGTTCGCCCAGAAATACAACCTGTCGTTCCCGCTCCTCTCGGACGTGGACGCGGCGGTCTCCCGCCAGTACGGCGTGTACAAGGAGAAGAGCCTCTACGGCCGCTCCTTCTGGGGGATCGAGCGCACGACGTTCGTCGTGGATCGCGAAGGGAACGTGGAGAACGTATTCCGCCGCGTCAAGGTCGAGGGCCACGCCGACGAAGTGCTCGCCACGCTCGCCGTTTGATCCGCATCGACGCCACGTGAATCCGCGCGACGCCCGCGCGTCGGACGGCCGGTAGCCGTGCGGCGCACCAAGATCATCGCCACCCTCGGGCCCGCCTCGTCCGACCCCGTCGTGCTCGCGCGGATGATCCGCGCCGGCCTCGACGTGGCCCGGCTCAACTTCTCGCACGGCTCCCGCGCCGATCACATGCGCGCCATCCGCGCCGTCCGGACCGCGTCCCATCGCGTCGGGAAGCGGATCGGCGTCCTGCTCGACCTCCAGGGGCCGCGCCTGCGGCTCGGGGAGTTCGAGGGCGGCTCGACGCGCGTCGCGACCGGCGCGGAGATCTGGGTCACCGACCGCCAGCGGGACGCCGGGCACGACGTGGTCCCGATCATCTACAGCGGGCTCATGCAGGACGTTTCCGCGGGCGACCGCATCCTGATCGACGACGGAAAGGTGGAGCTGCGGGTGCTCGGGCGGGGGCGGAAGGGGCTTCGCTGCCGGGTCGCCGTCGGCGGACCGCTGAGCGATCACAAGGGGGTGAACTTCCCCGGCGTCCGTCTCTCGGCGCCGTCGCTCACGTCCAAGGACCGCGAGGATCTCCGCTTCGGTCTCGCGCAGGACGTCGACTTCGTGGCGCTCTCGTTCGTGCGGAGCGGGGAGGACCTGATCCGCCTCCGGCGGATCGTCCGGAGCGCGCGGAACCGGCCGCTCCTGATCGCGAAGATCGAGCGGCGCGAGGCGATCGAGAACCTGGAGGAGATCCTCGACGCGGCCGACGGCGTGATGGTCGCGCGCGGCGACCTCGGCGTGGAGTACCCGCCCGAGCGCGTGCCGATCCTCCAGAAGCGGATCATCGAGCGGGCGAACGCGAACGAGGTGACCGTGATCACGGCCACGCAGATGCTCGAGTCGATGATCGCGGCGACGAAGCCGACGCGGGCCGAGGCGTCCGACGTGGCGAACGCGATCTTCGACGGGACCGACGCCATCATGCTGAGCGCCGAGACCGCGGTCGGGCGCTACCCGGACAAGGTCGTCCAGACCATGGCGCGGATCGCCTCGGAGGCGGACGAGTTCGCCGCCACGAAGCGCGCGCCCCGCCGCTCGGACGGCACGGCCCTCGTCTCGCCGACCCACGCGCTCGCCCACACGGCGTACATGGCGGCGCGCGAGATCCGCGCGCGCGCCCTCGTCATCTTCACGCACTCGGGCTATTCGGCGCGGCTGGTCGCGAAGTCGCGGCCCCAGGCGCCGATCCTCGCCCTGACGCCGCTCGAGGCGACCTGCCGGCGGCTCTCGCTCGCGTGGGGCGTCCATCCGGTCATGGTGCCGCGGTGGCGCACCGCCGAGCGGATGGTCGAGACGGGGCTCGCGATCCTGATCCGCCGGAAGATGCTCCGCCGCGGCGACTGGGTCGTCGCGATGGCCGGCACCACGACCCGGTCCGGCGGCACGAACATGCTCCGGATCCTCCAGCAGGGCCGCCCGCCCGACCGGCCGCGGCGTTGACATCCCGCTTCAGGCGGGAATATCATGGACCGATAGAGAAAGAGAGCATCCGCGGGCGGTCCGGCGCATCCAAGCTCGATGGCGCGGAACCCCTGACCGTTCCACGTCTTAGCCGTCGATTTCGATCCAGCGAAGCGGAGGATTCGAGCCCCATGATCACCCTGAGCGACAAGGCCGCGAGCGAAATCAAGACCATCATGGAGCAGAACGGAGGCTCCTTCGAGGGCATCCGCGTCTTCGTCGCCGGCGGCGGTTGCTCCGGTCTCTCCTACGGCATGCAGATCGCGGACGAGCCGGCCACGGCCGACGACCTCGTCTTCGAGTCGGGCGGCGTGAAGGTCATCGTCGACGTGCAGAGCCACCAGTTCCTGACCGGCGCGTCGATCGATTTCGACGACTCGCTGCAGGGAGGCGGCTTCAAGATCAACAATCCGAACGCGGTGAAGAGCTGCGGCTGCGGCTCCTCCTTCGCGACCGAAGAGAGCGAGGGGGCGGCCCCCGGCGGCGGCTGCGGGTGCGGCGGCGGAGGCTGCGGCAGCCACTAGGCCCATCCGCGACACGGCTGATAGACTGGGCCGGCGCTCCCCGTGGAGCGCCGGTCTTCTTTTTTGCGCGAGGGGGGGACGGGCCAGGGCATGCCCGATTTCGTGAGGGTCGCGAAGAGCGCCGACGTGGAGGAGGGGAAGGGGCTCGTCGTCTGGGCGGGACCGTGGAAGGTCGCCCTCTTCCGGTGCGAGGGCGAGATCTACGCGATCAAGAACCAGTGCCCCCACATGGGCGGCGACCTGGGGGAGGGGCTCCTCGCCGGCGACATCGTGCGCTGCCCGTGGCACGGCTGGAAGTTCAGCATCAAGACCGGCAAGATGCCCGAGACCGACGTGGTCGCCGTCCGCACGTTCGACGTGAAGGTCGAAGGGGAGGACGTCTATGTCGCCGTCTAGGATCGACCGGGACCCGGCCGGCGCCGCCGGCGCCGGCCGGGCCGCGTCCCCGCCGGCCTTCGAACCCGCCGAGGCGCGGCGCCGGTTCCCCGCGCTCCGCGCCGCCGGCGATCGCGAGCTCTTCTTCGACAACGCCGCGGGCGCGCAGGTGCCCGACGAGGTCGTGGACGCGGTGCGCGAGCACTACGTCGAGCGGAACCTCCAGCGCGGCGGCCGCTACGCCCGCTCCCGCGCCGTCGACGGGACGATCGACGGGACCCGCGCGCTCCTCCGCGCCTTCCTGAACGCCGCCGCCCCCGAGGAGATCGTCTTCGGGCTCAACGCGACGAGCCTGATCCGCGCCGTCGCCGACGCCGTGCGCCCCCGGATCGGTCCGGGCGACCGCGTCGTCGTCACCGAGCTCGATCACGAGGCGAACGTCGGCCCGTGGCTCCGCCTCGAATCGGCCGGCGCGGTCCCGCGGGTCTGGAAAGCGCGCGGGCGGGACGCGCGGCTCGACCCGGAGGACCTGCGGGCCCTCCTCCGCGAAGGCGGCGGGCCGGTGCGCCTCGTCGCCATG
Source organism: Hyphomicrobiales bacterium (assembly GCA_050257555.1). Classification (GTDB taxonomy): domain Bacteria; phylum Eisenbacteria; class RBG-16-71-46; order SZUA-252; family SZUA-252; genus DASQJL01. The sequence continues at coordinate 3,438 of JBLMXB010000082.1, read as the reverse complement.
CCGCTCGCGTCGAACGCGACCGGGCGGATCGTCGACGTCGCGGCGGCCGCCGCGATCGCCCGCGACGCGGGCGCGCTCGTCTTCGTCGACGCGGTCCACTACGGCCCGCACGGCCCGATCGACGCGCCCTCGCTCGGCGCCGACTTCCTCGCGTTCAGCGGCTACAAGATCTTCGGGCCGCACATGGGCTTCCTCTGGGGCCGCGCGGCGTCGCTCGCGTCGCTCGCGCCGGCCCGCGAGTTCTTCATCCCCGCCGAGGCGCCCTACGCGTACGAGCCGGGCACGCAGACGTACGAGGGGATCGCCGGGATGGGAGGCGCCCTCCGCTACCTCGCGTCGTGGGGCCCGGAGGGGACCGAGCCGCGCGCGCGGCTCCGCGGCGCGATGGAGCGGATCCGCGCGTACGAGATCGGACTCGGCCGCGATCTCGTGCGCGGCCTTGGCACCGTGCCGGGCCTCCGGATCCTGGGCGAGTCCGACCCGGAGCGCGCCTCGGAGCGGGTCCCGACCGTCTGCTTCACGATCGAGGGGCGCCGTCCCGAGGCGATCGTCGAGCGCCTCGCCGCGCGCGGGATCCACGCGCGCGACGGCCACATGTACGCGCCGCGCGCCCTGACCGCCGCGGGCATCGATCCCGATCCGGGCGTCGTCCGCGTGAGCCTCTGCCACTACAACGACGCGGGCGAGATCGACCGACTCGTCGCGGAGCTCCGCGCGCTCGGGTAGCCGGGCGCCCCACCGGCCATGGGCGAGACCTCGTTCCTCCAGGACCTCGTCGTCACGCTGACGGCGTCGCTCCTCGTGTCGCTCGCGAGCCGCCGGCTCCGCCTCCCGGCCGCCGTCGGGTTCATGCTGACCGGTGTCCTGATCGGCCCCGGCGGGCTCCGGCTCATCGGCTCCCCGTCCCACGTCGAGACGCTGGCCGAGATCGGCGTCGCGGTCCTCCTCTTCATGATCGGCCTCGAGTTCTCGCTCGCGCGCCTGCGGGAGATCGGACGCGCGTTCCTCGTCGCGGGGCCGCTCCAGGTGCTCGGCACGATCGCCGCCACGGCCGCGATCCTCCTCGTCCTCCCGATCGGCGCGCCGCCGTCGCGCGCGCTCTTCGCGGGGATGCTCGTGGCGCTCTCCTCGACCGCGATGGTGCTCCGGCTCCTCGAGACGCGCGGGGAGACGCACGCGCCGCAGGGGCGGATCCTCCTCGGCATCCTCCTCTTCCAGGACATGGCGATCGTTCCGATGCTGATCCTGATCCCGGCCCTGGCGGGGGCGGCCACCCTCTCGATCGGCCCGCGGCTCCTGATCGGCCTCGCCGTCGTGGTGACGCTCTTCTTCGTGGTCCGCTACGTGACCCCGCTCGTGGTCAGCGCCGTGATCCGGAGCGGGATCCGCGAGCTCTACGTCATGATGGCCGTCGCGGTCTGCCTCGGCTCGGCGCTCCTGACCCAGCGGCTCGGTCTCTCGCCCGCGCTCGGCGCGTTCGTGGCCGGGCTCCTCGTCAGCGAGAGCGAGTACGCGCACCAGGTGGTCGCCGAGATCCTTCCGTTCCGCGACCTCTTCTCGAGCCTCTTCTTCATCGGGATCGGGATGCTCCTCTCGCCCGCCTACCTCCACGACCACACCGGCACGGTCGGCGCCTGGCTCCTCCTCACGATGGCGCTCAAGGCCTCCGTCGCCGCCCTGATCGTGCGCCTGATGGGGTTCCCGCTCCGGATCGCGGCCATCGTCGGCATCTCGCTCGCGCAGGTGGGGGAGTTTTCGTTCGTCCTGATCTCGGTGGGGCTCGGCCACGGGCTCGTCACGGCGCTCCAGGGGCAGCTCTTCCTCGCGGTCGCGGTCCTGACGCTGATGCTGACCCCGTTCCTGATCCAGCTCGCGTCGTGGGTCGGCGCGCGCACGGGGGGCGCGGTCGCGCTGCCGGAGGAGGGGATCGCGCTCGAGGGGCACGTCGGGGGGCTCGGGGCGGCGACGGCGGCGTCCGCGGCGGGCCGGGCGCCGGAGCGGGCGGCGGGAGCGGCGGCCGCCGCGCCGCTCCACGACCACGTCGTCGTGGCCGGGTACGGCGTGAACGGGCGGAACGTGGCGCGCGCGCTCCGCGAGCTCGGGATCCCGTACGTCGTGATGGAGCTCGACACCGCCATCATCCGCCGCGCGCGCTCGGAAGGGGAGCGGATCGAGTTCGGGGACGTCTCGCGGCCCGAGGGGTTCTCGGCGTGCGCGGCCGACCGGGCGGCGGTGGTCGTGCTCGCGATCTCCGACCCGGCCGCGACGCGGTTCGCGGTCGTCCAGGCGCGCCGCGTGAACCCGCGCGCGTACATCATCGCGCGCACGCGCCAGGTGGCCGAGGTGGCCGAGCTGATGCGGCTCGGCGCCGACGAGGTGATCCCCGAGGAGTTCGAGACGTCGATCGCGATCGTGATGCGCGTGCTCCGGCGCTACCACGTGCCGGGGAACGTGGTCCGGCTCCAGGAGCAGGCGCTCCGGCGCGAGGGATATTCGTTCCTCCGCGGCGGCGACCTCGCCGGCGCCCTGATGCGCTCGATCGAGCGGATGATGGCGGGGGCCGTCACCGACACGTTCTACCTCGAGCCCGGCTCCCCGGCGATCGGACGGACGCTCGCGGAGCTCGACCTGCGCGGCCGCACGCGCGCGCTCGTGATCGCGATCGTCCGCGAGGGCGTCCATCACGTGAGCCCGGAGCCGGACTTCCGGCTCGCGGCCGGCGACATCCTCGTGCTCGTCGGCGACCACCAGGCGCTCGACGCGGCGTTCGGGCTGCTCGAGGAGGCGTGAGCGCGCGCGTGCGCGCGCGTCAGCGCCGGGGTCGAAGGGGAAGCCGGAGGATCACGGGCGGGCGGAGCGAAGTGCCGGGGACGCGCGCGCCCGCCTCGTCGAACTCCTCCCACTGGCCGTTCGCCACGTAATAGAAGGCGTCCCCGACCACGACGCCCGACGTCGGCTCGCTCGCGACGGGGAGGTTCCGGTCGAGGACCTCGACCGAGACGACGCGCGTCGGGGCCGACGCCGCCGCGCGCTCGCGGGGGCCGCCGTCCGCGTCCCCGCGATCCGGGGCGCCGGCGAGCCGGATCCGGACGACCCGCGGCGGCACGATCCCGTTCTGGATGGCGACGAGGTCGTCCCGGGCCCGCGCCATGCCGTCGATGCCGAGGACGGTGCCGGTCGGCGGCGGATCGAGCCAGGAGACGGCGCGGGTCGCGAGGTCCACCGCGGCGATGCCGTGGCTGTAGTCGGCGACGAAGAGCGTCCGCCTGTCGCCCGAGAGCGCCTGGCCCTGGAGCGATCGGAACGCGGGGTCGGTCGCGAATTCCTCGACCTTCCCGCCGCGGATCCGGTAGATGGCGGGATGCGCGCTGTCGCTCACGTAGACGGAGCCGTCGGGCGCCACCTGGACGTCGCCCGGGACGTGGCCCTCGGCCGCGG